>CAMODW010000005.1 GCA_946611635.1 uncultured Bacillota bacterium | reverse complement strand
TCTTTTTTGATAGGTTGTCCTTTTTGTTTAATGTGAGTATCATGAACTATTGTATTTGATCTTTGTTCTTTTCTCTCAGTATTTTGTCTAACTTCTGCTTTTAATAAGTAAATAGAAATATTAGATGAAATTCCAGCCATTAAGTCATCAAATAATTCATATCCTTCTAAAGTATAAGCTTGTAATGGATTAGTTTGAGCATAACCTCTTAAGTAAATTCCTTCTCTTAAATGTTCCATAGCTCCAATATGATCTATCCAAGCTTCATCTATTACTCTAAGTGCAATAGCTTTTTCAAATTCATTTATTACTTCTTCTGGAATATCTTTTACTTTTTCATTGTAATCTTCTTTTACTTTTTCAGTTAAGTAATCTATTACTTCTCCTTCAGTTTTCATATCTATTATTTCTTTTACATCTAGTTTGGTTGTTTTAATTAAGTTTGTATTTAGATATTCAATAATTTCGCTTTTATCATCTTCTGTTAAATATCCTTCTGGTTCAATATGACTATTAACTAAATAAGTAATATTTGTTCGGAATGTTTCTTGTGTTCTATCTTTAATAGATTCTTGATCTAGTATCTCATTACGTCTTGCATAGATTATTTCTCTTTGTTCGTTCATTACATTATCATAATCTAGTAAAGATTTACGAGCATCATAGTTATTTCCTTCTACTTTTCTTTGTGCTTGTTCAATACTTTTTGTAAATGTTTTAGATCTGATAGCTTGTTCATCTGAGAATCCTACATTTATTAACATTTGTTTAATCTTATCAGTACCAAATCTTCTCATTAAATCATCGTCAAAAGATACAAAGAATTGAGACATACCTGGATCTCCTTGACGACCTGAACGTCCACGTAACTGATTATCAATACGACGTGATTCATGTCTTTCTGTACCTATTACACATAAACCACCAAGTTCTTTAACGCCTTCACCTAATTTAATATCGGTACCACGGCCGGCCATGTTAGTAGCAATAGTAATTGCTCCTTTTTCACCAGCTTTAGCTATTATTTCAGCTTCTCTTTCGTGGTTTTTAGCATTTAATACTTCATGTTTTAATTTTTCTTTTTTAAGCATTTCGCTTAGTCTTTCGTTGTTTTCAACTGATATAGTACCAACTAGTATAGGTTGTCCAGTACTGTGGATTTCTTTAATTTTATTAACAATTGCTTTGAATTTTCCTTTTTCTGTGGCATATACTAAATCAGGATAGTCTTCTCTTATTACAGGTTTATTAGTTGGAATTTGAATAACATACATATTGTAAATATCTCTAAATTCTTCTTCTTCTGTTTTAGCAGTTCCTGTCATACCTGACAATTTGTTATACATTCTGAATAAGTTTTGGAATGTAATAGTAGCCATAGTTTTAGTTTCTTCGTTGATTTTAACGCCTTCTTTAGCTTCGATAGCTTGGTGTAATCCATCACTAAATTGTCTACCATGCATTAAACGCCCAGTAAATTGATCTACTATTATTACTTCACCGTTTTCTACAACATAATCTACATCTAATTTAAAGCCATAGTTAGCTTTTAAAGCCTGATTTAAGTGATGAACTAATACTGCATTTTCTAAATCAAATAGATTCTTTAAATGGAATATTTTTTCTATTTTTTCAACACCTGAATCTGTTAAAGAAACACTTTTAGTTTTCTCATCTATTGTATAATCTTCTTCTTCTAATCTTTTTACAGCACTATCGGCTGATTCATATAAATTTTTAGATTCAAATTTACCACCAGAAATAATTAATGGAGTACGTGCTTCATCAATAAGAATTGAGTCTACTTCATCGACAATACAAAAATTTAATGGTCTTTGTACTCTATCTTGTGCTCTAACAACCATGTTATCTCTTAAATAGTCGAATCCTATTTCATTATTGGTAGAATATAAAACATCACACTCATATGCTGCTCTTTTTTGGGCTGGAGACATTTCACGCATATTTAATCCTACGGTTAATCCTAAAAATCTAAATATATTTCCCATCCATTCAGAGTCACGTTTAGCTAGGAATTCATTAACTGTTACGATATGAACACCTTTTCCTGTTAAAGCATTTAAATATGTAGGCATTGTTTCTGTTAAAGTTTTTCCTTCACCAGTTTTCATTTCAGCTATATTACCATAGTGAATAGCTAAACCACCAAGGATTTGAACAAAGTATGGTTTTTCTCCAATTACTCTATATGCAGCTTCTCTTACTACGGCAAATGCTGGAACAAGTATATCTTCTAGAGTTTTTCCTTCTTCTAATTCTTTTTTAAATTCATCTGTTTTAGCTGCTAACTCTTTATCGCTTAGTGCTGCCATTTCTTCACTTAAAGCATCTATTTGTTTTGCTTTTTTTTCAAATTTCTTTAATTCTTTATATTCTGAATCTATTAAAGATCTCAATAATCCCATAGTCCATCCTCCATGTCTATAATTTATAAATAAGGGCATAAGTTCCCATTTCTCTACGTATTCTATATTTTAATCTATATTGTCAATAAATTCAAGGTTATTATTGCTCTTTTTTTATTTAGAATTAAAAAAAGATGGTTTCCCATCTATTTCATGTTGATTATTCCGTAATTACCATCTTTTCTTACATATAGAACTGATACACATTCTTCATCAATATTTTTAAATACAAAGAAATCATGATTCAATAAATCTATTTGAAGAATAGCTTCTTCTTCATCCATTGGTTTCATTGATATATTTTTTCTTTTAACTATTTTAGAATTATTTTCTTCTTTTACTTCTTCATCTTCGTAGTTAAAATTGAATTCTACATGTTCTGAATTCTTATATTTTCTTGATAATCTATCTTTATTCTTTCTTATTTGTCTTTCTAATTTGTTAACAACTAGATCTACTGCTGCATAAAAATCTTCATTTGATTCTTCAGCTCTAATAGTAAATCTTTTTGTAGGAACAGTTACTTCTATTGTTTGTTCCAATTCTTTCACTTTAACTAAGACAGTAGCTGTTATATCTCCTGGTTCTTCGAAGTATTTATCCATTTTAGATAATTTTTCTTCAATATAATTTTTCATTGCACCTGTAACAGTTATTTTGTCTCCTCTGATGTTATATTTCATATCATCATCCTCCTTGCAATAATTATAGCATTTTTTATGTAAAAAAAATATCTAACAATTAGTTTGTTAAAGTGGTATAATAATATTGTGGTGTGTTATTTTATTAACGAACTTACATTAAAGAAATCAGTAATAAAATTAGTTAATAAATAACCCATTATTAAACTTGTTATTATTACTAAGATACGAGCTTCTAAAGCTTTATTTTTTTTGATAAAATTATCAAAATTCACACCAGATAATGCATAAGCGCTTAATAAAACTGTTATTACATATAAGTAAGCTTTGTAATTCATCTAATTTTTCCTTCTTCGATATCTTTTATTTTTTGAACTCTTCTAAGATGTCTTTCTTCAGTACTATGTTCAGTATTCATAAACATATTAATCATAGAAATTAATTCTTTCATATCTTGTTTATAACTAAAACAAATAATATTAGCATCGTTATCTACTCTTGTTAATCTTGCTTGTTCTGTGTTAGAACAGTGTGCTGCTCTTATTCCTTTTACTTTATTTGCTGCTATACTCATTCCTATTCCTGTACCACACATTAATATTCCAAAATCTGCTTCTTTATTATTAATTGCGTTTGCTACTTCTAAAGCAAAATCTGGATAATCATCTGTAGCGTAATTATTAGGACTTTTATCAACAAATTCATACTTTTCTTTTAAAGTTTCTATTATTATTTTTTTTTCATTTACACCATTATGATCAGTTGCTATCGCTATTTTCATTTTCTATTTCTCCTTCCATAGCTTTTTTAAATAAAGGCAACATACCTATGTTATCTGTTCTATGTGGTGGTAACTGATAAATATCATGCCCAGGGAATTCATTACCTTCAATTAAGCAAGGTCCCTTTTCTCCTAAGCATACATCCCATCCTACATAACCCATTTCTGGAATTATTTTCGAGCATTCTTCTATATATTTTTTTACTTTATTCCATTTAGGAATTTGAAACCATACTATGGAGATATTGGTATCTGGATGTTTTTCATAAACATGATCGTGTTTATCTATTGCAGGATAATCTATAATACCTGTATCTATATTAATAGGCGCTACTACACCTCCGTGATTAAAATTATCAACTACATTTTCCCCTGTTCCGATACGCAAATAAGCAGCTACTAGATGATTATTTAATGTTACCATTCTAATAGTATTAATTGATTTAGGATGAAGTGAAGATATTTCTTGACATTGCTTAGCTACTTCTTCTACTAATATTCTTTTAGTTTTAAGAATATTATCATATGTTTTTTTAACATTTTTATCAGTTACTTCAATTATTTCTATTCCTTTTCCACAGCTTTCATCTACTGGTTTAATAACTATTTCAGAATGTTTTTTAATAAATTGTTTAAATTCATCATAATTATCCTTAGTTACTTCTAGCCAATCTCTATTTAAATATTTATTAAATTTTTTATTAAATTCAATTTTATCACTAAAATATTTTATATATTCTGGATTGTTATATTTAGTAACTATTTCATTATTAATTCCTCTTGTAATAAAAGTGTTTCTATTTTTTTCAGGTATTCTATACATTTCTAATAGTTTATAATCCATATATCCTGCCTGGTATTTTAAACCACAATGAATAATATCAAAAAATAATGATATTTTATTTTTTTTACTTTTTTTATGGACTTCATCTATAGTATCAAAGAATCCTTTATAATTCATTCCTTTTATTCTTTTGAATAGATAACCTATTTTCCCCATATATATCACCAACTTTAGTATAACACGTATAAAAAATAACTTAAAGTAAAGACATTTCTTATTTTACTAATACTAGATACTAGTATTAAAAAAGAAACTACTATTCAGCAGTTTCTTCAGTAATTCCATATTTACGGTTGAATTTTTCAATATTTCCAGTTTTCTTAGTTTTTCCTTGTTTTCCTGTATAGAATGGATGACATTCATTACAAACTTCTATAAATATTTCTTCTTTGTTAGATTTTGTCATAAATGTTGCTCCACAACTACAAGTAACCTTACAATCTTTCATTTCTGGATGTATTCCTTTTTTCATTTACTACACTCCTTCCGCCATGTTAAATAATCTCAACATAGTATTTCTGCGTCTAATGTATTATATCATGTTTTTAATCTGTTGCAAGTATTAATAATAATTTTTTACGTTTTTTTTATAAAAAACGACATTGTTTTTCCTACATTATATACTATATTATCAGCTTTTTTAGTAGCTACTGTTTTAAATATTGCTTTTCCACCAACTGTTAAAGACGAAATAAGAGCTGTAATAACCGTTGTTACTATTACAATATTCCAATTAAAATAACTAGCAATATTTATAGTAAGTACTGCTCCTAAACTTCCACTTACTATTCCACATACATCTCCAACAACATCATTACAAATAGAAGATACTTTTGGAGCATTTTTTAATAAATATATAGCTTCTTTAGCACCTCTTATTTTTTTTGAAGCTTTAGCATGTAGACTTGATTCATTACTAGTTAATACTGCTACTCCAATCATATCAAAGATTATTCCAATAATTATTACTATTATAATTATTATTCCTAATATAATAGAATTAGCATGATTAGCAATAAATGATGATCCACTACTAAATACTATAGCAAGAATAAAAGATAATAAAAAAACTTTATATATCCAGTTAACATTTTCTTTCATATTAACTCTCCTTATAAAGTGTTTAAATATTTTATGGTTATATCATAAATTAATTTTACGGCTTTGGTCGAGTTGAATTTCTCTATCTTCCACCACTCGATTACTCGTTGGCGATTTCTCTTTAAGGACGACAATCGAATGTTGCCATTGCGATTACTCGATTACCACTTAGTCCGCACTTCAAACTTTATAACACATACACTCTAGAGAATTTCTCAAACATAAATTGATTATCCTTATTCGCTTTTGCAACTAAGATTTCAAAAATATCCCTCTTAACCACTCACGACATGATTAGTAATAATTATTATGACTTGAAAGAAGGAAGAGAAATATATGCCATTATATTATTTCCTTAATTCTAAAATCATATATCCACCCGAATCTGGGCGAAACAAGCAGATATACAAAGTGTCTATTAATCAATTGATAGATTTTTAGCCCTATCTTCAGATAATGTTTATGACTAGAATAGTGCACCATAAGACTTATTCATTTTACCAAATATTTAAATTTGTGTCAAATAGTGTATAGAGCACAAAAAAAGTGAAACAATGATTATTCCACTTCTACAATCTTAATATCGGCACCAACGTTTTGTAATTTTTCTACTATATTTTCATAACCTCTTAGAATATGTTCTATATTGTTAATGGTTGTTGTTCCTTTAGCAACTAATCCAGCTAAGACCATCGCTGCTCCAGCTCTTAAATCTGTAGCTACGACTTCTTTTCCTTTTAAATGGGCTGGTCCAATTATAATAGCAGTTCTATCATTTACTCTTATATTTGCTCCCATTTTTTGAAGGTATTTTACGTGTCCCATTCTATTTTCAAAGATTGTTTCTTCAAATATAGACATACCATCTGCTTGGGTTAATAAGACACTTACTGGTTGACCTAAATCTGTAACAAAACCTGGAAAAACTAATGTTTTTATATTAATAGGTTTATATCTTTTAGACTTGCTAATAACTATCGAATCTCCTGTGCATTCAAGTTTAACACCCATTTCTTTAAGTTTAGAAAGTAAGGCTTCTACATGCTCTTCTATTATTCCAGATATTCTTAATTTATTACCAACTAATGCTCCAGCTATAATATATGTACCTGCTTCTATTCGATCTGGAATTACATCAATAACTCCCGCACTTAGATGGTTAACACCTTCTATTTTTATTTCACTTGTACCAGCACCAGATATTTTAGCTCCCATGCTGTTTAATAATGTTGCAACATTTACTATTTCTGGTTCTTTAGCAGCATTAGATATTGTTGTTTTTCCTTCTGCTTTTACAGCTGCTAACATTATATTAATAGTGGCTCCAACTGAAGCAAAATCTAGATATATATTTGCACCTTTTAGTTTTTTTGCTTTAAACGTATATTTGTTTCCGTCTATTGTTACTTCTGCTCCTAGTTTTTCAAATCCCTTTATATGGAAATCTATCGGTCTTGAGCCAATATTGCATCCACCTGGGAAATATATTTCTACTTGTTTAAATTTTGCTAGTAGAGCCCCCATAAAATAATATGATGCTCTTAATTTTTTTGATAATTCTTCCTCTATTACTTTGTTTTTTATTTTTTTTGTGTTTATTTCTAAGGCTTCGTTATCATACTTATATTCACAGTTTAACAAATCTAAAATATCTAATAATGCTTTTGTATCAGATATATTAGGCACATTGTATAATGATACTTTATCATCTGATAAAATAGCTGCAGGAATTAATGCTACAATACTATTTTTAGCTCCACTAATTTTTATTTCTCCTTTTAATTCTTTATTTCCGTTAATTACAAGTTGTTTCATAACATCACACTCTTTTTCGTTTATAATTTAATATTATATTTTATATAATGCTTTGTCAAACAAATTGGAGCTATTTTACTATTAAAAAGTAAATAAAAAAGTAGCTTTTGCTACTTTTGAATTATAAAAATGAATCTATCTAATTTTCTTAAGTCCTTTGCTGCTATTATTGTTGCTGAAGGATAATAATTACTAGCTATATTAAGTATTTTTTCTTTTTGAGTTTCTCCTATTTCAAATGCTATTATAAACTTATCTTTTAGATATTTTTTTCCTTTTTTTAATATTTCTTTATAAAAGTATAAACCATTATCTTCTCCATATAGCGCTATGGCTGGTTCATTGTTTTTTACAATATCCATTATAAAATCTTTCTCTGTAAGATATGGTGGATTTGATATAATACAATCAAATTTTTCTTTTACATTTGAAAAGATATCACTTTCATAAAAATTAATAGGAGTATTGTTTATTCTAGCATTTTCTTGAGCAATTACTAATGCTTCTTTTGATATATCTACTGCACTTATATCCGCCTTGGGAAATAATTTTTTTAATGCTATAGGAATACAACCACTACCTGTTCCAATATCTAAAATACTAAAATTATTAGTAAATAATTCTTTTAGATATTCGGTAGTTTTTTCAACTAGTTCTTCTGTTTCTGGACGTGGAATTAGAACGTTTCTATTTACTTTAATGGTATTACCATAAAAGTTAACATCTCCTACTATGTATTGAACTGGTTCGCCAGATTCTAATCTTTTTATAGCTAATTCTAAATTATCTTCTGGGTGCAAATATTTTTTTAGATAATCTATATCTTCTTTCATTCTCCTCTAAGTTTACGAGCCATATCTTCTGTTATAAGAGCTTCAATTATTTCATCTAAGGCTCCATCCATAATTCTATCTAAGTTATTTGTAGTATATCCTATACGATGATCTGTTACTCTGTTTTGAGGATAATTGTATGTTCTTATTTTTTCTGCTCTATCTCCTGTACCTATTTTACTTCTTCTTTCGTTTCCTACTTTTGCATCTTGTTCTTCTTGCGCCATTTGGTATAGTCTAGATTTTAATACTTGCATTGCTTCTTGTTTGTTTTGTAATTGACTTCTTTCGTTTTGACATGTAACAACTGTATTGGTTGGAAGGTGTGTTATTCTTACGGCTGATGGTGTAGTATTAACCCCTTGACCTCCATGACCAGTTGCACAGTATACATCTATTCTTAAATCGTTTGGATTAATTTCTATATCAACATCTTCTACTTCTGGCATGATAAGTACTGTTGCTGTAGAAGTTTGTATTCTTCCATTAGATTCAGTTACTGGTACACGTTGAACACGATGGGAACCTGATTCGTATTTTAGCTTTGAATAAACGTTATCTCCCTTTATTATTGCTTCTACTTGGGAATATCCACCAGCACTGCCGGCTTCTTCATTTATTATTTCTATTTTCCAACCATTTTTATCAGCATAGTGTTGATACATTCTAAATAGATCACCAGCAAATATATTTGCTTCGTCTCCTCCAGCTGCTCCTCTTATCTCTATTATTATATTTTTATCATCATTTTCGTCTTTTGGTATTAATAATAGTTCTAATTCTTTAGTTAGTATTTCTTTTTTTGCTTCTAATTCTTCTAATTCTTGAGAAGCCATTTCTCCCATTTCTGGATCATCTATTAATTCTTTTGCTTCACCAATATCATTTATAACTTTTTTATACTCTTGATATTTATTATATTGTTCTTCTAAATCTTTTTGTTCTTTTGATAATTTTTTTAATTCGTTATAGTCTGATAATACTTCTGGAGATGATAATTTGTTAGTTAATTCTTGATATTTTTCTGATATAGCTTCTAATCTTTCTATCATATTGTCACGCCTTTCTTTGGTATTATATCATTTTAAGTAAAAAAAACAAATGATATTAACCATTTGTTTCTTCTTCATCAATGATTACTAAATCTTTTAAATCATCTTCGGTTGTATCATCATCTGAAGAATCTTCATCATAAAATATATCTTCTTCATCATCTTCTTCAGGTTCTTCTTCATCAAGTATTATTTCTTCGTCTTCATCATCATCGTTATCGATTATTACTTTTGTTGAATGTCTTGTTTTTATGTCCCAAGATCCATCATCTAACATAATAAATCGATGATCAGTACTTATTACATCAAAGAATGCTGGTAATTTATTAACATATTCTTCTTCACTCATCTTTAATAAATCACATACTTTTTTGAATAAATCATTAATTTTCATTGTCTTTTTTGATTCATTTAAAACTATTAGTGCAATATCATCATACGACATTGCTTCTAACTCTTCTAGAGTCAAATTTTTTGAACTCATTAGCATTTCCTCCATAACCACTAGACACAATTATACATATTTTTTTTAATATGACAATACTATTTTTTTAATTTTTTTTATTTACATTCTTTCTGGTACATTTATACCTAATATTTTTAGCATCTTGCAGTTATTATCATATACTATTTTTGTTAGAGTTAACCATGATTCTCTAATTTTTATATTAGACTCTGTAAGTATTCTATTCTGATAATAGAAATTATTATATGTATTAGTAATTTTATATAAATGTTCACATATATCATTTAACGAACGTGATTCAAAAGATTTATTCAACACGCTGTTTATATTTAATAAAGAAATCATAATATTTCTTTGGAATTCGTCTGATATTGTTAAAATCTTTTTATATTCTATTTTTTCTTCATTTGCTTTTGCTAATAGTGATTTCATTCTTATTGTAGAATATAACAAATATGGACCAGTTTTACCTTGAAGATCACTAAATTTAACTGGATCAAATACATAATCTGTTAATCTATACGGTAGTAGATCTGCGTATTTTACAGCAGATAATGCTACAATTTCGGCAATTTTTTTTCTTTCTTCTCCAATAATATTTGGTAATATTTTTTTCTCACATTCAACAGCGGCTAGATCTATTAAATCGTCTAATTTCATAGTGCCGCCATCTCTTGTTTTGAAGGGCTTGCCATCTACTCCGTTCATAGTACCAAATGGAATAAACTCTAATTTTGTTGTATCTTTTACTATTTTTGCTTTTTTTGCTGCTCTAAAGACTTGTTCAAAATGTAAAGCTTGTCTAGAATCTGTTAAATACCATATTTCATCTGGGCTCCATTTATGCATTCTTTCCCAAATACAAGCCAAATCTGTTGTTTCATATGAATGTGAACCATTAGATTTTACTAATAATAAAGGAGGCACTTCATGATCGTCATTTTCTTCTTTTACCTCTATAATTCTGGCTCCTTGACTTTCTTTTATAAGTTTTTCTTTTTCTAAATATTCTATCAATTCTGGGATATACTTATCGCAATCACTTTCACCTTCCCATACTTCAAAGGTTGTATTTAATCTATCATAACTTGCTTTTATATCTTTTTTAGAAACGTTCATTATGTGTTCCCATAACGCCATTAATCCTTTATCTCCACTTTGAAACTTAGCTGTTATTTCCCTTGCTTCTTCCATATATTTCTCGTCATTTTTAGCTTTTTCTGATGCTTTTGGATACATTTCCATTAAATCTTCGTTTGTTACTGGAGATTGGTCTGGATAGCTTCCTTTGTGGTTTTCATCAAAGTAAGGTAAATTAGGAAATCTATTTTTTATTTCTAACATTACTAGGCCAATTGGTCTTCCCCAGTCACCTAAGTGTGCATCAGCTATTGTTTCATTTCCCAAAGACTTAGCTAATCTTTTTAATGCTTCACCTATGTTTGCACTTCTTAAGTGTCCAACATGTAATGCTTTGGCAACATTTGCTCCGCCATAATCTAAAAATATTGTTCTTTTTTTATCTACAGTATAATTAAGATTAATGTTTTCATTTAATTCATTTAAATGATTAATTAATTGTTCATCTGAAAATGTTATATTTATAAATCCTGGCCCTGCCATATTTATATCTTTATAAAAATTATCTTCTTTAATTGAATTTACCAATTCTTCAGCAATTTCTCTTGGATTTCTTTTATACTCTTTGGCTAAAGCCATTATTCCATTAAATTGATAATCTCCTAATTCGGGTCTAGAAGAAACATTTAATGTTACGTCTTTTATTTCATAACCTAGTTTTTTTATTTTTTCTTTTATGTACTCTTCTTGTGTTTTAATAAAAGCTTGCATAATATCACATTCTTTCTACTATTTTTATAGTTATTTCTTCATCGTTTGTTTCTATTTTGTAATTTATTATTATCTCATTATTTATTCTTTTTATTTGAGCTTTTTCAACTGTAATATCATATGATAAATTATGACTTTTTAATATATAATAACTATTTTTTTTAGGAATATTTAAATAAAACTTATATTCGTTGTTTTCTCTTATTATTTCATCTTTGTTTATTGTTGTTTTTATATCGTCTATTTTAAATATTATTTTTCCATCTTTATCGATAGTTTTTATTTCTTTATATTCTTTTTCTAATTCCTCATTCTTAAATAAATAAATATTATATATTTTTATCATAATTTTATCCCCTTTGCTAAGAGATTATAACATATTATTAACTAAAAACAACTAATAATAATTAGTTGTCTTTTGGTATTTTTATAGTTATTTGATAATATTCTGGGAAATCAATTTCTTCTACTTCTGCATATACTCCTTTATTTCCCAAGCTTTCAAGACTATTTCTAACTACATTTATAGAATCTTTTAATGACATCTCTCCAGTTTCATTATAGCCACCAGAGTTATTATTACTTAATTGTTTAACTCTATCCATAGGGTTTTCAACTCTAGTTAATTCTTCATTTAATTCTATCGTCTTTCTTTCATTTAAGGCAGGAGTAAAGAATTTATTATTTGAACTTATATTAAAATCACTACTACTTGGTTCTTCTTCAATGTTAATTGCTTTGTTTTGATTAGAATTTGTATCAAGAAATGGATTGCTTTGACCAGGATTCTCATCATCTGATTCATCTTCTGGATTAGAATTATTATTAAAGTCGATTATTTCAAAACTATTATCATTTTGATTTTCAGATATAGATTTCATCTCAGGTTCGCTATTATTATCTTCGTTTTGATTATCATTAAATGTGAAGAATCTATTTTCTTCAGCAGGTTGATTTGAACTTACAAATTTAGCATCATCTATATTATTAGTAGATTGTGGTTGTTCAATGATAGGTTGTGCACTATTGATAAAGTTATTATTATTTTTATTATCATCAAAATCTAACGTTTCTATTTCTTCATTAATTACTTCTGTTGGTTTCATCTTTTCTTCTACTGACATTTTATCAGCACCAAATATATCTGATGAATTTGCTTTCATTTCTTCTATGGATGGTTTTGTATCAACTATTGGAACTCCGCCGTCTGATTCATCTTCTTCAATTATTGTTGGATCAACTTTAGTATTAGATTTTTTTAATTCCATATCTAATTGCCTAACTGTTAATCTTTCATTTATTATTCTATGTAACCATTCTTTTTGAGTTTCTTTATCAGGAATTGTAAGTAATGTTCTAGCATGTCTTTCAGATATTTTTTCATCTAATAGAGCTTGTTGTACTTCATCATCTAAATTTAATAATCTAATTTTATTTGCTATTGCAGGTTGTGATAAGCCCATTTTTTTAGCTAGTCCTTCCTGGGTTAGATATCCTTTATCCAGTAAGTTCTTATATGATCTAGCTTCTTCTATAGCAGTTAAATTCTTTCTTTGAACATTTTCTACTATTGCTACTTCAGCTGCTCTATTATCATCAATGTTAGATATTACAGCTGGTACTGTTGAAAGACCGGCTAATACAGCTGCTTTATATCTTCTTTCTCCAGCAATTATTTCATATTTATCTCCTAATTTTCTTAAAACTAATGGTTGGATAATACCATGTACTTTTATAGAATCTGCCAATTCTTGTAATGATGATTGATCAAAATTTAATCTTGGTTGAAATCTATTAGGTATTATATCTTCAATATGTACTTGAACAACTGTTTGATCTAAATTCATATTTTCACCCCTTTGGTACTACTCTCTATTCTATTTTTTATCATATCTTATTTCTCTTTATTTTTCAATGGATTTTTAACTATTTTACTATATTGTCGTGGATATATAGATGGTGTATTTTTTTTCTTTTTTATAAATAAAACTGTTCTATTACTATTTTCTATAGGTAATGTATAATTGAACTCTTTTTCTATTTCTCCTCCGAGTATAGAAATAGCATGTTTTGCTTCCATTATTTCATCTTTATTTCCACCTTTTAAAGGTATAAAATAGCCATCTTTTTTTACAAATGGAATTGATATTTCACTAAGAGTAGTTAGATTACTAACAGCTCTTGATGTTACTATATCAAATATTTCTCTATTCTTTTTACAATAATCTTCTGCTCTTTCACATATTAGTTCAATATCTTCTATTTCTAATTTATTACATAATTCTGTCAAAAATCTTATTTTTTTATTATTAGAATCTAATAATGTTACTTTTAAATTTGGAAAAAATATTTTTAATATCATACCTGGAAAGCCTGCTCCAGTCCCTATATCTAACACTTTTTGGTCTTTAAATTCATAATACTTAGATATAATTATTGAGTCATAGAAATGTTTTAAATAGATATCCTTTTTTTCTTTTATTGAAGTTAAGTTTGTATGCTCGTTATATTCTATTAAGTAATTAGAATACTCTTCTAATTTTTCTAGAATAATATCATTTACTTCTATATTCTCTTCTTGAAGTTTTTTTATAAATTCTTCTTTATTCATGATTGTTATACTCTTTCTTTAAATAAACTGATAGAACTGATATATCTGATGGATTGACACCACTTATTCTTATTGCTTGAGCTATAGTTTTTGGTTTAACTTCTTTTAGTTTTTGACGTGCTTCAGAAGCAATGTTTTTAATCTTATCATAGTCTATATCATCAGGAATCTGTTTTTTCTCAAGTTTTAAAAGTTTTTCTGCCTCAACTATTGATTTTTTTATATAACCTTCATATTTATAGTTTATTTCAACTTGTTCTTTTATTTCTTCATCAAATGGAATTTCTATGAATTGTTCTAATAATTTCATATTAATTTGAGGTCTTTTTATTAGCTGTTTTAGAGATAAGGTCATATTTGGTATATCAATATTATTCTTTTTAAATATTTCTTTTGTATCATCTTTTATTTTTATTTTATTATTATTCATGAATTCTTTTAATTCATTTATTTTTTGCTCTTTTTCGATTAATCTTTCTAATTGTTTTTTGTCTATTAATCCTATTTCATAGCCATATTTTCTTAATCTCAAATCAGCATTATCACTTCTTAAAATAAGGCGGAACTCTGCTCTACTAGATAATAAGCGATACGGATCTCTTATTCCTTTTGTTATTAAATCATCTATTAGAACCCCAATATATGCTTCGTTTCTTTTTAATACAAGTGGTTCTTTTCCTTCTATTGATAAAGATGCATTTATTCCAGCCATTAATCCTTGGCATGCTGCTTCTTCATAGCCGCTGGTACCATTTATTTGTCCGGCAGTATATAATCCACTAATAATCTTTGTTTCTAGTGATGCATTTAGTTGCGTTGGATATATTGCATCATACTCTATAGCATAGCCATATTTTAGTATTTTAGCATGTTCTAGTCCAGGTAAAGAATGAACCATTTTTTCTTGGATTTCAGGAGGCATAGACGTTGAAAAGCCCTGAACATATATGTCATCATAGTATCTACTTTCTGGTTCCAAGAATAGTTGATGTCTTTTTTTATCACTAAATCTTACAACTTTATCTTCTATAGAAGGACAATATCTAGGACCTATACCTTCAATATCATCTAAACCACCATACATACTTGATTTGTTTAAGTTTTCTCTTATAATTTTATGCGTTTCTTCGTTTGTATATGTTAAATAACAAGGTTCTTGATCTTCTATTTTATAAGTTGCTGGAAAATCAAAGTTAAATGTTAATAGTTTATCATCGCCTGGCTCTATTTTTGTTTTAGAAAAGTCTATTGATTTTCTATCTATTCTTTGTGGAGTTCCAGTTTTTAATCTAATTATTCTAAAACCATATTTTTTTAAATTATCACTTAAATAATTAGATGGCTTTTCTCCATGTGGGCCTTTTCTAGTTCTTGTATTACCTACTAAAATGTCTGCTTTTAAATAAGTTCCTGTAGTTAGTATTACTTTTTGGGAAATAATCTTTTCGCCATTTTCTAATACTATTCCTTCTACTTTGTTATTATTTATTATTAAATCTTCTACCATTCCTTCTTTTATTGTTAATGTATCTAAACTATTTAGGGTTTTTAGCATTTCTTTAGGGTATGCTATCTTATCTCCTTGAGCTCTTAATGCTTGTACTGCAGGTCCTTTGGCACTATTTAGCATTTTTATTTGTAGATGAGTCTTATCAGCTACTTTCCCCATTACTCCGCCAAGTGCATCTATTTCTCTTACTACTATTCCTTTGGCACTTCCTCCGATATGAGGATTACACGGCATGTCAGCTATGTTTTTTAAATTACTAGTTATTAGAAGTGTGCTATGACCTTTTTTAGCTGAAGCGTAGGCTGCTTCACAGCCTGCATGGCCACCACCAACTACAATTATTTCATAATTCATATTCTCACCTCTTTAAACAATATTGTTTATTTCATCAAGTATTTTAGCTATTTGATTAATGAAGTCCTCTTTATAGTCTTCTTTATTTAATTGAGTTAGTATTATCATATAATATGGCTTTTCATTATCAACGTAACCAGTTTCATGATATGCAATATCAAACATACCATATTTTCTAACATATTTATTATTTTTTATAAATTTTGTTGTTGGATTTAATAAATAGTTTTTGAATTTGGCTCCATTACTATTTTCTTTAGTATATTTAATTAATTCTTTCCAATAAATAATCATATCTAAACAATTTGTTATCCCGTATGAATCTTTACCTTCAAGAGTATGAAGAGCTCCCAATGATTTACCATACTCTATAACTTTATCTTTACCTATAAATCTTATCAGTTTTATATATGCAGTGTTATCACTTTCTGTGATGCATAATTCTATTAGTTTATCTATTGTATATTCTGTATCTTGTTTTTGATATTTAATTATACCGCCTCCGGTGATAATATCATCAGATGTTACTAATAATTTTTTGTTTAAATTTATTATTCCTTCGTCTGCTTGTTTAAATATCAATAAGCAAGTTAGTATTTTTATAGTACTTGCAGCGTAAAAACATATTTCTTCGTTATAAGAGATTATATTATTATTCAAATCTTCATAATAAAAAGCTACTTTATTTCCTTTTAAGGATTCATCTAAACAAATATTATATACTTCTTTTATTTTGTTTTTTATCTCTATACTGTCGATATTTTCGTAATGCTTCGTATTTATTTTAAATTCCATTTTTATTCCTTCTTAATAATATTTCCCGGGAAATATTTTATTTACCTAAACAAAATCTACTAAACATTTCATCTAATAATTCCTCATCATAGTATTTCCCATTTATTTTCCCTAATTCTTCCCAGATATTTTTGATATCTATTTCTAACATATCTATAGGTATATTATTCTTTATACTTTTTTCAATGTCTTCAATACTCTTTAAACAATTCTTTAATATTGCAATACTTCTTGTATTGCTTAAATATGTCGGATCTTCTGTCTCTATTTTAGATAAATTGAATAGTTCTATTATTTTATCTTTCAATTTATCAACACCTTGTTTATTTTTTATAGACATTTTTATTATTTTATCGCTTGGGAAATAGTTTAAATCTATCTTATTTTCTAAGTCTATTTTATTAACTATAATTATGAAATTTTTTTCTTTAATTGATGAATAAAGCTTTTTTATTTCTTCAGTCAATGCTTCATTATTATTAAGTACTAGAAGGACTAAATCAGCTTTCTTTATCATATCTTTACTCTTTTCTACCCCTATTGATTCTATTATATTATCAGTTTTTCTAATTCCAGCAGTATCTATAATATTTAATGGTATACCATTTATACTTATTTGACCTTCTACTATATCTCTTGTTGTGCCTGCTATATCAGTAACTATAGCTTTTTCCTCGTTTAATAAAGTATTTAATAAGCTACTTTTTCCGACATTAGGTTCTCCTATTATTGCAGTTACTATTCCATTTTTTATTATTTCTCCGTTTTTACTCTCTTCTATTATTTTTTTAATTTTCTCTTTTAAGTTATTAATCTTAGGAACTAGGATTTCATTAGTTATAATATCAACGTCGTCATATTCAGGAAAATCAATATTAACGTTAATATTTGATATTATTTGTATCATATCATTTCTTAATTCATCTATAAGTTTTGATACTTTTCCATTTAGTTGATTATTAGCTAATTGGTTTTGTTTTTCTGTTTGAGCATTTATTTTATCCATTACTGCTTCTGCTTCTAATAGATCAATTCTACCATTTAAAAATGCTCTTTTAGTAAATTCTCCTGGTTCAGCTAGTCTACATCCATTAGTTAATAATAGTTCTAATACTTTATTAGTTGGAGCAATTCCACCATGTGTATTTATTTCAACTGTATCTTCTGTAGTAAATGTTTTAGGAGATTTCATTACTGATACTAATACTTCATCTATTTCTTTATCTTTATCTACTATGTAACCATAGTTTATACTATGGGACTTTACTTTTGTTAAATCTTTTCCTTTAAATATACTATTAACTATATTTATTGATTCTTGGCCACTTACTCTGATAATAGCTATAGCTCCTACTCCTTGACTAGTTGAAATAGCACAAATAGTATCATTCATAATAATTCATCTCCATTCGGTGGTATTATAGCATAAAAATATTTCCCGGGAAATAATTTTTTTATTTATTATTATTTCAAAAAAAAATATTTCCCGGGAAATATTTTTTTATTCTGATTTATTATCTTCTTTACTCTCAACATATTTTATTACTACGTGTCTATTTGGTTCTTCTCCCTCACTTACAGTAACTATGTTTTTATAATTGGTTAAGACATTATGAATTATTCTTCTATTATATGAGTTCATATTTTCTAAAGCAGCATCTATTTTTGTCTTAGCCACTTCACGAGCAACTCTTTTAGCAGTTCTTTCTATATTTGATATTTTCTTTTCTTTATAATTTTCAACATCTAATAATAAATATGGATATTTACCTAATTCATTATATATCATTTGTTTTAATATATTAGTTAGCGCTACTAATGTTTGACCATTTTTTCCTATTAATATGTTATTCTTATCAGAATACATCTTTAAAGTAATTTGTTGTTCTCTAATACTAACTTCAATATTAACATCAACACCCATATTAGTTACTATTTCTTTAAGATTCTCTTTTAAATAATTAGCTATATCCTTTATAGTAGCTATTGTTAGTATACAAGATCCTGCTTTAAATAGCTTCCCTTTTTTTTCTTCTGATTTATATATTATTTCTTCTTCTGTTATAGATAATTCTTCTAAAGCTTTATTTAATGCATCTTCTTTTGTTTTTGCTTCAACTTTAGTTACTTTTAAACTCATATTAATCTTTCCTTTCAATCTTTCTTCCGACGATTATGCTTTGAATAACAGCAAATCCATTTGTTGCAATCCAATATAATGCTATTGCAGTAGGTAAACTTAATGATGCAAATGATATCATTACTATCATGAATACAAACATCATTTTCATTTGTTGTCGCATTTCAGGTGGTTGTCCATTTTGAGATGACATAGATTTTTTAAAAGACATATAAGTAGTTAATATTATCAATATTACTAATACTATATATATATATTTCTTTTGAGCTATTCCAGTTGAAGGTGTCATTCCTAAATTCATTCCTAAAAATGATCCTTCAAATATTGCTGGTATTCTATTAATTGCTTCTAGAAAAGCAAAGAATAAAGGCAATTGAATAAAAGCTAATAAACATCCAGATACTGGATTTACTCCATATTTTTTATAAAGTAACATTGTTTCTTGACTTTTAGCCATCAATGCTTCGTTATCGTCTCTATTTGCATACTTTTTTTCAATCTTCATTAATTCAGGTTGAATTTTTTTCATACTTTCAGATTGTTTAATACTTTGATTTTGTATAGGTATTAAGATTATTCTTATTAATAAACCAATTACCATTACTGATATAGCCATATTATTAATTAAATAACCAAATTTTAATATTAGATAACCAAGAGGCTTAACAAATAATGATTCCCATAAGCTTTTATATTTAATCATATTAGGGGTAAATTT
The DNA here is from genome assembly GCA_946611635.1 of uncultured Bacillota bacterium. GTDB lineage: Bacteria > Bacillota_I > Bacilli_A > RF39 > UBA660 > Coprovivens. The sequence goes on along the minus strand of CAMODW010000005.1, from coordinate 26,656 downwards.
CTTACAAGTTGGTAAATTATCCATTTTAACTTGTAGGTATTTATCATATTTTGTATATAATTCTTTTAATTCTTCCTCTTCTGGTTGACATAATATATTTGAAGTTAATGTTTGACCAGTTTTATCATACTTAATTATCTTATCTTTAACTCTTAATGTTTTCGTGCACCCTGTTAATAACATTAAAGATATCAACAGGACAATTATTTTTGTTCTTTTCTTCATAATCACCATAATTCCTTTAATACTGCTGTCATTGAGTCATTTAATTCGTTAAATGTCTTATTTTTGCAGTCCTTCCTTACCATTATAATATAATTGTAATTTTTTTGGAATAAATTTCTATTTTTATCAATTATATTTCTTACTATTCTCTTAATATGGTTTCTTTCTACAGCTTTTCCATATTTCTTACTAATGGCAATACCAAAATTAGTTAAATTTTCTTCAATATGGTCTTTATATATAACAAAACAATTATTCTTTTTATACTTTCCTTTAGTTATTAATCTATTAAAGATATTCTGATCCTTTATCATCTCGTATCTTTTCAATTTATTTAACCATCCTTTTTATTTTTATACATAAAAAACCACAATTATGTGGCTTATTTTACGACTATTTTCTTACGTCCTTTTTTTCTTCTTGAATTTAAAATATTAGATTCTTTTCTAGCAAAGAAACCATGTTTTTTTGCTCTTCTTCTATTATTTGGTTGATAAGTTCTTTTCATATATTACACCTCCACATCTCAAATAAGCTTCCTTATTATAATATTAGTTATTTTAAAAAGTCAAGAAATATCTACTTTTAAATACTTATCCACAAAAAAATGTTGATAAGTTGATAACTTATTTATTATGTTTATACTATGTTTGTTGATAATGTTAATAAGTTTTTATAAATATTATAAATAGGATAGTTAATTGTGAATAAAAAAGTTTATAACATGTTTATAATTTTAAAAGTAATAAAATATTCTTTTATTTTTCCACAGGATGAGTTAAAATATTTTTACTAATGCAAAGGTGGGTGATGGTGTTGAATAAAGATGAAGTATGGTCAGATTTTCTTGAAATAATGCATAATAGCTTTCAAGAAGTCACTTTTAATCTATGGTTTGGTAAAACTAGTTTGTATGAAATAACAGATGATAAAATAATTTTACTTGTACCTATGCCTTTACATAAAAAGATGATTTTAACTAATTATTACGGGATAATTAGTGATGCCTTTGCAAAAATTACTGGAATAAATAGAGAAATTGATTGTGTTTTAGAAGATGAAGTTAAAGTAAAAAGCCCTGAAAAAGCTTTTGAAAATGAAATTGTTAATAACTTTGATGATATCAACAATATGTTATTCTTTGAATCTAATCTAAATCAAACACTTAAATTTGATAATTTTGTAGTAGGGGATACTAATAAATTTGCAAATACTGCAGCTTTAGCAGTAGCGAAGAATCCTGGGTTACAATATAATCCTTTATTTATATATGGAAAAAGTGGTCTAGGAAAGACACATTTAATGCATGCAATTGGTAATTATATAGTTGATAATAATCCTAAATTAAAAGTATTATATACAACTAGTGATGATTTTAGAAAAGATTATTTTAATCTAGTTAGTAGTAATAATAAAGTAGATAATAGTAATAATTTTAAGAATAAATATAGAAATATTGATGTTTTAATTATTGATGATATTCAATTTTTAGTAGGTGCGGAGAAGACACAAGACGAATTCTTTCATATATTTAATGATTTGCATGGAAAAAATAAACAAATTATTATTAGTTCTGATAGATCACCTGAGGACTTAAAACTATTAGAAGAAAGGCTTAGAAGTAGGTTTGCTTGGGGACTCCCTGTAGATATTTATCCACCTGATTTTGAACTTAGATGTAGGATAGTTAAAGAAAAAATACAAAATCTATCAATTAAAGATAAAATGACTGATGAAGGAATAGAATTTATAGCAAATAATTTTGATACTGATGTTAGGAGTTTAGAAGGTGCTATAAATAGATTAGTAGCTTATACAGCTATGTGTGTACCTGAAAAAATAGATTTAAAATTTGCTAATGAAGCTTTAAAGGATTATATAACCAGAGATCCTTATAGTAAGAGTGATATTTCTAATATTCAAAAGGTCGTGGCTGATTATTATAAGTTAACAGTAGAAGTATTAAAAGGTAAGAAGAGAAGTGCTAGTATTGCTTATCCAAGGATGGTAGCTATGTATCTTTGTAGAATGCTTACAGACGAGTCTTTTCCGAGAATAGGTATGGAATTTGGAGGAAGAGATCATTCTACTGTAATACATGCTTGTGATAAAATTGAAGAGGATATAAAGATTAACTCTGAATTAAAAGATATAATAAATGAAATTAAAGCTAAGCTTTAGAAGTTGATAAGTTGTTAATAATTAACATGTTATAAACAATACAAAATAGTTACATAATATAGTAAATTGTTGATAAGAATAAAGTTATTCACATTATTAACTTTATAATATTAATAATTAATATAAAAATAATAATAAAAGAAAGAAGAGATAAGATGAAATTTACAATTGAAAAAAATGTTATAGTTGAGAACTTAGCTAATGTTGTTAAAGCAATATCTGCTAAGAATATTATTCCTATATTAAATGGAATTAAATTTGAATTAAATGAAGAAGGTTTATATTTAACAGCTAGTGATTCAGAATTAACTATTAGAAGTTTTATTCCTAATGAATCTATAAATAAAGTAGAGAATACTGGTTCTATTATTATACAAAGTAAGTTTTTATTAGATATTATAAGAAAACTTCCTTCTGATTTAATTAATTTTGAATTAATGGATGGGTTAAAAATAAGAATATCTTCTGATAATAGTCAATATGATTTAAATTGCTTAGATCCTAAAGAATATCCTAGTTTAAAATTAGAAGAGAAAGAAGATCCTATAGTTATAAAAGGTAGTATTTTTAAAAGTATTATAAATCAAACATCTTTTGCAATTTCTACTCAAGAATTAAGACCATTGTTAACTGGATTAAACTTTAAAATAATAGGGGATGTGTTTGAGTGTATTGCAACAGATTCTTATAGATTAGCTAAAAAAATTATCAATTTAGAAGAACCTACTAAAGAGGAGATAAATATAGTAATACCTGGTAAAAATATTATCGAATTAGATAAAATAATAGTAGATGATGAAAATGTTGAAATGCATGTATTTAGTAATAAGATTTTATTTAAATATAAAAATTTAATTTTTCAAAGTAATCTATTGTCTGGAACTTATCCAAATACTACTAATTTAATTCCTACAGATTTTTCAATTATTATTAATACTAAATTAGCAGATTATTATAGTGCTATAGATAGAGCAGCTTTATTAACACAAGGAAAAGATAAAAATATAGTAAAAATGAAGGTTAAAGATAGTCAAATGGTTATTAATTCTTATGCTTCAGAAATAGGTAAGGTAGAAGAAAAATTAGAAATTGAAACGAGTAATGATGCTAATATTGATATATCTTTTAGTGCTAAATATATGTTAGATGCTTTAAAAACTATGAAAGATGAAGAAATATTAATATTATTAAATGGGGAAGTTAAGCCGATTGTTATTAAGTCAGTTACTGATGAATCTTTAATTCAATTAATTTTACCTATTAAAACTTATTAATTGTGGATAAAAAACAACTTATAAACAACAAAAAGTTGTTTTTTTTTTATAAAAAATTAAAATTCGACAAAAAACGACAATTTTAAATGGTATAAGAGAAAAAATTTTAAAGAGGGGAGGTTTTGATAATGGAATCATATGAAATAAACAGAGATACTATAGCTTTAGTGCCTAAGGATGATGATAAAACTATTGTTTATGAAACAGAAGATTCATTTATTGTAAATGAAACACCATTAAAGATTATGGAAGAAAGTTGTGAGTATTTTGGTAGTTCTTTTGAAGGGAGACAAAATGGTACTTCTAAACTAATAGGTTACACTCATAAGGTGCCTGTAATAGTTGAAGAATCTAGAGATATTATATTCTTTCCAACATTATCGCCAAAAAATGAAAAGTGTAGTTGGTTGTCTTATAAACATATTTATAGACCTGATAAGTTTAAAGATAAGACTATTATTGAGTTTAAAAATGGTAAAAAAGTAGTTATTAATGCATCTACTGCTATAATAGATAATCAACTATATAGGTGCTCTAGATTAAAAGATGTTTTAGATGTAAGAAAAAATGGTGAAAAATAGGTATAAAACATGAAAAAAGCTATTAAAATAGCTTTTTTTGTGCTATAATTATTAGTATGTATAGGAGTACCTGTATATACTTTTTTTTAAAATATGGGTTAAAAAAGAGGTTATTTATGAAAATACACCATTTGAAATTAATAAATTTTAGAAATTATAACAAATTAGAAATTGACTTTGATAATTATAACATTATATATGGTAATAATGGTGAAGGAAAAACTAATATTGTTGAAAGTATTTATGTTCTTGCTTTAACTAAATCTTTTAGAGGATCTAATGATAAAGTATTAATAATGAATAATAAAGATTTTACTAGAATTGAAGGGAAAGTAGAAGATAGATATACAGATGATTATAAAATAATTATTAAGGAAAATGGTAAAAAAGTAAAAATAAATGATACTAGTATAAGCAAACTAAGTGATTATATATCTAAAATTAGAGTTGTTTTATTTAACCCTGATGATTTAAGAATAATAAAAGATACTCCAAGTACAAGAAGAAAGAATCTTAATTTAGATATTTCTCAGTTTAATAATTCTTATTTAAAAAACTTAAATAATTATAATAAGGTTTTAAAACAAAGAAATATGTATTTAAAGTCTATGTATTTTAATAGTAATAAGTCTAGTGATTATTTAGATGTTTTAACAGATAATCTAATAGATTATGGGATTAAAATATATAAATCTAGAAAAGAATTTATTGACTTGATTAATGATAATATCAGTGAATTATATAAGAATATAACTGGTGTAGATGGATTAATTATTAATTATATTTCTGATTTTAATGATTTAAGTAAGGAAGATGTAAAAAGTAAGTATCTAAATATAAGAGAAAAAGATATTATGTTTGGTAAAACTACTATTGGGATTCATCATGATGATATTATATTTAAATTTGGTGATAAGGTTATAAAGGATTATGGATCTGAAGGCCAACAAAAGAATGCTGTTATAGCATATAAATTTGCTGTTTTAAGATTATTTAAGAAGAAATTGGGGTCTTATCCTATTTTTATATTAGATGATCTATTTAGTGAGCTAGACAAGTCTAAAATTGATAATATTTTAGATATTATTAATGATGGTGTTCAAACTTTTATTACTACAACAGAAATAGATAAAGTTAATAAACACATTGTTGATAAAAGTAAATTATTTGAAGTTATTGATGGAAAAATAAGGGAGGTTAATAAGAATGAAGGAAGAGTATAGTGATAGCGATATTCAAGTTCTCGAAGGTTTAGAAGCAGTTAGAAAAAGACCTGGAATGTATATTGGAACAACTTCTGAAAGAGGTTTACACCATTTAGTTTGGGAAATTGTTGATAATTCTGTTGATGAAGCTTTGGCTGGGTATTGTGATGATATTGAAGTAATAATAGAAAAGAATAATGTTATTACTGTAAAAGATGATGGTAGAGGAATGCCAACAGGAATTAATCAAAAAACAGGGTTATCCACAATTGAAACCATTTTTACTGTATTACATGCAGGTGGTAAATTTGGTGGTGGTGGATATAAGGTATCTGGAGGCTTACATGGTGTAGGTGCATCTGTAGTAAATGCGTTATCTACTTGGTTAGAGGTTAGAGTTTATAGGGAAGGACATGTTTATTTTCAAAGATTTGAAAATGGTGGACATCCTGTAGGTGAACTCGAAGTAATTGAAGATTGTTCTCCTGATAGAACAGGAACAACAGTGTCATTTAAAGCTGATCCAGAGATTTTTAAAGAGACTACTGTTTATAATTTTGATACTTTAGCTAATAGATTAGAGGAATTAGCTTTCCTGAATAAAGGTTTAAGAATAAGTTTAACTGATTTAAGAGAGAATGAGAAGAAAAAAGAATTCTTATATAATGGTGGAATAATTGAGTTTGTTGAAAAGTTAAATAAGAATAAAAATGTTTTACATAGTGATATAGTTTATGTTGAAGGTCAAGAAAATGGTATTTCTATGGAGGTTGCTTTTCAATATAGTACTGATTATAGTAATCAAATTTATTCTTTTACTAATAATATTAGCACTTATGAAGGTGGAACCCATGAAGATGGGGTTAAAAGAGCACTTACGAGAATTATAAATAATTATGCAAGAAATAATAAGTTGTTAAAAGAAAAAGATGATGCTCTTACTGGTGATGATGTTAGAGAAGGTTTAACAATGATTATAAGCTGCAAACATCCTGATCCACAATTTGAAGGTCAAACTAAAACTAAGCTAGGTAATGCTGAAGTTAGAAAAATAGCTGATGATGTATTTAGTGAAGGTTTAGAAAGATTTTTAATGGAAAATCCAAAAGAAGCAAGGATAATTATTGAGAAAACTGTTCAAGCATCATATGCCCGCTTAGCAGCCAAAAAAGCAAGAGAAACTGTTAGAAAAAAGGATTTGGATGTATCTAATTTCTATGGAAAACTAACAGATTGTTCTTCTAAAGATCCTTCAGAATGTGAAATATTTATTGTCGAAGGAGATTCGGCTGGTGGATCTGCTAAAAAAGGTCGTAATTCAATGACTCAGGCTATATTACCTTTGAGAGGTAAAATATTAAATGTTGAGAAAGCTAGACTTGATAGAGCATTGGGAAATGATGAAATTAAGTCTATAATTACAGCATTTGGTACTGGTATAGGTGATGAATTTAATCTAGATAAATTAAGATATGACAAGATTATAATAATGACTGATGCCGATGTAGATGGAGCTCATATTAGAGTATTATTATTAACACTATTCTATAGATTCTTTAGACCAATAGTTGAAGCAGGACATGTATTTGCTGCCCAACCACCTTTATTTAGGATTACTCATGGAAAAAATAGAAAGTATGTCCTAGATGAAGCTGAAAGAGATGAATATGTAGCAATGTTAAATGAAAAGAATGTTAAATTTGAGATTGCTCGTATGAAAGGTCTTGGAGAAATGGATGCTGAAGAATTAAATGAAACAACAATGGATATTGAAAAAAGAGTATTAAGAAAAATAACAGTTGAAGATGCTAGATTAGCAGATCAAGTATTTTCAGAATTAATGGGTGACGATGTTGAGGAAAGAAGAAAATTCATTGAAAGTAATGCTCAATTCGTTAAGAACCTAGATATTTAGGGGGTGTAAGAGTATGGATAGAGTAGAACATAATAATATAGTTGAAGAAATAAGAGAATCTTTCTTAGATTATTCAATGAGTGTAATAACATCTCGTGCATTACCTGATTTGAGAGATGGTTTAAAGCCAGTTCATAGAAGAATTTTATGGTCAATGTATAGTTCTTCATTTACTCCTGATAAACCACATGTTAAATCAGCTAAAATAGTTGGAGATGTTATGGGTAAATTCCATCCACATGGAGATTCAAGTATTTATGAAGCAATGGTTAGAATGGCACAAGATTTCTCATATAGATATATGCTTGTTGATGGACATGGAAATTTTGGTAATATTGATGGTGATGGTGCGGCAGCGATGCGTTATACTGAATCAAGATTATCTAAAATTTCATTGGAATTATTAAGAGATATAAGAAAAAATACTGTTGATATGGATGATAACTTTGATGCTACTGAAAAAGAGCCAAGGGTATTACCATCTAGATTTCCTAATATACTTGTAAATGGTACTATGGGTATTGCTGTTGGTATGGCAACTAATATCCCTCCTCATAATTTAGGAGAAGTAATTGATGGTTGTGTGGCAGTTATCGACAACCCAGATATAACTTTAGAAGATTTGATGAAAATTATACCTGGTCCAGATTTCCCAACAGGAGCATTAATCTTGGGAAATAGTGGTATTAAGAAGGCTTACGAGACTGGACGCGGCTCAATTACTATTAGAAGTAAAGCTACTATTGAAGAGAAAAATGGTAGAAATTATATAGTAATTGATGAAGTACCTTATGGAGTTAATACTTTAGATTTAAAGAATAAAGTTGCTGATTTAGTACATAATAAGGTTATTGAAGGTATTTCAGATTATCATTCTGATATGAAAAATGGTATAAGAATAACTATAACATTAAAAAAGGATGCTAATGCACAGGTAGTGTTAAATAAGTTATATAAACATACTGATTTTCAAACAAATTATGGTATAATTTTATTGATGTTAGATCAAGGTGTTCCTAAAACATTAGGTTTAAAAGATATTTTAATAAAATATGTAGAACATCAAAAAGAGGTTATTATTAGAAGGACTCAATATGATTTAGCAGAAGCTGAAAAACAAGCCCATATTTACGAGGGATTGAAAATAGCTTTAGATAATATTGATGAAATAATAAAACTTATTAGAGCGGCTAAAAATGATGCTGAAGCAAAAGCTAATTTGATGGAAAGATTCGGATTAGATGATATTCAATCTCAAGCTATATTAGACATGAGACTTAGAAGATTGACTGGTTTAGCTAGAGATGAAGTGGAAAATACTTTAGCTCAATTACATCAAACAATTGATGAATTGAGAGGAATTCTTGCAAGTAATGAAAAAATTATGAATATAATTAAGGAAGAAATGTTAGAAATCAAACGTAAGTTCGCTGATGATAGACGTACACATATCGACATGACTGCTATTGATTACATTGAAGATGAATCATTGATTCCAAATGAGGATGTTATTATAGCATTAACTAATAAGGGGTATATAAAAAGAACTACTTCTGATACATTTAAAGCCCAAAATAGGGGTGGAGTAGGAATAAAAGGTATGTCTACAAATGAAGAGGATTTTGTTGAACAAATGATTAATATTCAAACTCATGATGATGTTTTATTCTTTACTAATAAAGGTAAAGTATATAGACTTAGAGGTTATGAAATTCCTGAATATAGTAGACAATCAAAGGGATTGCCAATAATCAATTTATTGCAAATTGAAAAAGATGAAATGGTTAATTCTATAATTAAAGTTAACAGAGATAGTGTTAATGAAGAAAACAATTTGATATTTGTAACAAAATCAGGAATTGTTAAAAGAACTTCAATTGAGGAGTTTAAAAATATTAGACAAAGTGGTAAAATATGTATAACACTAAGGGAAAATGATGAGTTGATAGCAGTTAAAATGACTCATGGTAATGATTTAGTGCTTCTAGGATCTTCTAATGGAAGAATGTGTAAGTTTAATGAAAAAGAAGTACGTATTATGGGTAGAACTGCTAGTGGTGTTAAAGGAATTGAGTTGATAGATTCTACTTGTATCGGTGCTGAAATTGCAAATGAAGACAGTGAAATAATTATGGTAACCAAAAATGGTTATGGAAAGAAAACAGCTGTTAATGAATATAGACAAACAAAAAGAGGTAGCAAAGGTGTAAAAGCTATGAGTATTAGTGATAAAAATGGTGATATTGCTTCATTCAAAATTTATCGTCCTGATACAGATTTGGTGTTGATAACTGATGCTGGAATGGTAATGAGAATGTCTACAGATCAAATTTCTACACTTGGAAGGGTTACACAAGGAACTAGATTAATGAAATTAAAAGATGATAGTGTGATTGCAACAGTTAGTCTTGTGGATAAAGAAAAAAATGAAGATAATGAATCAGCTGTTGATAACTCAGAAGAAAAAAAGGAAAATGAAATTGTTGATAATAGCGAAAATAATTAGCTGTTGATAAGTAATAGGACTTCGATTGAAGTCCTATTTTTATTGGGATTGGTGGATAATGTTCCACGTGGAACATTGCTTGTTAATTGTTAATAAATTGTGAATGTTCCACGTGGAACATATAAAAAAAATTGACTATAAAAGAATAATTTGATATTATCTTAACGTGCAACAGAAATATTGTAAACTGGTCAGGACCGGAAGGTAGCAGCCATATCAATCCCTATCTGTGTGCACATTTTTTTTGGAGTTGTTGATAATGAATTCTGAAATATTAGAAGAATTAGATAAAAAAGTGCAAGAATCGCTTGAAAATGACGAAATACCGATAGGAGCAGTTATTTTTGATAAAAATAACAATATTGTCTCTTCCGCGGCAAATAATCGTCAAAAAGAGGCAAACATTCTTGGCCATGCAGAAATAAATGCTATTTTAGCTGCTGAAAAAAAAATTAATGATTGGCGATTAAATGGTTATAGTATGATTGTTAATATGGAACCTTGTGATATGTGCACAACTATCATAAAAGAAGCTAGAATAGATCAAGTTTTTTACTTTTTAAATAATAAATCTGTTAATAACTTAGTACTTATTAACAAAAAAAGATTAGAAAATGAAGAATATTTAAAACTTGTTAATAAGTATGAGGTTATAATAAAAGAATATTTCAAGAATAAAAGGTGAAAACCTCTTTTTTTATGCTATAATATGACTTGGTAGGTGATTATTGTGTCATATAAGGTATTATATAGAAAATATAGGCCTGATAACTTTGATAGTGTTGTTGGACAAGAATATACAATAAATATGCTAAAAAACGCTATTATTAATGGAAAAACATCTCATGCTTATATATTTACAGGGCCAAGAGGAACAGGAAAGACTAGTACGGCAAAAATATTTGCTAAAGCATTAAATTGTGAACAAAATAAAGATGGAAATCCTTGTAATGAATGTGGATCTTGTCTATCTTTTAAGGAAAGTCCTGATATTATTGAGCTTGACGCAGCATCAAATAATAGTGTAGAGGATATAAGAGAGATTATTAACAATGTTAAGCTGGTTCCAACTAACTTAAAATATAAAATTTATATAATAGACGAAGTACATATGTTGTCTCCAGGCGCATTTAATGCGTTGTTATTAACTTTAGAAGAACCACCAAGTCATGTAGTGTTTATTTTGGCTACTACAGAGATTCAAAAGGTTCCAATTACAATTCTCTCCAGGTGTCAAAGGTTTGATTTTAAGCCTGTTTCTTCAAATAATATAGTTGGAAGATTAAAGTATATATGTGACGAAGAAAAGATTAATATAACAGATGATGCATTAGATGAAATAGCTTTAATTTCTGCTGGAGGAATGAGAGATGCTCTTGGTATTTTAGATCAATTATCTTCGGGAAATAATGAAATTACTGCTGATATAGTAACTTCAAATTTTGGTAGTGTATCAACAAGCAGAATAGATGAGATTATAGATAATATTTTTTTGGGAAATATTGATGAACTAGTAAGATTGTTAGATGATATTCAAGAAAGGGGAACAAATTATTCGGTATTTATTGAAAAATTAATAATTGAATTAAGGAAATATGCAATAAATATTAAGACTGGAATGTCTAAATATGATTATAACTATGATGATATTTATAATATTATTGTCGATTTGAATGATTTGTTGGGAAAGCTAAATATAAATGTTAATCCTTTTGTCTTAATTGAGATTACTTTATTAAAATATATTAAAAAACAAAATAATTCACAGTTATCCACAAATAATGAAGCAAATAATTATTTCCCGGGAAATAATTTAAATAATAAACAATATGTTGAATTGGGAAATAATCAAATGTCAATTCCTGAAAAAGCTTCTAAAAAAGTTGCTTCTACAAAGACTTTGGGAAATAAAACTAAAACTGCTAAAGAAGTAAGTATTGATGTTTCGATAAGAATAAATAATTGTTTTGTTGATGCGTCAAAGGATGAAAAAAATAAGGTTACTTCTAGTTGGATGGATTTTATGAATTATTTAATGGATAATGATCGTAATTTAGTATCATTGCTTGCTGATTCTCATATTTTAGCAGCTTCCGGGAAATATTCTTTGTTACAAAGTAAGAATGAAAGTACAAATGATTTAATTAATATGGAAATTGATAAAATTGAAAAGTATTATAAGAGTTTTAGTGATATAGATATGCTTTTTGCAGCTGTTAATGATGATTTATGGAAAAAAGAGGTTGAAAAGTATAGAATTAATTTAAAAAATAAAATAAAATATAAATATATCGATGAAAAAGTTTTAAGTTCTGATATTGAAACTAGTGATAATGATATTGATGTCGATGAAATTGAAAAGGTTGCTAGTGAAATTTTTGATTCGTATGAAATAGAATAAGAAAGAAGGTTTTTAATATGAATATGCAAGCTTTAATGCAACAAGCTCAAAAAATGCAAAAGGAAATAACAAAAAAGAAGGAAGAAATTGACAAAAAAAAGTTTATTGGTAACTCTGAATTAGTTGAAGCAGTTGTTACAGGTGATAGAAAACTAGTTAGTGTTGAGATAAAAAATAAGGATTCAATTACTGTTGATGATTTAGAAGTCTTACAAGATATGATTGTAATAGCTGTTAATGATGCACTAGGTAAGGCTGAAGAGGAAATTAGTAGTGTACTTGGAGCTTATGGTGGTCAATTTGGTGGATTATTATAATGATTTATCCAACTTGTTTGTCAAATTTAATTAATTGTTATAAAAAACTCCCTGGAGTTGGTGAGAAAAGTGCTGAAAGATATTCTCTTTCAGTTCTTGGTATGTCTGATGAAGATGTTAATAATTTTGCAGCAGCTTTGATTGAATCTAAAAATAATCTTCATCAATGCCCTGTTTGTGGGCATATTACTGATAGTGAAATATGTTCTATATGTTCCGATGAAGGACGAAATAAGAATATTATTTGTGTTTTAGAGGATTATAAAAGTGTTTTTGCATTTGAAAAAGCAGGAAATTATGATGGAGTTTATCATGTTTTAAATGGTTTAATCTCTCCAATTGATGATATAAATCCGGAAGATATAAATATTGCTTCGTTATTACAAAGAGTTGAAAAACTCAAGAATCCTGAAGTAATAATTGCTTTAAAATCAACTGTTGAAGGTGATACTACAACTCTATACTTGCAAAAGAAATTAGAAAAGATGAATGTTAGTATTTCTAGATTGTCTTATGGTATTCCGATGGGAGCAGAGATTGATTTCCTAGATGAAATTACCTTAGATAGAGCTTTAAATGATAGAAAGAAAATATCAAAATAATAGAAGGTGATATTTTTGTTTGAAAATAGTATTTTTAAAGATTTAGTAAAAAGATATCATGAGAATAAACTCTCTCATGCTTTTTTGCTTGAAACTAATGATTTTAATAAATGCTATTCTGATCTTTTGAAGTTTGTCAAAACAATAAATTGTGAAAAAGAATATAAAGATGATTGCGATGATAAATCTTGTAATTTATGTGAATTAATTGATAATAATTCACTTCCTAGTTTTATTAAAATTGAGCCAGATGGGACACAGATAAAAAAGATTCAAATTCAAGAAATAATTGATAGGTTTCAATCAATGCCTATTTTTTCTAAATATAATATATACGTAGTAAATGAATGTGAAAAAATGAATACTTCTAGTGCTAATTCATTATTGAAGTTTTTAGAAGAACCAGAAGATAATATATTGGGATTTTTTATAACTTCTAATAAGATGAATGTTATTTCTACTATTAGAAGCAGGTGTCAAGAGTATAGTCTTTATTATGATATTGATGTAGATAATATGTTATATGGAGATTTAATATCTAATTATTTAAATAATATATACAGGAATAATGAGGGAATCTTATATAATAAAGTTGAAGCTATTAATTATTTTAAGGAAAGGTCAGAATGGCTTGAATTTTTTAAGGAGATGATATTGGTATTCTCTTTATATATTAAAGGAAAGCATAATAATTATAATATAAACTTATTTAATGATCTTCCTTTAGAAAAGATTATTATAGTTGTTGATTTAATTGAAACTATTTTGAAATATATTCAAAGTAATGGTAACATAGAGTTAATTTTGGATAAATTTGTTCTAGAAATGAGGAATATTTGTGAATAATATTTATGGTATTGTATTAAAAGAAGAGGGAAAAGTTTATTATTTTAATGGCAAAGATATGGAAATTGAGTCTGGTAAATATGTAGTAGTAAATACTGATAAGGGTATTCAGCTAGGAAAAGTTATTAGACGTATAGATGAAAATAAGTTAAAAATGGATATTAATGACTTAAAGAATATTGAAAGAATAGCTTCGGATGAAGATTATGATACGTATTTAAAAAACTTATCTTTGGCAGATAAAGCATTAAAAAAATCAAGAGAAATAGTACAAGAATTAGGTATTGAAATGAATATTATAGATGTTTCTTATACTTTAGATAAAAAGCAATTGCTATTTAATTTTGTTGCTGATGAAAGAGTTGATTTTAGAGAATTAGCAAAAAAATTGGCTAGTATTTATAAAACTAGGATTGAATTAAGACAAATAGGAGCTAGAGATAAAGCAAGAATGGTTTGTGGAATAGGTCAATGTGGAAGAACTTTATGTTGTTCAACCTTTTTAAGCCATATTGATTCTGTGACTATGAATATGGCTAAGAATCAAAATATTGCTTTGAATCCATCTAAAATTAATGGATTATGTGGAAGACTATTATGTTGTTTAACATATGAAGATGAAGAATATACTAGATGTCAATTTGGTATGCCTTCTGTTGGTCAAACTATTAAAAGTGAATATGGTATGGGAAAAGTTGTATCGGTTGATGTTTTAAAAAGAAGGTATAAAATTGATGTAGATGGTGTTATTAGAGAGATTGTGTTAGATAATGACGATAGTAAAAAATGATTTATATGATTATTATGGCTTTTCTATTTATCAAGATGAAGATAATTTTAAGTTTTCGTTAGATTCTATTTTATTAGCTGAATTTGTTGATATAGATAAAAAGAGTAATAATATTGTTGATTTGTGTACAGGTAATGCTCCTGTACCTTTAATTCTGTCTACAAAAACTGAAAAAAAAATATATGGTGTTGAATTACAAAAATCTATAGCTGATTTGGCTAAAATGAGTATTAAAGAAAATAAATTAGAGGATAGAATTGAAATTATTAATGATAATATTAAGAATATAAGTAATTATTTCGAGGCAGAAAGTGTTGATATAGTTACATGTAATCCTCCTTATTTTAAGGTTAGTAATAATTCATCATTAATAAATGAGAATAGAATAAAAGCTATTGCAAGGCATGAATTAGAGATGAACCTAGAAGATGTTATGATTTCTGCTAGGTATTTATTAAAAAATAAAGCACCATTATATATTGTACATAGGTGCGATCGATTAGAAGAATTAATTGTTTATTTAAATAAATATAGATTTGGAATTAAAAAGATTCAGTTTATTTATTCAAATGTTAGAAAAGAAGCAATTATGGTATTAATAAAAGCTATTAAAAATGGTAATTGTGGAAGTTTAAAAGTCAGTCCACCGATGGACATTTCTAATATGGTATCTTTTAAGGGAATATTCAATGAGGTGAAATAATGAAAATAATTGTTGGATTAGGTAATCCAGGTAGTTCATATAACGATACTAGACATAATGTTGGTTTTATTGTTCTTGATAATTATTTAGGTGACGTAAAGTGGAAAAAGAAGTTTAATGCTGAATACTATGAGGAAATAATTAATGGGGAAAAGGTTTTATTTGTCAAACCTTTAACGTATATGAATTTGTCTGGTGATGCAGTTGTTCAATTTGTTAATTATTATGACATAGACTTATCAGACATTTTAGTTGTTCATGATGATTTGGATTTGAAGTTTGGTACATATAAATTAAAAACTAATAGTAGTGATGGTGGACATAATGGGATTAAATCTATTATTAATAGATTGAATTCTAAAGATTTTGCTAGGTTGAAGATAGGAATATCACATGATAGAAGTATTGATACTAAAGATTATGTTTTAGGTAATTTTTCTAAAGCAGATAAAGAATTATTAAAAAAAGAACAAGATACATATAATAAAATCATTAATTGTTTTGTTAAGAATGGTATAGATAGGACAATGAACATTTATAATACTAAGAAGTAAGGGGATATAATGAATTTTTTAAAAGAATACTTTAAATATGAAAATGGTTTAACAGTAACTGGGTTAACAAAAGAACTAAATATTATTTATGTTATAAATAAGTTTCATGAAACCGATAAGAATATTTTGCTTTTAACTAATACTTTGTATGAAGCAAATACTTATTATGATCAAATTAAGACATACATAGATGAAGTATGTCTATTTCCAATGGATGACTTTTTAACTAGTGTTGCTGTTGCTATATCTCCTGATTTAAAGAATAAAAGACTTGAAACGTTAAACGTTATTAATGAGGGTAAAAAGTGTATAATAGTTACTAATTTAATGGGTTTTTTAAGGTATTTGCCTGATAAAAAGAACAATTCGGATTTATGTTTTAAAATATCTAATCAAAAGCAAATTAGTAGAGATGATATTATTAGTATATTAAATAAATATGGTTATAATAGAGAAAGTTTAGTTACTACTACTGGAGAATATGCTGTTAGAGGTTTTATTATTGATGTTTTTTTAATCGATGAAGAACATCCAATAAGAATTGAATTTTTTGGAGATGAAATTGATTCTATTAGGTATTTTGATGAGAATAGTCAATTATCTACTCAAGTCATTTCCGAAATAGAATTGAAGCCATATATAGAAGTAATAGGAGAAAAAAAGAGTTCTATATATGATTATTTAAATGATCCTTTATTAGTCATTATAAATAAGGATCAAATAGATGTTTCTTATGAAAAATTATTAAATGATATTAGTGAGTATAATAGTAGTAATAATTCTAATGAGAAATATATGTATGAGTTAGAAGATATAAAATATAATTATGTTATATATTTGAATACAATTAATGATAATAATTATGGTAAACAATTAAAATTTAAATCTCAAGAAGTTGATAATTTTAATAGTGATTTTGAATTACTTGGTAAGTATTGTAATAAAAGAATAATAGAAGGTAAAACTATTATTATTTGTTTAAATAATGAAAAACAATTAAAAAGTTTAAGCCCTTTTTTACCAAGTTATCATGTAGTAAAAAAGAATAGTTTAATAGATAAAGAAATTAATATTGTATATAAAAAGATTAATAGAGGTTTTGTCTTTGATAAATATGTAGTAATTGGTGCTAATGATATAGAAAAGACTAAGAATGCTGTTATTAACTATAAAAATTCATATAAAGTTGGGAAAAAATTAAAAGATTTTAGTCAACTTAATATAGGTGATTTTGTTGTTCATACTCAACATGGTATAGGAATATATAATGGTGTTATTACTTTATCAAAAAATGGCTTAAAAAAGGATTATTTACAAATTAATTATGCAGGTAATGATAAAGTATATATTCCTGTTGAAAAAATATCTACAATATTAAAGTATTCTGGTAAAGAAGGAGCAGCTCCTAAACTAGATAGATTAAATAGTACTAGTTGGATTAAGAAAAAAAGAGAACTTAGAAATAGAATTAAGGATATTAGTGGTGAATTAATAAAACTATATGCAGCTCGAAGTAATATTAAAGGAACTCCTTTTAGGGATTATGCAGAAGAAGCTGTTTTTGGTTCGGAATTTATTTATGATGAAACAGCTGATCAATTGAAAGCAATTGAAGATATTAATAAAGATTTAGAATCATCTGTTCCAATGGATAGGTTATTGTGTGGAGATGTTGGATTTGGTAAAACTGAGGTTGCTTTTAGAGCAATGTTTAAGACTATTGTTAATAATAAACAAGTGTTTTATTTATGTCCTACTACAATTTTATCTAAACAACAATATGAAAATGCATTAGAGAGGTTTAAGAATTATCCAATTGAAATAGCTTTACTAAATAGGTTTACTTCTAGTAAAGAGACAAAAAGAATATTAGAAGGTCTAGAAAAGGGAACTATTGATTTGGTTTTTGGTACTCATAGATTGTTATCAAATGATGTAAAATTTGGTAAATTAGGATTGCTTATTGTTGATGAAGAACAAAGATTTGGTGTTTCTCATAAAGAAAAGATAAAGCAGTATAAAAATGATGTTAATGTTTTAACATTAAGTGCTACGCCAATACCTAGAACACTAAAAATGGCTTTGTCAGGTCTTAGAGATTTATCAATAATTGATACACCACCTACTAATAGATACCCTGTTCAAACTTATGTGATACAAGAAAATGATTTAATTATAAAAGATGCTATATATAAAGAATTATCTAGGAATGGTCAAATATTTATTCTTTATAATAAAGTTGCATCTATAGAATCTAAAATGTCTCAAATCCATAAGTTAGTACCAGAAGCTAGAATAACTTATGCTCATGGTCAGATGAGTAAGCAAGAATTAGAAAGAGTTATGGAATCTTTCGTAAATCAGGAATTTGATATTTTACTTTGTACAACTATTATAGAAACAGGTATTGATATAAGTAATGTTAATACTTTAATAATATATGATGCTGATAATTTTGGATTATCTCAGTTATATCAAATAAGAGGAAGAGTTGGGCGTAGTAATAGAATTGCTTATGCATATTTAATGTATGATAAATCAAAGATGTTAAATGAGATTGCGGTAAAAAGATTACAAGCAATAAAAGAGTTTACTGAGCTTGGTAGTGGATATCGTATTGCAATGAGAGATTTAAGTATAAGAGGAGCTGGAGATTTACTTGGCTCAGAACAAGCCGGATTTGTAGATACAGTTGGAATAGAAATGTATATGCAAATGATAGATGAGGAAATGAGAAGAATGAAGGGTGAAGAAATTCCTGAAGAAGAGGAAGAATCTACTAAGTCATTAGTAGAAGTTGAAACTCATATTAGTGATTCTTATGTTTCTGATGAAGATATTAAAATAGAAATACATAAAAAAATAAATGAGATAGATGGATATTTGAAGTTACAAGAAGTAAAAAGTGAGCTAGAAGATAGATTTGGTAAAATAAGTGAAGAAATAGAGATTTATATGTATGAAGAGTGGTTTGAAAAGCAAGCTTTAGAACTAGGAATAGATACTGTAAGACAATCAGATAGAGAAATAGAAGTTGAATTACCAGAAAAGGTATCTAATAATATTAATGGAGAAGACTTTTTTATTACTGCTTATAGAATTAATCCGAGATTTAGATTAAAATATGTAAGTAATAAAGTAATCATTGCTTTAACTTTATTAAATCAAAAGAAACACTTTTTATACTATTTGATTCCCTTATTAGAGGAAGTAAAAAAGGAAATTGAAGGTAAGGAATGATAATATGAAAAAGATTAATTATATTTTTTTAACCATGTTTTTTATTATATGTTTATGTACAGGCTGTGGTGGAAAAAAAGAAGATGTGGAAGTAAAAAATATAGAGGAAAATGAAGAAGTAGTAGAAAAGGATATTTCTAAAAAATTAACATTTATTTGTGATAATAATAAAATAAAAGTTGAAACTCCTAATAGTTGGAGTGAGTATAAAGAAGAAAAAATGAATGATGATGCTTGTTTAGAATTAATAGGAGCAGATGAAATTAAATATTTAATTGTTATTAGTGAGGAAAAGAGCTCTTTTAGCAGTTTTAATAATTGGTTTGATACAGTTTATAGTAATGTTAAAGAGAGTTATCAATTGGATGATAGTAAGATAAGAAGATCAGATGAAGGTGGTCTAAATACTAGATTTATTGAAAACGAACTAGAAATGAATGGTGAAAAGGTTTATCTCCAATTATATTTTATTGAAACTAACAATTATTATAATCAGTTATTAATGTGGACTGAATTAGATAATAAAACATTGTATAATTCTGAATTTAGAGATATAGCTTATTCTTTAAAAGAAATAAAATAATCAACCATAATAATGATGGTTGATTTTTTCATAAATATAATAATTTTTAATATACATTTTATGATATACTTGTTAGGGAGAATGGTGGTAGTTATGAGAAGGTTAGAAAAAATATCTTTTGAACAATTTAAGAAAGATATAAAAGATGATATAAAATTATATGAAGAGTATAAAGTTCCGTCTAGAAAGACAAAATATAGTGCAGGATATGATTTTTTTGCAATAGAGGATTTTAGTATAAAACCAGGAGAAATAAAAAAGGTACCTACAGGTATTAAAGCTATGTATCCTAAAGATGAAACTTTTATGCTCTTTGTTAGAAGTAGTATGGGATTTAAATGGAATGTTCGTTTATGTAATCAAGTTGGAATTATAGATAGTGATTTCTATAATAATGTTGATAATGAAGGGCATATGTGGTTTGCTCTACAAAATGAAGGAGATAAAGAATTTAAAGTTAAAAAAGGTGAAGCTTTTGGACAAGGAATATTTTTAAAGTATTATACAGTAGATGATGAAGATGAAGTTCAAGAAGAGAGAAATGGTTGGACAGGTAAGCCGAATAGTGAGAAATAAGTAGAATAGCTTAAATATTTCGTATGAACCAATTTTTTTGTTGATTTTCGTATGTTTATTATATAAAATAGAGTTTATTGAGGTGGTTATGGTATGAGTAAAGAAAATAATACTGAGAGAACAATAATATCTCATCCTTTTGCTGGATATAGTATTGAAGATATTATTAAAATTGATAATTATTTATTAGAAATTGATACAACGGATTTTCCTATAGAAGATAAAGAGTTTATTTCGTATATAAGATTTGTTCGTTATTTTCTTGAGGGTTATAGTAATTTAGTTCCTATTATGGATTCATTGAAATTCGAATATATTGATGTGAATACTTTTATAGGGAGATTTATTAGTGAGTTTGAAAAAAGTATAATATATTCATTAAGATCTCATAAAAGACCTAGTGAGGAAGAAGTATTAAAGTCTATGGGAATAGAACCTAATGAGTTTTTTATTGGGTGTGTAAGAGATATTATTTCTCTTTATATAAAAAACATGGGCTTGAAAGCAGTTGAAGGAAGTGAAGATGAACTTACTCGTGCTTTTGATAATGAAACTTATAATTCGAGTAAACGTGGATTTAAATTGGATAATTTAGCTTCTGATTTTAGAAATTCTTTTGGAACAGGAGAAGCTTTTACTTTAGGAGAAAAAGGTAAAAATCAATAGATTGATTTTTACTTTTTTTTATTATATATTTTTTTTGGTGGTAATATGTTTACAGATACGCATTGTCATATATTTGATGAATATTATGATAATATAGATGAAATAAAAGAATTAATGGATAAAAATAATGTTTATAGAGTTATAAATAATGGTACGGAAAAGAAATCTAATCAAGAAATATTAAAGAAAATACAAAAATATGAATGGATGTATGGGGCAATAGGTATACATCCAGAAGAAGTAAATAATTATTCAGAAGAGGATTTAGTAGAACTAGAAAATAATATTAATAATAAAAAAGTTGTTGCGATAGGGGAAATAGGTTTAGATTATCATTATGATAAAGAAAGTAAGGATAAACAAATAGAATTGTTTGAAAAGCAATTAAAATTAGCTGAAAAATATAATAAGCCTGTAATTATACATAGTAGAGAAGCAACTTTAGATACTATAGAGTGTATTAAGAAATATGATGTTAAGGGTGTTATTCATTGTTTTAATGGAAGTTATGAAACGGCTTGTATTTATATAAAACTAGGATTTTTAATAGGAATTAATGGAGTAATAACTTTTAAAAATTGTAATTTAATTGAAACTTTAAAAAAAATAGGATTAGATAATGTAGTATTAGAGACTGATAGTCCTTATTTAACTCCTGTTCCTTATAGAGGACATAAAAATGATCCTTCTCATATACTTGATATAGTTAATTTTATTGCTAGTAAAATGGATATTTCAAACTCGGAAATTTCAATTATTACTGAGAATAATATTAAAAGGGTTTTTGACATTTAAAATCTATAATGATATTATAAATAGTAATTTTAGAGGTGTTTTGGAATGAAAATTAAATTAAGACCATTTATTAAAAGAGGTCTTGAAGTATTTATAATGATGGTTTTTGTATTCTTTTTAACAAATACAAATGAATTTGATAAATCAGTTTTTGATTTTGGTAAACTTAATAAAGAGGTTGGTTTTGTTGCTTATGCAGTGAAAAATGAAGAAAGCAAACCTAAGCCTGTGGAGAAGAATGTGGTTATTAAGAAAAAGGAACCAGTTACTCCAAAATCATATGAAACAAATAATGGTGTTGCTGTATCAAATAATGGAGAATTGAGTGGATCTTTAACAGGATATGCAGCTGATTGTCCTGCGTGTAGTGGTAGACTAGCCTGTACGAATTATAATGTATATAAAAATGGAGTAGTAACTTATTCAGATGCAACTTATGGAAATGTAAGAATAGTAGCTTCTTCAAGAAGTATTCCATGTGGCTCAATTGTGGCTATAAATAGTTCTTTAACTAGCCAACCAATGTTAGCGATAGTTCTTGATAGAGGTGTTTCAGGTAATAACTTGGATTTATTAGTTGCTACAGAAGCTGAAGCAATTAAAAATATTGGCAGAAAGAAAGTTACTTTTAGTATATTAAGAAGTGGTTGGTAAAATGGGAGATTTTAAACATAAGAAGAAATTTGGGCAAAATTTTTTGAATAATAAAAAGGTATTAATAGATATAATTGATAGTATTGATGTTCAAGAAGATGATTTAGTAATTGAAATTGGTCCTGGTCAAGGAGCGTTAACTAAGTATTTGAAATTATATAATTGTAATTTGATTTGTTATGAAATTGATGTTGAATTAAAAAAATATTTAGATTCATTTGAGGATGATAAGACAAGAATAATTTATAAGAATTTTCTTAATTCTGATATTCAAGATGATATTAAAGATATTAAATATAACAAATTATATATTATAGCCAATTTACCATATTATATAACTACTCCAATTATAGAAAAGATTATAAAAGATAAAATTGATGTACAAGAAATGACTCTTATGGTTCAAAAAGAAGTTGCTAACAGATTCTCTGCTAGTCCTGGTAATAAGGAATATGGATCTATTACAGTTTATTTAAGTGCATATTTTGATGTTAGTTTATTATTTGATGTTAATAGAAATAATTTTACTCCAGTTCCAAATGTAGATAGTTCTATTATTAAATTTGTAAAAAATAATAAGTATTTAAGTATAAATAATATGGATGTATTTAATAAGTTATTAAAAGATTCATTTTTTATGAAAAGAAAAAATATAAAAAATAATTTACATAATTATGATATAAAGTTAATAGAAAGAGTTTTATCAAAGTATGATTTATCATTAAGTGATAGAGCTGAAAATATGCCATTAGATGCTTTTATTGATATAGCAAATGAGATATCTTAAAAAATTTATTGCTTTTATTATTATTTTGTTCTAAAATTATATTAGTTGATAAACTTGAAGGGAGTGTTATTATGAAAATTACAAAAGTTGTACTTCGTAATAAAGAAAAAGAAGATTCACGTATGAAAGCTATTGCAACAGTTACGTTAGATGAGGCTTTTGTTATTACAGGTATTAGACTAATTCAAGGTGATGATAAGATGTTTATCGCAATGCCTAGCAGAAAGATTAGTGATGGAGTATATGATGATATTGCTCATCCTGTAAATCAAGAAACACGTAAGATGTTTGAAGATGCAATCTTCGGTGCTTATGAAGAAATGAAAAAAACTGGTGAAGAATTAGTTAAAATAGAATTATAATTGAACTCAAGAAAAACTTGAGTTTTTTTTTGTAAAAAAATGTTAAATATATAATATATATAAAATATATCATATTTAGTGTGTTATAATTGTTGTGATAATGGGTGTGATGTGTTTTGAGGAAGAAAAAAAAGAATTCTAATAAATATAAATATTTTCTTCCTATTTTTTCTTCTATTATTCTAATTATTGCTCTTATTGGAACGGTTATAAATGATTGGATACAAGTTATTAGAAATAGAGAAGAAATAAAGGAAGTAAAACTTCAGTATCAGAAACTTTTGGATGAGGAGGCATCCTTAAATGTGGAAGTCTCTAAGTTACAAGACCCTGATTATATTGCTAGATATGCTAGAGAGAAATATATGTATTCAAAGCCAGGGGAAATAATATTAAGAATGGTTGAACCAAGAGAAAATAATAAAGATGATACTGTAGAGGATACTAATTAATAAATAATAATGTGTGAAGAGGTATTGATATGAAGGATGGTATGGTCAGGTTAGCTATTCCTGATATTCAAGTTGATAGTATTGTCGATGGTGAAGGAATTAGAAGTGTTATATGGTTTCAAGGTTGTGGACATAAGTGCTTTAATTGTCAGAATCCTGAAACTTGGGATTTTAATGCTGGTGTTTTAGTTGATATAGAAACTATGAAAAATAAGATTAGAGAATTAGAATTTCAACAAGGAGTAACATTTTCTGGTGGTGATCCTCTTTATCAATTAGATGCTTTTATTGAACTTGCTAAAGAAGTTCATAATTGTAATATGGATGTATGGGTTTATACAGGATTTACTTATGAAGAAATAATGAAACTTGCTAAAAAAAATAGTAAATTTATTGAAGCTTTAGAACAAATAGATGTCTTGGTGGATGGGCCATTTATTGAAAAACTAAAAAGCTTTGATGTAAAATTTAGAGGCTCTTCTAATCAAAGGATTATTGATATACCTAAGAGCTTAAAAGAAAATAAAATAATATTAATAGAAAAGTACAAATAAGTCTTTTCTTTTTTTGTTTTTTATGTATAATAAATACCCAAGTGGGGCGATAATATGAGCAATATTCGTATTAGCGATCTTAAGTATTCTTATTCTGATAAATGTGTTTTTTCAGGATTAAATTTTACTTTAAGAAAGGATAAAACTCTTAGTATAATCGGTCCCTCTGGAAGTGGGAAAACTACTTTACTTAAGATTATTAATGGAGAATTACCTTATGAAGGTAGTATTATTGTATCTGATATTGTAGTTAATAGTGATAATATTGATAAACTTAGAAATAAAATCGCTGTGGTCTATGATATTAATGGTTTTGTTAATGAATTAGTAAAAGATGAATTAAGATTTTCATTAGAAAATCTTAATATTGATCCAAAAGAAATAAACAATAGAAT
This sequence comes from uncultured Bacillota bacterium, assembly GCA_946611635.1. Classification (GTDB taxonomy): domain Bacteria; phylum Bacillota_I; class Bacilli_A; order RF39; family UBA660; genus Coprovivens. The sequence continues at coordinate 1,492 of CAMODW010000005.1, read as the reverse complement.
TAATGAAATAGATGATTTTTTTGCTATTAAAAAGATATTTAATAAACCAATTGAAGTATTATCTACCAATGATAGAGCATTGGTTAAAATTCTTTCATATGCTATTTATTATCCTGAATACTTAGCATTAGATGACATATTATTATATTTGAATGAAAGAACTAAAATTTTACTTTTAAATTATTTAAATTATAAAAATATTAGGTTAATAAATGTAACTTCAAATATTGAAGATACTTTGTATACTGATTATACTTTAGTTTTATATAATGGAATTAATGCAATAGATGGAAAAACTTTTGATGTATTAAAAGAGGAAAAAATATTAAAACGACTAGGTCTTAATTTACCTTTTTATTTAGATTTGTCTATTCAATTAAAACTATATGGTTTAATAAATCGAACTTATTTAAATAAAGAAGATTTGGTGAAACGCTTATGGAAATAATTTTTAATAAATTAACTTATATAGAAAATAAAAGATCTGCACGAGAGATTGTTTATTTGAATGATGTTAGTTTGGTAATTGAGCAAGGTAGTATAGTTGGTTTTTTAGGAGATAGATTAGATATTATTGGTAGATTGTTATTATTATTAAAAAGACCTAGTAGTGGAGAAATTAGATTAAATAATTCTATTATTAAACGTAGTAGTCATGTTGATAATGTTAATGCTATTAGAAGAAATATTGGTTTTGTTTATAGTAATTATAATAAGTTATTTTTAGAAGTTAGTGTATTAAAAGAAATTAGTAATATAATGAATAATTATAATTATAAAACGGATAATGTAGTAAAACATGTTGTTCAATCCTTAAGAATAGTTGGACTTGATGAATCTTTTTTAGATAGAGATCCTAATGAGCTTTCTAGAGTAGAAAAGAAAAAGGTTGAATTGGCATCCGTAATTAGTTATAATCCAGAAGTATTAGTGTTAGATAATTTTGATATAGGATTATCTTATCGAGAAAAAGAATATTTTAGAAAACTATTTCTTAAATTAAAAAATAAATATAATAAAACAATAATATTAATTTCTAATAATGCTGAATTTTTATTTGATATAGTAGATGATGTTCATCTTATATATAAAGGGAAATTAGTATTAAGTGAAGGAAAGGATATTTTTTATAATAGTAATTTATATAAATATGTTAATATACCTAAAATAATAGAATTTACTAAATATGTAGAAATGAATGGTTATGATATTAAAAAGTGTACAGATATAAAAGAATTGATTAAGGAGCTATATAGAAATGTTGGATAAGTATATGGTTTCATATAACCATGAGGAATCTATTCTACATATTTTAAATCCTGTTATAAAATTCATATCATTTTTATTATTTATTATTTCCTGTTTTTTTAAATTTAGTATTTTATTATTTATTTTAGATATGGTTTGGGTATTTGTATTGTTATTACTAAGTAATATATCTTTAAAAGAATATTTTATGATTATTTGGAAGTATAAATACTTTTTGATATTT
>CAMODW010000004.1 GCA_946611635.1 uncultured Bacillota bacterium | reverse complement strand
ATACAAAAACTAGAGAGGATTTCTATAATAAGTTAAAACGTTTGATAGAGATTGAAGAAGATCCTAATAAAGAGTATATTGATGGACTTGCTACGCTTAGAAGTGTTGATAATTATCCTTATGAATCTAAGTGGGTTTGTGGTTCTACTTATACAGATGGTGAATATAGGTTGATAGCTAGCTATGATAAAAATGCTATTAGAAATGAAGTAGCAAAGAAGAAGTCAATATTTAGTTTTTTCGGATCTAAAAAAGTTGATGAAATAAGAGAACCGGAGTTAGAATCTTTGTATTTATATACGCCTGTAAGATTTTTTTCAACTAAGCATTTTACTATTAATACGGCTTTAGGTACTACATTAGAATGGAATAATATGAATCCTAATATGAATTTTGTTATAATTGATGATATAGATAACTTTCTGGAATCTGGTTATGGTTATTCTTTAGCTGATAAAGATGCTTATTGTGATATAACTCATGAGCCATTACCAATATCTAAAAATAGTATTACGGTTTTTACACTTGCTACTTATAATAAGATTAAAGATGATAAAGAATTAATGGAAAGAATATTTGCTACTAGTAAGAAGATTAGAATAGTTAAAGGAGATCTTGTTACAGGTATTAATATGATCTTAGTAGAGGAGGGAAAGTTGCCTTTTAGATTTGGAGAAGATGCTAAGTATGAGTATCCAACATCTATAAAGAAAAAAATAGAGAAATCTCTGCAAAAAATATGTTCTGATTATAATATGGAATATGATAGGTCACACGGTGCGCCTAATCCTCATTTTTCATTTTATATAAATCAACATTCTGGAGGAGATCTTGATAAATGGAATAATTTTGATAAAGATGGAAAGATTCATTCGATTATGGACGTTGTTAAGAAAGTAATTAGGTTATTAAATGAAAGAATGGGTAAAATAGTCTTAAATGAGAATGATTATAATAGAGAGTGGAATTTTACGAGGTTTTCTGGGGATTTGCATCATAAGATTCAAATAGGATTAATAGATCCTTTGATACTAAAATCAGTATTAGATGAAATAAATTCTTTAACTAAAGCTGAAATAGAAGAAAATAGAAGAAATTACTTTCTAGATAGAAAAAAAATAACACCGGAGATTAGTGAATTATTTAAAGATACAGTAAGGTTAGTTAGAGAACATGAAAAAGAGTTAGCAACATTTCTTTCACCTAGTGAAATTCAACAAGATGTAATAGACTTCTTTTTGGCTCCTACGGTAGAAGAACAAGTTAAAGCAGCTAGTAAAATAAAAGCGTATTATAGTGAGTTTACTCTTAAGTAAAGTTTAGTGATTTGCAATAAACGAGAAAATATTTTATAATTTATTCGTATAGGTGATGAATATGAAGATTAATTCTGTAATGTTGGAAACTATAGCAAATAGAGAAAGCCAATATCCAACAGATAATAAAAAAGAGTTTTTATTAGTTGGTAGAAGTAATGTTGGTAAAAGTAGTTTTATTAATACTTGTATAAATAGAAAAAATATGGCACATACTAGTGCTACACCAGGTAAGACTCAAACTTTGAATTTTTATTTGATTAATGATGAGTTTTATTTTGTTGATGTACCAGGTTATGGATATGCAGCTACTTCTAAAGAAGTACAAAAGAAATTTGGCATGATGATAGAAGAGTATTTAAAAAATAGAGATAACTTACAAAGAGTTTTTTTACTAGTAGATAGTAGACATAAGATTATGGAAGATGACTTGTTAATGTTTAACTTTATTAAGTATCATAATTTAGATGTTACTATAGTAGCTACTAAGTGTGATAAATTAAAACAAAGTGATAGAGCTAAATTAGATAGTAAGTTTAATGAAGCTTTTGAATTAGCTAATAATGATAATATTGTTTATTTTTCTAGTGTAACTAAGGAAGGTAAAGATATGGTTCATAAAATCATTGACGAATGTCTAGATACTAAATAGTATCTTTTTTATTTTGTTAAAATATATTATAATGGTATTGTAAAGTAGGTGAATTAATGAATAATAAAGGATTTACCTTAATAGAGTTATTAGCAGTTGTTACAATAATCTCTATATTAACAGTAATTGCTGTTCCTTCAGCTTTTACTTTTCAAGAGAATATGAAAAAGAAAATGTTTTGTTCGAAGGTAGAAACTATTGAAAGAGCAGCGAGATTATATGGTAATGATGTTAAAGAAACTATAAAAGGCGATAAAATAATTGAAAGAAAGTGTTCTGTTATTACGCATAGTAATTCAGAAGCTTGCCAATATATAACAATTAATACTTTATTAGCTAAAGGATATTTAAAGAAAGAAGCTAATGCTTTAGTAAAAGATGATAAGAATAAACCAATATATGATGAGTTTTATGATCCTAGAACTTTTGCTAGTATGAAGGATAATTATGTGGTTGTATATGTCGAAAATGAAAGAGCTTATGCAAGATTTGTATATAGTAATATAGCAGATTCTGAATTTTGTAATAAAGAAGATGCTGAAAAGAAAGCTATAGATTCTTCAAAAACTTATGGATATTATTATGAAGAAGATCATGCTTCAGATGTTCCACATGGAAAGGTGAGTATTTGGTAATGAAAAAAGGTTTTACTTTGGTAGAATTGTTGGGGGTAATTACTATATTAGCAATACTTATGGTTATGGCTACTCCAGCAGTTTTGTCTATTTCGAGAAAGAATAGATATAATATGTATTGTAAAAAAGTTAAGACGGTTGTTAAGGCAGCTCAATTATATGGAGAAGATCGGTTTAGTTATTTGGATAATACTATAACTGGGCAAATAAGTGAAAACTTAGTAGATGGGAATACTTCTTGCGCTGTAGGTGGAGAAACAATAGAATATTGTCAATTAACTACAATAGCTAATTTAGCAGATAAAGGATTCTTAAAATTAGAAAAAGTTGGAAAGAGTTCTGCTGAAACAGAATTTTTAGATCCTAGAGATTTTAAAAGTATGCTTACTAATCAAGTTATGGTATATATTGTTAATAAAAGAGTTAATGCTCAATTTATTTTCAATTCTAAAGAAGATGCTGATAAATGTACAGAGTCGGTAGAAGTTGGGGGAGCTAGGTATAAGTCATACTACTATAAAGAGGGAGGAAGTATTAAAACAGGTTAATAATTTACTTCTTTTCTTTTTTTTGATAAAATAGTTGAACTTGGAGGGGTTACTATGAAAAGGACAGTATGTTTAATAGGAAGACCAAATGTAGGTAAGAGTACTATCTTTAATAAGTTAATTAAAGAAAATAAAGCTATTATAATGGATGAACCAGGAGTTACTAGAGATAGAATATATGGAACTGTAAATTATAAAGATTATTCTTTTTTGTTAATTGATACTGGTGGTATAGATTATGGAAATGGTAATTTTAATAAGGATATAATATTACAAGCAGAGATAGCTATTGAAGAAAGTGATATAATTCTATTTGTAGTAGATGGTAGAGAAGATCTAACTAGTGATGATTTTAGAGTAAGAGATATGCTTATAAAGACTGATAAAAAAGTTATAGTACTATTAAATAAATTAGATAATTATAAGATGCAAGAAGAAAGAGTTTATTATTACTATGAATTAGGTTTTGAACATGTAATACCTTTTTCTGCTTTACATAGTTTAGGTTTTTCCGAAATGATGAATACTATAATAGATGGATTAACTCCTTTAGTAGAGGAAGAAGAAGATTTATTAAAGTTTTCTATAATTGGTAGACCAAATGTAGGTAAAAGTAGTTTGATAAATGCTATATTAAATCAGGAGAGATCTATTGTATCTAATGTTGCTGGAACTACTAGAGATGCTATTGATACAAGGTTTAAATATAATGGAGAAGAATATGTAGTAATAGATACGGCTGGTATGCGTAAAAAAGGTAGAATATTTGAATCAGTAGAAAAATATTCGCTAATTAGAAGTTTAAAAGCTATAGAAAGAAGTAATGTTTGTGTTCTTGTTATAGATGCTTCGGAAGGTATTATTGAACATGATAAACATATAGCTTCTTATGCTATAGAAGCTGGCAAAGGTTTAGTGTTAGTTGTAAATAAATGGGATGTAATAGAGAACAAAGATGCTGAGATGAAGAAATGGAAAGAACTAATCGCAGCTGAATTTCAATTTATGACTTATGTTAATGTAGTTTTCTTATCGGCTAAGACTAAGAAAAGACTACATACTTTAATGCCAGAAATAATTAATGCTTATAATAATAATAGAAAAGAAATAAAGACTTCTTTATTAAATAATGTTATTAATGATGCTACTAATTTACATGAAGCACCTGGTTATAAGGGTAAAAGGTTAAAAATTTATTTTTGCTCTCAAACTGGAGCTTGTCCGCCAAAGTTTACTTTTAGATGTAATAATAAAGGATTAGTTCATTTTAGTTATGAAAGGTATTTAGAAAATTCTATTAGAAAAAACTTTGATTTTAGTGGAACACCTATTATATTACAGTTTAAGAATAGAAATGGTGATGAAGATAGTGAATAACTATCTTTTTTTGTGATATAATTAAAAATAGGTGGTAGTATGATAGAGACTAGTGCTTTTGATGCTCCTTTTTTTGGTGCACATAGTTTAAGTATAGGACAATTAAAAGATTTTAATAAACCTGTTTTTGCTTTGTTACTTAATGGTAAGTTTAGTGGAAAAAATCAAAAAGGAGAATTTATAATAAGATATAATGATGATGAACATGTTATTTCCTATTTAGAAAGGGTTTTAGATGAGGAAAATATACTATCTTTTGATAGGAAATACTATTTACAAAATAAAGAAGCAATAGATGAACAATTATTTAGAATTCTATCTACTACTAAAAGTGATCATATAATATTAGCAGATGATTTTATTCGAGAAGATTTTATTAGAGCAATTAGCAAAAATTCTAATATAAAAGCAATATATCTTAGTAGTAATGATGGAAAATATACTTTAACTAAAGAAATATATGATATTATAGTTGATTCTTCTATAGAAACTATTTATTCTGCAGATGCAGCTCCAGAAATAAGGGATATTTTTAATGGTAAGATTTATTGTAATGATAGTAGATGCTTAATATATAATTATACTTATTCCTCTTTATCAAAGTGTGATCGATTTCTAATTGATACGCCTTTATCTGATGAAGAAATAATAAACTTAAAATATTTGAAAAAAGGTTGCGAAGTAGAATTTGTAGGCGTTACCGATTATGATAATGTTTTGAAAGTAATAAATTATTTGGAAGAAAACAGGGATATTAAGATAAATATTAAACTAAGACCTATTAAAGGACGTAGTTATAAAAATGATTTTAATGCTTTTATAGACAAACATCCAGAATTAATAGATAAAAATATAACTGTTATTATGCCAAATAATGATGAAAAACATGATTCTAAATATCTTATTAAAGATTATTATAATTATGAGAAAAGATTATATGATTTAATAAAAGATGCATATGATTTAAGTCCATTTGAAAAATATTTATTTGCTTATAGTGTTGTAACAAGATATAAACAATATAAAGAAAATCCAGAAGATACTTGGGCAGCTCGAGATTTATATAGAATTTTAGATGGCGAATATATGGTTTGTGTCGGTTATGCGGAGATGCTTAGAGATTTACTTGATAAATTAGGAATTGAAAGTGATCTTATCACTCTAGGCGTGGTAAATGAATTTAGTAAAGTCTCTTTGGATGCGGAAGTTACACCTGAAGGAATGGAGGTTGGCCGTGAAGAACATATGAGACTTATGGTACATCTTGTTGATCCTAAATATGGTATAGACGGAATATTTTATGCTGATCCTACTTGGGATAACGTTATGGAGATTAATACTTATAATTATTCTTTAATGACTCAAGAGGAGTTTCTTAGAATTTATCGATCAAGTTTCTATTCTAGAGAAAAGATTGGAGAAGTATTCTTCTCTAAAACTATTGATGAGTTTTATACTAAAGCGAACTTTTGGATGACTAGTAATATTAAAAAAATAGATAAAGAATATAGTGCAGCAACTAAAAAAGAATACACTCATGCCATTAGTGAATTGTTTTTAGAATATATAGAAAAATTAAAAGAATTTGATGAAAATGAGTATAATAATGTCATTTTATTATTTGGTAATTTAAAAAATGCCAAATTTGTGCCTTCTAATATGAAGTATTTTGAAAAAAGAGAAATGGAATACTTAAAGAGTCATTATAATCCGGAATTAGAGAATACTTTATATCGTATAAGGCTTGTTGTAGATTCTTTTAATGATGGTAAAAATAAATATTTGAAAGACAAAGTTAATATTCAAAAAGATTTTATAAAGAGTTTTATAGAGTATTTAAAATATTTAGATTATAAGAAATATGATTATTTCTATAATAAATATAAAGATGTCTACGAATATAACTTTATTCCTGATGATTATTTTATATCTAGTGCTATGTTTGATTTTGGTGAATATGTAGTTAATAATATGAATCATGAAGTTTCTGGTGAAAAGTATAAAGCTGCTCTTATGGAATTATATAGTAAGTGTTATGGGGTACCAGATGACAAGTTAGAAGAAGAAGTAAATAAAGTTATGTATATTAATAAAGCTAGGCAAGAACCACGTTTTCCAGTAAGATATAAAATAACTGAAGATGATAAAGTACCTATTTCAGATCATCTTAATAAGTTTGATATAGATAATATGAATATTAGTATGTAGTAAGTTGCTATAACTATAAATTATAACAGCATTAGTGTAAGATAATTAATGTGAATTGGTAGTGATTAGTTAGTTATGAAAGGTATTTAATAAATTCTATAAGAAAAAATTTTGATTTTGGCAGAATACCCATTATATTTCTATTTAAAAATTGCAGATGTAAAGACTATGTAGAAGATGACGAATAATCATCTTTTTATATGTTATACTTATAATAGGTGAATTCTATGAGAGATGTTAACATATTTGATTCGGATAAAACAAAACCAAATTCTTTAACTATTGAAGAATTGTTGTCTAATTTAAAAAATTATCATTTTAGCGGCATACAAGTTGATCCTATTGCAACAATAAATAATAATACTAGATGGCATTTTACTGATGCAGCACATCCTATTGTTGTTGGCGATTTTTTATCTGGTAATTATTTGGGATTTGACGGCAAGTATTTTGAATCTAATAAAGATAAAGTATTTGCAGCAGTTACGGAAATATGTCGTAATGTAGACCAGAAGATTTTTAGTTTGGAAGATCCTTTTATAACAAAGGAAATTATTAAAGCACTAAGTGAAAATACGCATATTAATGAATTGATACTTGGTTCTTATGATCAACCGTATTCATTAACAAAAGAAGACTATGAAATATTAAAAGTTTCTAGTATTGATTCAATAAAAACTTATCAAGTTGATGAAGAGATTAGTGAAGTGTTTGATTCTAAAATTTGTTATAATGTAGAACGAAAACTTGTCTTAGATTCATCTTATGAAGATTTATGTGGAAGTACATATCTTAAGATAGATAGAAGTTTATCTGATGAAGAAATTAAAAATATTAAATTTTTAAATGATAATGCAAAAATAGAATTTAAATCAAATGATTTTGATAATATTTTTAAAGTTATTAAAAGATTGAAGGAATTAGGAAAAGGAAATAGTATTTTAGTTGATGTTAAAGATTATGATAGTTATGATTTTAAAAATGAATTTAATGAATATATTTTTAGTCATTTAGAAGTATTAGATTATGATATTGAAATTGGGGTAGGAGATTCAGAAGATTATTCTATTAAAGATTATGTAAAATATGAAAAACGTTTAATAGAGATGATAAGACCGGCATTGAATTTGAGCCCATTAGAAAAATTTCTATTTGCATACAATGTTACTAAAAATTTTAAAGAATATAAAGAAAATCCCGATGATAAATCTGAATCTAGAGATTTATATAAAGTCATGGATGGAGAGTATATGGTATGTGTAGGATACGTAACTTTACTCGAAGATTTATTAAGTAAATTAGGCATTAAGTCGTCTCATTATTCCGTAAATGTTGATATAACTTTAGAAAAGGAGCCTGATGATGCTTTAGTTATTCCAGATGATGTAGAGTATGCAACTGCTGGACATGCTCGTTTGTTGATTCATTTAATAGATCCTAAATATGATATTGATGGAGTATTTATTTCTGATCCTACTTTTGATAATGAAATGGATAACGATAGTTATGTTCATGCATTAATGACTCCGGATGAATACAATGGTTTAAGAATATATAATTGTTTGAGTTTTTTAGGTGTTCAAGAGATGTTGTTTGTTCATTCTTTAGAAGAATTTTATGAAAAAGCTAATATATGGATGAGAAAAGAAGAGAGTGAGATAATAGAAAGTGCCAATACAGATTTGTTGGAAAAAGTAAAAGATTTTAAGGAAAGTTTACTGGAATTTATGAAAACTTTAGAGACATTAGATAAAGAAAGTTATGAATGGTTTAGTACTGTTTATTATAATTTGGCTAGTATGGATACAGCAGCTAGTAATATTGGACGATTCATTGATAGAATGAGACCAATTGTCAATAAGTTAAATAACCAAGAATTAGAATCAAAATTTTTTAATGTCACGGATATTTATGGTGATATTGAATATTTACAGAATACCATTTTTAAAGCGAATAAAACATCTACTCAAAAATTTATGGAAAAAATGTTAGAGTTTTTTAAAAGTATTGATAAACAAAAATATAAAGAATTAAGTGAAAAGTATAAAGAACTAGAAGATTTCGAATTTGAATTAGAATTAAGTAATGAATATGTTCAGGAATTTATGTTAGAAGTCGGTGAGTATATTATTAATCATGTTAATAATATGATTTCTGGGGAAGTACTTATGTCTGCAATTAGAGAAATGTATGATAAAACTGGTGAATTTACACCAGAAGAATTAGATGAAAAAATGGCTAGTATATTAGAATATAATAAAGAAAGACAAGCAGCATGTTTTCCGATTAGATATCAAATTTCAGATGATGGAACGAGAATACCTGTGATGAATGAAAATAATAAATTTGATATTGAAAATGGTTTAAGTATTTAAGATGGCACTAGCCATTCTTTTTTTATTTTATATAGTTGGAAATGTTGACAAAAAAGGTAAAAAGATTTATCATTTAGTTAATTCGATGAGAGAAGATATGATTATTAAGATTATCTCTTTAAGAGAGTTAGTGGTTGGTGAGAACTAATAGAGTACTTAATAGTTACTCCTTCTTGAGAGGTATAATAATACCCGGCCAATTAAGCCGTTATATATAATTAAGTAATAATAAGGATGGTACCGCATTATTTGCTCCTGCAAGTAATGTGGTTTTTTATTATTAAAGGAAGTGATGCTTATGGATATTGAGACCGAAGGGACAACATTGCATACTATTGAAGAGTTTAATAATAAGTATTCTGAGTTGAGAGCAAAGTTATTTGAACTTAGATTGTCAAAAGTTCGTGGTGACAAAGATAAAGAGAATCTTGAAAAGCAGATTGAATCTGTGCGTAAAGAGTTTGCTAGATTACTCATAGATGCTAGGGAAAAAGGAATAGTTATTAATGAAAAAAAAGAGATAAATGGAGGAGAAAGAAAAAAATGATAAATTTTAAAGAAGATGAAAAATTAAATAAGTTAAATCATAGTTGTGCGCATTTACTTGCACAAGCAGTAAAGCATTTATATCCAGATGCTAAATTTTGGGTAGGCCCTGTAGTAGAAGAAGGTTTCTATTATGATATAGATTTAGGGGATGCTAAAATTACTGAAGAAGATTTAGCTAAAATAGAAAAAGAAATGAAAAAATGTGCTAAAGATGCTAAGAATATTATTAGAAAAGAAATTAGTAAAGAAGAAGCACTAGAAATGTTTAAAGATGATCCATATAAGATGGATTTAATATCTAGGATGGATGAAGAAGAAAATGTTATTTCTTGCTATACGCAAGGGGATTTTACTGATCTTTGTCGAGGTCCTCATGTAGAGAATACTAAATTATGTAAGAATTTTAAATTAACTAAGTTTAGTGGAGCTTATTGGAAGGGAGATGCCAATAATAAGATGCTTCAACGTATCTATGGTGTTTGTTTTCCTACTGAAGAAGAGTTAGAAGATTATTTAAAAGAATTAGAGGAAAGAGCAAGTCGTGATCATAGAAAAATAGGTAAAGACTTAGGAATATTTATGATGAGTGATTTAGTAGGTAGAGGTCTTCCTATGTATCTACCTAATGGATTTACAATGTGGAATATACTAGAAACTTATATTAGGGATAAAGAAATTAAAAGAGGATATTTACATGTACAAACTCCACCACTTGGGAATGTTAATTTATATAAAACATCTGGTCATTTAGAGCATTATAAAGATGCTATGTTTCCTATAATGCAAGTAGAAGATGAGGAATATGTACTTCGTCCAATGAATTGTCCTCATCATATGGTTATTTATGGTAATGATATTCATTCATATCGTGATTTACCAATAAGAATTGCAGAAATAGCTAGAGATTGTCGATATGAAACTAGTGGTTCATTAAAAGGAATCGAAAGAGTTAGAACTTTCTGTCAAAATGATTCACATATCTTTTGTACTCCTGATCAAATAGAATCTGAATTTAAAAATGTTGTAGATTTAATATTAGAAGTATATAAAGAATTAAAAATAGAAGATTTTAGATTTGAATTATCACTTAGAGATCCAGAAGATAAAGTTAAATATCATCAAGATGATGAAATGTGGGATAAAGCAGAAAATGCTTTAAGAAAGATAATGGACGATATTGGAATGCCTTATGTAGAAAAAATAGGTGAAGCAGCTTTCTACGGGCCAAAATTAGATGTTCAATTAAAACCTGCTGTAGGTAATGAATTTAGTTTATCTACTTGTCAAATTGATTTCTGTTTACCAATGAAATTTGATTTAAAATATGTAGATCAAGATGGTAATAAGAAAACTCCAGTAGTATTACATAGAGCAGTATTTGGTTCTATTGATAGAACTATAGCTTATTATTTGGAAGAAACTAAAGGATATCTTCCTACTTGGCTTGCTCCAGTACAAGTTAAGGTAATACCAGTTAATGAAAAATATCATTTAGATTATGCTAAAGAAGTATATGAAGAATTAAAAGAATTGGGATTTAGAGTAGAATTAGATGATCGTAATGAGAAGTTATCTTATAAAACTAGAGAAGCTATTGTTAAGAAATTACCTTACTTAGTAATACTTGGTCAAAAGGAAGTAGATGATAATAGTATTTCTTATAGAAGAAGTGGTTCAGAAGAAACAGTAACTCTTTCTAGAAAAGAATTTATTAAGTTATTAAATAATGATGTTAAAAACAAGACTAGATATGACAAATAGTCTTGTTTTTACTTGGTTGAATGAACTGATTATTATTGATATAATATAAAAGGTGATGAACCTGTGGACAAAAGTATAGTAAAAATTCTTTCTTTAATAGAAGAAAATGGTTTTGAAGCATATGTAGTTGGGGGATATGTAAGAGATTTCTTACTTGATAAGGATACTAAAGATATAGATATATGTACTAATGCTAGAGTTGTTGAACTAGTAGATATTTTTAATGATTTTAATATAGTAAGTAATAATTATGGAGCTGTTAAAATAACATATAATGATTATAAGTTTGATATTACTACTTATAGAGAAGAATTAAAATATAATGGAAATAGAAGAAGTTTAGAAATAAAATATATAGATAACTTAGTAGAAGATATTAAGAGAAGAGATTTTACATGTAATACATTATGTATGAGTAAAGAAGGAAATATAATAGATGTATTAAATGGTAGAGAAGATATTGATAATAAGATTATTAGATGTGTTGGAGATGTTAATAAAAAATTAACAGAAGATCCTTTAAGAATGCTTAGAGCTATTAGATTTGCTACAGTATTAGATTTTAAATTAGATAAGGAATTATATGATACTATACTAGAGAAAAGAGAGTTAGTAGGTACTTTATCTACTACTAGAATTAAAGAAGAATTAACTAAGATATTAGTTAGTAAAAAAGCAACTAAAGGTTTAAACTACTTAAAAAGATTAAAATTAACAGAGTATATGGGTATTGAGTATGAAAAAGTAAAAGTTGTATCTGATATATGTGGTATGTATAGCCAGATAAATTTTATTAGAGAATATCCTTTTACTATTAAAGAAAAAGAAAATATAGATAAGATTAATAAATTAGTTAATAGTGGTAGAATAGATAAGTATTCTATTATAGAATATGGTTTATATATATGTAGTGTGGCTGGAGATATACTAGGTTATAAAAAGAGAGATATTATAAAAATGGATAAGGAATTATCTATAAAAGATAAAAAAGATATAAATATAACTGGTTATGAAATATGTAATATTTTAGGATGTAAACCATCTAAAGTAATTGGTATGGTTTATGATGAAGTATTAGTTCAAATAGTAGAAAAGAATATAAAGAATGAAAAAAATGATATAAGTAATTATATCTATAATAATAGGAAGAAGTGGGTTAATGGTGGGAAAAGGAAGATTAAAGAAGGAACGTAAATTTGTTGTTACTGATGTATTGTTAAAACTAGCTAAGTTAAAAGATCTTTCTTTAACAGAGTTTTTAGTTTTAATGTATTTAGATAATAATTATAGTGATAATTTTGAAATAGAATTAATGAGTGAGTCTCTTAATTTAGATGCGGAAGTATGTTTAGAAAGTTTTAATTCTTTACTAATGAAAGGATTAGTTAGTTTGGATTCTAAAATGGACGAGAATGATAAGTATAAAGAATATGTTAGTATTGATAATATTTATAAAATAGTTGATTTAGAAGAGGAGAAAGAAACTTCTGAAGAATCAGAAATATTTAAAGTGTTTGAAGAAGAATTAGGAAGGACGCTTTCACAGACAGAACTTGCTTTAATTAATGGATGGTTAATGTCTGGTACTAAAGAAGAACTTATTATAAGTGCTTTAAAAGAAGCAATATTTAATGGTGTTACTAGTTTTAGATATATAGATAAAATAATATATGAATGGGAGAAGAAGGGACTTAAATCAGCTGAAGAAGTAAATGATTATTTGAAGAATCGAAGAACAGAAAGAAAAAAGGATAATAAAATAATTGATAAGAGAGAACAAGAAGTATTGGATTATGATTGGTTGAATGATGATGATAAATAGTTTTAATGATAAGTTAGATAAGATGTTTCCTGATCCTAGATGTGAGCTAGAATATAATAAGGATTATGAGTTATTAATAGCAACTGTTTTATCAGCACAATGTACTGATAAAAGAGTAAATAGTTGTACTAAAGTATTATTTAGTAAATATAAAGATTTAGATAGTCTTTCTAAAGCAAATAAGAGGGATATAGAGAATATTATTAGATCTTGTGGTAGTTATAATAAAAAGAGTGGATATATCTTAGAAATAGCTAATAAACTACTAAATGAATGTGATGGTAAAGTTCCTAATGATAGAGAGTATTTAGAAAGGTTACCAGGGGTCGGAAGAAAGACTACTAATGTAGTGTTATCTAATCTATTTGATGTTCCTACTATAGCAGTAGATACACATGTTGAAAGAGTAAGTAAAAGACTAAGATTAGCTTATAAAAATGATGATGTCTTAAAGGTAGAAAAGAAGTTAATGAAAAAGATTCCTAAAGATAAATGGAGTAGAAGCCATCATCAATTAGTATTATTTGGTAGATATATATGTAAAGCTATTAAACCAGAATGTAATAGATGTTTATTTTATGAAGATTGTAATAGTAAGGATAAAAAAAGAATCGAGAACTTTAATTAAGTTTTCGATTCTTTTTGTTATTTACATGTATTTGTAGCGGAATTACATTCGTTACAATCCCATATTGTTACGTTTTTATGAGATGATTCTAAACTACCATTAATAGCATAAACACTAACTCTTGTTGATCCACCTGAACCAGTGAATTGAATTTTAAATCCGTTTCCTTGAACTGGTGTTCCGCTATTTCTTACATATCTTATATTTTTATTACCAACATTGGAACTAGCATTTATTATACTTCCAATTTCTTTAGATGTTCCCCCTGCGTCTTGAGAGCTTAAACAAATATTGTAAGTATCACCTGATAGTATTCCATTGTTAATTGAAATGGTAGGTACAGTTGAATCATCAACATCATCAATGTTTTCTTCAACATTACTTGGAATATCTTGACCACCAGAAACATTAACGTTTACTGTTATTCCAGAAGATTGATTTGCTTTATATAGACTATAAGCTGTACGAACAGTGAAGTTATAACTTCCGTTGGTTGGAGGATTATAGGTATACACTGTTCCATCAGTAAAGCCGATATCGCTTTCTTGACCATTGGAATCTGTCATATATAATTGATAGCCAATATTTCCTATAGCTGAATTGTTGTAGTTGATTCTTCGATCATAGAATGTTTTGTAGTGATCTTTACCATAAGCGTTTTCGAAATATTTTTTTAGGTATTCTGAATCAGCTGCTTCAGGTTTTGGAGCAGCGCTCCATGTTATGGTTACGCTTCCTCCAGATTCTGTTGCATTAACATTTGATGGATTTGAAAGTTGTTCAAATCTATTTGATATTACGCTTGGTTCAGTACCTTTCTTAAAAAGTTCAGTACCTATTAAGTTTGCAGGGGTGTAGGAACTGGGAAGTTCCGGGGGGATTGATTCTTTTTCATACTTACTAGATACAACCCCGCTGGGTCTTGTAAATTTTGAGTTTCTTTTGTAAATTTTATTAGCTAGAACAGCTGATATTTTTTTTCTTTGGATAGCTGCTGCTATAGCATCAGTCCAGTCATCGTGAGTAAGTTTATCATATCCATATCGGAATGAAATAACATAATCTGGTGAGTAGGTTAATACCCAGTTGTCCATTGAGGCATTATCTGGTACTTTGTTAGCTCTTAGGATGTTTTTGTCATACGTTGATGTTCCTGTTTTAGAAGCAACTTGAGTTCCAGGAACATTAATGTTTCCGCCGACACCATTTTCTGTAGCTGTAACTAACATATCATTTATTAAGTATGCTGTTTCAGCACTCATTGCTTGTCTCTTTTCAGGTTTTCTTTCGTATACTTCGTCTGTTTCTTCATAGATTATTTTAGTAAATGAATATGGTTCAATGTAAGTTCCACCTCTAGCAAATGTTCCATAGGCGGCAGCCATATCTAATGGGCTTACTTCCATACCTCCACCAATAGCATAAGATTCATATAATGTTTCATCATATACATTACCTTTACTATCATATTTGTAATAATCAATACCACAATTCTTAACGAATTCAGCAACTTTACTTTTATCTACAGCTTGGAATGCTTGTAGAGCAGGTATATTTCTTGATTGTACTAGAGCTTGACGCATTGTCATAGCTCCTTTATATCCATTATCTGAGTTAGTAATGATTGTTCCGTTTGAGAAACGGTATGGAATATCATAAAAGATTGTTCCAGGAGAGCCATTATTATATTCAATATATGGACCATAATCGATAATTGGTTTAATAGTTGATCCTGGTTGGTAATTCTTACTTAAGGCTCTATTAAATGCTCTTTGAGTAGTTTGATTACGACCACCGTTTATGGCTGTTATAGAACCGTCTTTAACGTTAGTAATTGCTAATCCAATTTGGATTCTATCATTTACCCATTTGTATCCAAGCTCACCAGCGTTTAATTTATTAAGAGTTTCTTGGATTTCAGGATCTAATGTTGTATAGATTAACATTGGTACGTCATAAGGATTATTACCAGTTATTTTTTGTACTTCAGTAACAACAACATCAATATATGATTGATATTTATTTAATTGTGTATCATTTTCTTTTTTATTTAGTAGTGACTCAACAGGGATATCTTTAGCGTCTTGTGCTTGTTCTTTAGTTAAGTATCCGTGTCTTACCATTAAGTTAAGTACGGTATTTCTTCTTTGAGTTGATAATTCAATGCTATAGAATGGATTGTATGAAGATGGGGCATTAAATATTCCAGCTATAAGTGCTGCTTCAGTAAGAGATATATCAGTAACTGATTTGCCAAAATATACTTGGCAAGCTTGTTCTACACCATATGTATTACTTCCCATAAATGGTTTATTAACATACATTTCCATTATTTCTTCTTTAGTATAGTTTTTTTCTAGTTTAAATACAGCCATATAGATATCTGTAAATTTTCTTATTATACCTTCGATACCATGAGCTTCAGTTGATGTGAATGTGTTTTTTACTAATTGCATTGTTAGAGTAGAAGCTCCACCAGCTCCTGATTGACCGGCTATTTGCCCAAATCCTGCTTTAGTAAAACGTACTATATCAAAACCATTATGTTGGAAGAATCTTGAGTCTTCGGTTGCTACTATGGCATCTATTAGTACTTCTGGTAATTCTTCGTAAGTTTTTAGCTCTCTTTGTTCTCGGCCGATTCTATCAATTTCTTTTCCATCTTTATCATAAAGAATTGTTGCTTCTTTATTATATAGTAGATCAGTATTAAAAGCGGGAGCAGAAATAACTATATAAGCACAAAAGGCTAGAGTAATACCCATAACTGTAATTCCTAGTAACATTATGGATATTAAAACAAAGTTTAATATTTTGCCTCTTTTTTTCTTCTTTTTAGGTTTTTCTATCGCTTTCTTTTTGGCCTTTGTACTAGTTTTAGCCACTCTGTTTTTAATTGTAATAAGTTTTTTTCCCTTTTCTTTATTCATATTTATTCTCCTTTGAAATATATTTCATCAACAGTATTTAAATAGTCTAAAGCTGGTTGATATCCTTCTTTTATTAAGTGAGCATTATTTTTTATATAAGTGTAAGGGATTGATTTTCGATTACTATTATCTATAAATAGTAGAAAATCTTCTCCTTTTAATAAATAATAAAAGTTATTCATTTTTATTATTAAAAAAGCTATTCCTTGATGTCTTATTACACCACGTATTTGATCTATTTGATGGGTATGTACATTGGCAATAGGGAAAGCAGTCTTATTAAGAGTTTCTTTGGCATCGAACTCTATATATTTTCCTTTATATATACCATTGTAATCTAATGTTGATTGTTCTTTAAAATAGGCTTTCTTAATTAGTTTTTTGTGATCACTATAAGATACTTCAGCTACACCTATTGGTGTTGGCTTTTTGTATATTAAAGCAATATCTTTTTTTATATAGTAGTCATTAGTATGATTTAAGAGGTTCTCTAAAGACATACCTCTATTACTATGACTAACAGAAATGTGATTGTAGGATTTCTTTATGTTGTTTGGATATTGCATGTAATCACCTTTATTAATTATACTATATTAAAGATAGAAAATATAGTCTTTATGGTAAAAAAAATATCATTTTTTGTAAAGAAAAATGCTTTTTTAGGCATCGGCTCGATAACTTGACAAATAAGGTTATGGAGCTTTATAATTATGCACATAAGAAGGGTGAATTATATGTACGGAGATAAAATATCTTTAACAATAGAAGATATATTAAATAAAGATTTTAAAATAGATGCTAGAGGTTTTAGACCTCAAGAAGTTGATAAATTTTTAGATCAAATTATCGGAGATTATAATGAATATAATAATATGATAAAGGAATATAGAAAAGAAATAAGTTTATTAAATGATGAGAATATGAGATTAAAAAATGAACTTAGAAGGTTAAAAGATAGTATCTCTGCTGCAGAAAGAGATGGAAATAGTGGTTCTTCTGTTAATAATGTCGATTTATTAAGAAGACTTAGTCAGTTAGAAAAGGTGGTTTTTGGAGATAATAATAAGGATGATAAAAATTAGAACTTAGGCAAATGCGGTATACTTAGGGTATATTGAGGAAAGTCCAAGCTCACACAATCTGTGATGGTTGTAGTGTTCGTGCTAAGGGAAAAAATAACCTTAGGCAGTTTATACTGACGGCTTCGAAATAGTCCTTATGGGATTAAAGTAGATGTAAAAGTGCCAAAGAGACGAGTCTAAGAAGTAATTCTTAGGGTGGAACGTGGTAAACCCCGCGAGTGAGAAACCCAAATTTGGTAGGGGAGTCTTTGCTAGGAATTAGAACGATGCAAAGGACCTAGTGATAGGTAGATAAATATTTGCCGCTCCGAAAGGAGAACAGAACGTGGCTTATTAAGTTTTATTTTTTATTATTAAAGAAAGGAATGTGAATATTTTTGAATGAGATAGGTGAACTTCTGCGGACAACAAGGGAGAACACTGGCGTTAGTTTAGAAGAAGCTAGTTCCGATTTGGGGATTAAAACTCTAGTACTCGAAAATATTGAAAATGGAAATATTGGCTGTTTTAAGGATATTTTTATATTAAAAGATGATTTAACTAATTATGCTAAATACTTAGGGTTAGATTCCAAAACTATTATAGATGATTTTAATGATTATTTATTTGAGTATACTTCAAAAATTCCAATTGATGATATTGAAAAAGCAATAATGGAGCAGAAGAAAGAAGAAAATAAAGAAGTAAAGGAAAAGGTAGTTTCTCCTTATACCAATTCAATTAGAAGAAGAGGAAAACTATGGATAATCCTTTATGTTTTAATAGCTGTTATAATGTTATTTATTGTTATATGGGCTGTTAAACAAATAACAGGAAATACTAGTACAAATAATATGGTTAGTTATATAGAAAGATAGGTGTTGATTATTATGTCTAAAAATGAAGGAAAGAAAAAAAGTATGAATTTACCTAATAAGATTACTTGTGTAAGATTAGTTGTATCTGTTTTGGTTTTGTTATTATTGTGTTTACCATGGGAAGATATGAATGTAAAATTTCTTATTAAATCTTATAGTGTTTATGAAGTACAAAATGTTCAAATGAAATATATTATTGCTGGAGTATTATTCTTAATTGGATCAGTTACTGATTTCTTGGATGGTTATATAGCTAGAAAGTATAATATGGTTACAGATTTTGGAAAAGTAATGGATGCTATTGCTGATAAAGTATTAGTTAATGGAGTATTAATAATTCTTGCTTATGATAAGTTTATTCCACTAGCTGTTCCTGTAATTATTATTACTAGAGATATAATAGTAGATTCTATTAAGATGGCTTCTGGAGCTAAGGGAAAAGTTGTTGCTGCATCTTGGCCAGGAAAGATAAAAACTATTTGTATGATGATTGGTCTTACTTTAGTATTCTTCTATAATATGCCTTTTGCATTTATAGGAGAAGGAATTAGAATAGATTATTTATTTGTATTTGTTGCAACTGTTATGAGTATTATCTCTGGTTGTCAATATTATTTAGTTAATAAAGATTTTATCTTCTCTGAAGTATAAAAAAATATTTTGAAGAAAGATTTATTTATAAATCTTTTTTTTATTGATAATTATTGTACCAAAACAAATGTTTGTTATTTTGTCTTGACAAACGTTAAATAGATATTATAAAATTATCTTGTGATGTACAAGGAGGAAATTATGGTAAAAGATAGTAGTAATGATAAAGTATTAGAACAAGTTTTATTAGATATAGAAAAACAATTTGGTAAAGGATCGATAATGAGGTTGGGTTCAGATAGCCATATGAATATTGAAACTACTTCTTCTGGATCAATAGCATTAGATATTGCACTTGGTGTTGGAGGATATCCTAAAGGAAGAATAGTTGAAATTTATGGCCCTGAATCTTCAGGTAAAACAACTTTTGCTCTTCATGCAATTGCAGAAGTACAAAAGACGGGAGGAAGAGCGGCATTTATTGATGCTGAACATGCACTTGATCCGGTATATGCTAAAAAGTTAGGAGTAGATATCGATAACTTATTGTTATCGCAACCTGATACAGGAGAGCAAGCATTAGAGATATGTGAAGCTCTTATTAGAAGTGAAGCAATTGATTTGATAGTTATAGATTCTGTTGCAGCTTTAGTACCACAAGCAGAAATTGAGGGAGAAATGGGAGATTCTCATGTTGGATTACAAGCTAGACTTATGAGTCAAGCGTTGAGGAAAATTACTGGTATTCTTCAAAAAACAAAAACAACAGCTATATTTATTAATCAATTAAGAGAAAAAGTAGGTATTATATTTGGTAATCCGGAAACTACTCCAGGAGGAAGAGCTTTAAAGTTTTATTCCACTATTAGATTGGAAGTTAGGAAAGCAGAGAGTATAAAGATGGGTGATCAAGTAATCGGTAGTAGAACAAATATTAAAGTTGTAAAAAATAAAGTTGCTCCACCATTTAAAACTGCTCAAGTGGAAATAATGTATGGCACAGGTGTTTCTAAGGAAAGTGATATAATTGATATTGCAGCTGATATTGGATTGTTAGATAAAAGTGGTGCTTGGTATTCATATAATGGAGAGAAGATTGGGCAAGGTAAAGAAAATGTTAAGAATTATTTGAGAGAACATACTGATGTTAGAGATGATTTAGAATATAAAGTTAGAGAGCATTATAATATATTAGGAAATATGAAAAAAATAGCTGGGAAAAAGGCTAGTAGTGATGAAAAGGAAAAATAGTAGTTTTCCTTTTCTTTTTTGGGAAAATAAATTATAATATTGAATAGTAAGAGAGGTAAAAGCTATGAGGAAAAAATCTGATTTAGATGATACTAAACCTATTCAAATAATAAATGATGATTTTGAAAATGAAGAAAATGAATCTGCTTTGATGTCTAGAGCAGAAAAATATAAAGATTATGAAGATGAATTATCTACTAATTTGGAAGAGAATGAAGAAGAAATGGTAGATACTGATACTAAGGAATTAAAAGAACTAATAGAAATAAGTGATGAGGAAAAAGAGGCTTTGGAAAACGCTGAAGAAGCTTTAACAGAAAAGAATATTAATGAAGCTGAGAAACTATTAGAAGAGGAAAAGAAAAATAAAGAAGTAGATGAGTCTAATAATAACAAAGAAGGCTTATTAGCTAAATGGAAAAAACTATCTAAGAAGAAAAAAATTATTTTTATTGTTAGTGGAATATTAATAATGATTATTCTTATTATTTTATTAATTATGTTATTTGGTAAAGGTAATAAGAATAACGAGAAGAAAGAGGAAAAGAAGAAAGAAGAAACTATTAATATAGTTGATAATTATTATTATAAGAAGGGTAAATTACATATTTTATCTTCTAAAGACGATGAACTTGGTGTTTATGAATGTAAGGATAAAGATGAGGATAAGTGTTATGTTGCTATAAATACTTATCGTGAATCTTTAGATGTTCCAAGAGTACTTGATTCTGAGGGAAAAGACAAGATTGAAAGAATGCCTGTTTATAACGATGATTATGTGTTTATCTATGATGATGGAAAGACTATTCTATATTCTTTGAGTGCTAAAGAAGAAAAAGGTGAATATTTAGATACTAAGGCATTTGATGGAAATTTCTTAATATTAAAAGATACTAATTCTAAATATGGTTTATATCAATTTAAGGATACTTTAAATATTGTGATATCACCAATGTATAATAAATTATATATGATTGATGGTACCGATGAGCTTGTAGGGGAAAATGGAAAAGGTTATGTGATAATAAATAAAGTTGGTAAGATGTTAAGTAGTAATCTATCAACTACTGGGGAAGTAAAATACTATAACAGGAATTATTTAGTTGTTCGTGAAAATGATAAATATAGTGTTATTGACTCAAAGAATAATACCATACTAGAAAATTATCGCTTTGCTACAGTTAGTGATAAATATATATTTGTTGTTGATGATAAGAATATGTTATATGTTAGAGATAATGAAGGATCTAAGTATAATGAAGTTGGAATTTCTTTAAAGAATAACGATTATGTACCTGGATATATGTATGATGAGAGTGGTAAGTTAAAAAAGACAATGTTATCGTTTAAACCTACTGTTCAAAAGAATACAATTGAAATAATGCCTTATACGAAAAAGTATGAAGAAGATAAGAATGTTTCTATTAATATATTAGAAGGAACTTTAAATAAATCTTTGAAGTATTATAGTTATTTTGATGGTTTGTTGTATTTTTATACAGATGAAACAAAAACTAATGTTGCTGGTAGTTATAAGTGTAGTGTAGTAAATAATGTAACTACTAATAATCCAACGTTATCTAATTGTATGCCAGCTATGGATTCGATTTTTGAAGATAATGATATGATGAGTGTTGGTGAAGAAAATAGACGTAGTGTTGTTCCAATGTTTAATAATAGATTTGTATTTGTACAAGATGGTGCTAAGAATATTATTTTATATGACTTAGTTGAGAATAAAGCTAAGTCTACTTATACACAAGTTAATACTTATACACCTCATAATGATAATAATTTTGTTTTAACTACAGGCGACTTTAATGTTGTTGCTGTTAATAAAAAAGGATTGTTTGGTATTATAAGTGTCGGAGTTAATGGCGTTCAATCAGTTTATCCTTTTGAATATAAACATATTGAGAGGGAAGGAAATCGATTTATAGCTAAGACACAAGGTGATAAATGGATTATACTTGGCGGTAATGGAACAGAGTATAAATATAAGATTAGAGGCTATTCAAAGGATTTAGATTTGGTTAAAATAAAAGGAACTAATTATGATGTTTTGAGTAGTGATGGTACAGTGATAGATTCTAATTTGAAATATGTTCAAATATATGATACTTTCTATGCTGGAGTAGATAAGAATAATAGAGTTATGTTATATACATTTGAGGGATATTCTTTATTAAAAGATTCCGTTGCTTTAGGTTCTTCTACCTATTGTCGTACAGAAAATCCGGCATTTAAGGTAAGTTCTACAACTGATGGTAAAGCAAGAACTTTTGTAATTTCTGTATTTGACGGAACAGAGTATAAAGATGTAGTTGCTAAGGAGAAAACTGCTGAACCGGTTGAAAGTGAAAGCAATAAAGAAAAAGAAGAGCCTTCTGAAAATACTGGGAAACCAGAAGATAAAGAGAAAACAGGGGAGTAATATTAGTTAGTTGGTGATATAAGTGGAAGGAAATGATATTAAAGCTAAGGAGAAGAACAATAAGAGAATAGCTCTAATAGTTATGATTGCTTCTTGTGCCCTTTGTTTTATATTTGGTGTTGTTGGAGGAGTTGCAAAGTTTATTAGTTTTGTTAATGAAACTAGTAGCGTTACTGAAGAAAACATGCGTACTGAAGAAGAAAAAGAGTTTAATGATGGAGTTTTAAATATTAAAAGTGGTGGTAGTGTTGTAGGAACTTATAAGTGTTCACATTCTTCTTGTGGCTATGTATATGGATATACTGATGATGCTTTATATGATTTAAGAGCAGTGGATGTTTCACAAGATTATCAAATTAGGAAGATTATTAATAATAGGTTTGTCTTGTTATTCGATGATGACGCTGAGGATGAAACTCTTCATAGAGATGGTGGAGTTAAGGTTTATGATTTTACTACAAGTAAAGTAGTAAAGGAGTATCAAGCTATTAAAAATTATAATAAAAATGAATTACAAACTTTTATTGCTAAGGATGAAAATGGTAAGTGGGGAGTTATTAGATTTAATGGTGATAAGATTGTAGATATGGTTAGTTTTGATTATGATTATATAGGTATTTTTGTTCCAACTGGAGAGAAAATAGATAGTCAAAACTTTTTCGCAGCTAGAAAAGGTGAGGATTGGGTTATTATAGATGTAAAAAATAATTCTGTTTATTCTAAGGAATTTAATAGCCCTATTGTTGCTTATGATGGAGAAATGTTAATAGTAAAAAAAGATCAAAGCTTTGAAGCATATGATTTTAAGGGTAATTTAGTATTTGAAAATGCTACAGATTATAGTTTTGCAGGGGCTGGTTTGTTAGTTGTTAATGACGTATATAATATTAAAGTTTTTGACTCGTATGCTGTTAGAACTATGTTTGAAAATAGTTATGTAGCTATTAATAGTGTTTCTTCAAATGAAGAGAATGGAAAAATAATAGTTAAAGTTAATGATGATGAAGTATATGTAAAGAATGATTTGAAGAAGAGTGAAAGAAACTTAGCAGGTGCTGATTATTCAATGATAATTAATAAATAATAACCAAACAAAAAA
Source organism: uncultured Bacillota bacterium (assembly GCA_946611635.1). Taxonomy (GTDB): domain Bacteria; phylum Bacillota_I; class Bacilli_A; order RF39; family UBA660; genus Coprovivens. The sequence continues at coordinate 35,299 of CAMODW010000004.1, read as the reverse complement.
GTTTGGTTATTTTTTACCTTCTGTTACTAATTTAACAAGAAAAGAAAATGTTGATGGTAGTCGTATTGAATATGATTTAGGAACAGGTATTTTAGTTAAGAAAATCATTGATAGAGTTTAAAAAATAGATATTATTTTAGAATAATATCTATTTATTTTTCTATGAAATAAGCATAATATTCATCTAATGTAATACCTTCTTTGAATATTTTTGTAGCGTTTTCTACTCCAACATATCTAAAATGCCAGCTTTCAGTGCTATAACCAGTAATTTTTTCTTTTCCTTCAGGGTATCTTAGAATAAAACCATATTTATAGCAGTTGTTTTTTAACCATTCAAATTCTTCTGATTCTTTAAAGTCTTTACTATAAGGATGAGCTGTTGATGTAATGTCGATAGCTAAACCGGTTTGATGTTCAGAAAAACCTGGCCTTGCTGCGTATGCGTCAGCATATGCTTCACCTTTACTACGAAAAGATTTGTATATTTCATTTTGTTCTTCATATGATCTAAATGATGAATTAACCATTAGATGAATACCTAATTCTTCTTTAACTTTTTTATGCATTTCTATATATTTATCGACTACTTCTTTAGCAGCTTTATTATCATCATAAGAATATTGTAAAGGAATTTCTACAAGATCATCTCTTTGATATCCTTCTTCTAGTTGATAAAATTTGTTTACTAATATTAAATTTTTTTTGGACATATCAGTTTTGTAAGTATTATTATACCATCCTTCACTTGAATGAACGTTTACCATTGCAATTATATCTTTAAGTGATAAGTTTTGATTACTCTTTTGATATTCTATATATTTTATGTAGTTTTTTGGTAAAAAATATTTTTCTTGGGTAATAGAATAATAAATATCTTCTTTGGGATTTGTTAATAAGAATTCTTTGATGTCATCATCGATTATTTTTAAAAAATCTTTAGTTTCTTCTAAACTATAGCCCATTGTTCTTATTTTATATTCGTCGGTTTTTTTATATTGGTAAAAGGAATAAATTTTTATTGAATTAGTGATAGTGTATATAAAAAGAAGTAAAAAAAATATAAAATATGTCAGAAATTTTACCCCTTCATATCTAAGTCTTAATCTTTTTTTTCTTTTCTTTTTTGTTGTCATATTATCACCATTTTCTTATATATATTATATCATAATATGGCACTTTTAACTTATATTTTATATAATTAGCATTTTCTATTGACAAGTGCTAATTTTTTGTTATAATGAATTTAGCACTAAAAAGTTACCAGTGCTAATGGTGGTGATTTTATGGATGAAAGACAAAAAGAACTGCTAAAAGAGATAGTAGAGACTTATATAAAAACTATCAAACCTGTTGGTAGTAAAGGATTGTGTGATAAGTTTAATTTATCTTCTGCTACGATAAGGAATGAAATGGCTTTTCTAGAGCAATTAGGTTATTTAGAAAAGAATCATGTATCTAGTGGAAGAATACCATCTGAAAAAGGTTATAAGTATTATGTAGAAAATCTTATGAAACCTAAAGAGTTGAATGGTGAAGAGATGTTAAAACTACAAACTATTTTTCATAATCAAGAATTACAAATAAGTGATACTATTCAAGAGTGTATGCAGATTATTAGTGAGATTACTAATTATACAAGTGTTGTATTAGGTAAGAGTTCTAAAGAAAATACTTTAAGGCAAGTTAGTATTGTTCCAATAGATAATAATCAAGTAGTTGCTTTGGTTTGTACTGATAAGGGAATAGTAGAAAATAAAACTTTTAGAATTCCTGATTATATATTTATAGATGAATTAGTTAAAACTTCTGAAATAATAAATAAGCTTTTAATTGGTACACCAATAGATGAGGTGTCAGAAAGATTGGAGCTTGAAGTTAAACCTATTATTAGTAAGAGAATTAAACAATATGAAGCTGTTTATGAAATATTTTATGATGCTTTTAATGATTTTACTAAGAATAGTACGAACATCTTCTTTTCAGGGAAAAGTAATATGTTAAAGCAGCCGGAATATGATAATGTTGAAGAAATTAAGAATATTATTAATAAATTTGAGGATGAAAACTTAGTTAAGAATATCGAAAGTATAAATGATGGTATAAATGTTTATATTGGGGATGAAAGCAAGTTTGATTCTAATGTAACAGTAGTAAAAACTCGTTATAATTTAAATGGCGAGGAAGGAACGATAGCTATTGTTGGACCAAAACGTATGGAATATGATAAAGTGTTTGGTTTGTTAGAGTTTATTAATAAGGAGTTGGAGAAGAGAAAGAATGAGTGAAAAAATGAAAGAAGAAAAGAAAGTTGAAGCAGCTAATGAAACTAATCTAAAGAAAGAAGTACATAATAAAGAAGAACAAAAAAAAGGGATTTTCAATAAAAAAGAAGATCATCAAAAGATAAAGTTAGAAAAAGAAATTAAGAAGTTGAAAGATGAAAACAACTTATTAAATGATAAGGTTTTGCGTATAAGTGCAGAGATGCAAAATATGATGCGCAGAAATGAAGAAAAGGTTCAAAATTTACTTAAGTATGAAGGTGAAGACTTAATAAAGAAATTGTTACCTACATTAGATAATTTCGAAAGAGCTATTAGTATGGATGATACTAATTTACTTGATGAAGTTAGTAAATTCTTAAGTGGATTTAAGATGATATATGGAAACTTAAGTGATGTATTAAAATCATATGAAGTTGAAGTGATAGATTGTTTACATAAACCTTTTGATCCAAATACTATGGAAGCTGTATTAGTTGAAGAAGCTCCTGGTATTGAATCAAATATGGTAATTGATGTATTACAAAAAGGATATACCTATAAAGGCAAAGTTATTAGACATGCTATGGTAAAAGTAAGTAAATAAGAAAGAGGGAAATATATATGGGAAAAATTATAGGAATTGATTTAGGTACAACAAATTCATGTGTTGCTGTTTTAGAAGGTGGAGAAGCACATGTTATACCAAATCCAGAAGGAAATAGAACTACACCTTCAGTTGTTGCTATTAAGAAAGATGGAGAGGAACTAGTTGGGGAAACTGCTAAAAGACAAGCGGTAACAAATGTAGATAATACTGTTTCTTCTATCAAAAGAAAAATGGGTACTAAAGATAAAGTAGAAATTGATGGAAAAAAATATACTCCTGAAGAAATATCTGCTAAAATCTTAATGAAATTAAAGAGTGATGCTGAAGCATATTTAGGTGAAAAAGTATCTGAAGCTGTTATTACAGTTCCTGCATACTTTAATGATTCACAAAGACAAGCAACTAAAAATGCAGGTAAAATTGCTGGTTTAGATGTTAAACGTATTATTAATGAGCCTACAGCTGCAGCTCTTGCATATGGTATTGATAAACAAGATAATACTCACACAGTATTAGTATACGATTTAGGTGGAGGTACATTCGATGTATCTATTCTTGAACTAGGTGATGGTATTTTTGAAGTTAAATCTACTAGTGGTAATAACCATTTAGGTGGAGATGATTTCGATCAAAGAATAATGGATTACTTAGTATCTGAATTTAAGAAAGATAATGGTGTAGATCTTTCTAAAGATAAAATGGCTATGCAACGTATTAAAGATGCTGCTGAAAAAGCTAAGAAAGATTTGTCTGGTATGACAACTGCACAAATTAGTATTCCATTTATAGCTCAAAATGATGGAGGACCATTACATTTGGAAGTATCTTTAACAAGAAGTAAGTTTGAAGAATTAAATATGGATTTATTTGAAAGTACTCTTGGACCTGTTAAAACAGCATTAAAGGATGCTAAATTAAAACCAAGTGATATTAATAAGGTATTACTAGTTGGTGGATCTACTCGTATACCATATATTCAAGAATTAGTAAAAAAAGAATTAGGACAAGAACCATCTAAAGGTGTTAACCCTGATGAATGTGTAGCAATGGGTGCTGCTATTCAAGGTGGTGTATTAACTGGAGAAGTTAATGATTTAGTATTACTAGATGTTACACCACTTTCATTAGGTATTGAGACTCTTGGTAACGTAATGACTGTATTAATACCTAAGAATACAACTATTCCAACTAGCAAGAGCCAAGTATTTAGTACAGCTGCAGATAATCAACCTGCTGTTGATATTCATATCTTACAAGGTGAAAGACCAATGGTTCAAGATAATAAAACTTTAGGTCACTTCCAATTAACAGGTATTCCTCCTGCACCACGTGGTATTCCACAAATCGAAGTTAAATTCGATATAGATGCTAATGGTATTGTTAATGTATCAGCTAAAGATTTAGGTACAGGAAAAGAACAAAGCATTACAATTACATCTTCAACTAACTTAACTGATGAAGAAATTGATAAAATGGTTAAGGAAGCTGAAGCTAATAAAGAAGCTGATGAAAAACGTAAAGAAGAAGCAGAAGTTAGAAATGAAGCTGATTCATTAGTATTCCAAACTGAAAAAGCTATCAAAGATTTAGGTGATAAGGTTTCTGATTCAGATAAAGAAGAAGCAGAAGATTTAATTAAAAAAGTAAAAGAAGCGTTAGAAAAAGATAATATTGATGATATTAAAGAAGCTAAAGATAAATTACAAGAAAAAGCTATGGCTTTAGCTACTAAAGCTTATGAAGAAGCTGCAAAATCTAAACAAGCTGAAGGTGGAGATTCTTCATCAGATAATAATAGTGATGATAATGTCCAAGAAGCTAATTACGAAGAAAAATAGGAGTTGTATTGAAACTCCCTTTTTCTCTTCGTTAAAAAATACTTAAAACAAGGAGGAAAGTATGGATAAGAGTTTTAAAGAAAGAATACTTAATAATATGCTGTCAACTGGAGCTGATTTTGCAGAAATATATGAAGAGAAGGAAACTTATAAAAGATATACTTATATAGATTCTAAGTTGGATGGTATAGGTTTTATTCAAAGTGAAGGTTATGGACTTAGAATAGCTAAGGATAGTGAAGTATATTATGCGTCAATAGCTACTGATGATAAAGAAGAAATTTTAAAGCTTTCAAATGAACTGAAAAAGAATGTAAATTCTAAGGTTTTATATAAAGATATTATCCTAGGTGATGAAAAAAAATATAATAATAAAATAGTTATTAAATATGATGAATATAGTGAAGATAAAATAAAAGATTATTTAAAAAAGTTGGATAGTAGAATAAGAAAACTAGATAAAAGAATTGTTCAAGTAGAATTGATACTAGTTGAGTATGATAAAAATGTTAATATTTCTAATTATATGAGTATTAATAGATCAGAAAAAAGATATAATACAAGGATGTATGTAGATGTAACTTTTAAAGATGAAGATAAGTCTGCAAAATCGTCTTTTCAATGGGGATCAAATGCTGGTTTGGAATTGTTAGATAAGAATATCGATAAAGAACTTGATAACATGCTTAAATTTGGTTTAGATAAATTATATGCTAGTAAATGTATCGGTAAAGAAATGCCAGTTATTTTAGGCCCTGGTTTTGGTGCTGTTATATTTCATGAAGCATGTGGTCATGCTATGGAAGCCGAAGCTACTGCAAACAATCAAAGTGTTTTAGCAGGTAAAATAGGTGAGAAAATAGCTAGTGAAAAAGTAACTATTATTGATGATGGTACTATTGATGGATTATGGGGCTCAACTAAAATTGATGATGAAGGAAACTATACTCAAAAGAATGTGTTAATAGAAAAAGGAGTACTAGTTAGTTATCTAAATGATGAAATAAATGATAGGAAGTTAAAAATGGGAATTACTGGTTCATCAAGAAGACAAGATTATCATTATGCACCTGTATCAAGAATGAATAATACTTATTTGCTTCCTTCAGATGATAGTATTGATGATATGATAAAAAGTATTGACTTTGGATTATATGCAATGGAATTAGGCGGGGGATCCGTTAATCCTGAAACGGGAGATTTTAACTTTGCTTGTAATACGGCTTATATGATAAGAGATGGTAAAATAGCAGAGTGTGTAAAAGGTGCTAGTTTGATAGGTAATACTTTATCAATACTTAAAAATGTTGAAATGGTTAGTAGTGATTTGGAATATTCTCCAGGATTTTGTGGAGCTTCATCTGGTAGTATTCCTGTAACAATAGGAGAACCAACTATTAAAGTATCTAGTATTTTAGTTGGAGGTGAAGATGATGGTAAATAAGTTAATTAAAGAAGCTAAAAAAAATGGCATTAATTTGGAAGTTCTAACTTCTATTAAGAATATTGCTACTATAGAAGTATTAAATGATAATTTAAGAAAGTTTTATATTGATAATAATAAAACGTATACTTTAAAAGCAATATATAATGAAAAGAAAATAGTTCTTAGTTATAAAAGTATTAAAGATATAGATGGTATTATAACGAATATTAAAAATATTGGTTGTATAATTGATAATGATAATTTAGATAGATTATGTGAAAATGATTATCAGAATAATGATATTAGAAAAATAGAATATGATTATAATAAAATAAAAAAAGATTTATTAAGTTTAAATAGTTATAAAGAGAAATATCCTGATATTTTGAATGTTAATTCGATTGCTCAGGTAGAAATATCGCAAACTATAATTGATAATGAAAATCACCATTTAGAAGATGGATATAGTTGTGTTGAAGCATATGCCTCTGCTAGTATGTCTAAGAATGGGGTTGTTAAAACTAGAGATGTGTCGTATTATGGCTTAGACTTTGATATAGATGTAATAAAAAGGAAAATGGATGAAGCTATTAAAGATTTAGAATTAGAATTTTCTGCTACATCTATTAGTACGAATAAATATACTGTTTTACTAACAAATAAGGTTGTAAATAGTATACTAAAAACTATGGCTGATATGTTTTTGGAAAAAAATATTTTTATGAACTTATCTCTTTTGAAAGGTAAACTTGGTAAAAAAGTTTTCTCTGATAAAATAACAATATTAGAAGAACCTGTTAATCCGAAGTTTATAGTAAATAAGTATTTTGATAGAGAGGGAACTTTAACATATAATAAAGAAATAGTAAAAGATGGTGTATTTAAGCTTTCTTTAAATAACTTAGAATATGCTTATAAGAGTAATACTAAACCTACTGGTAATAGTAACCAACTTGTTAATTATCATATTAAAGAAGGAAAATGCTCTTTTGAAGAATTGGTTAGTAAGTTAAATAACGGAGTAATAATTGATGATGTAGAAGGTTTGCATGCTGGTATTAATCATATAACTGGTGATATTTCTTTACAAGCTAAAGGCAAAATGGTTAAAGATGGAAAAATTGTAAAATCATTAAATATGATTATTCTATCGACTAATATTAATGAATTATTAAATAATGTTATTGAAGTAGGAAGTGATTTAGAAGAGTTTGATATGGTTTCGTCTTCTCCTTCTTTACTTGTTGATAATATTACTATTTCAGGAAGTGAAGAGTAAACATGGCAAAGAAAGATTATTATGAAGTATTAGGCCTTACTAAGGGTGCTAGTACAGCAGAAATTAAAAGTGCTTTTAGAAAGTTAGCTAAAAAGTATCATCCAGATAATAAAGAGACTGGTGATGAAGCGAAGTTTAAAGAAATTGGAGAAGCATATGCTGTTTTGTCAGATGAACAAAAGAGGAAACAATATGATCAATTTGGCCATGCTGCTTTTGATGGCACTGGTGGCGGAGGATTCGGTGGATTCAATGGATTTGGAGGATTCTCTGCAGATGATATTGATTTAGGTTCTATATTTGATGATATTTTTGGATCAGGAATGTTTGGTGGTTCATCTAGAAGAAGTTCAAGAAATCGTCCTGCAAAAGGTAAAGATTCTTTGGTAAAAGTTAATTTAACTTTTGAAGAAGCAGTTTTTGGCTGTAAAAAAACTATTAGTCTTGATTTAGATTCTGAATGTGATTCTTGTAATGGTAAGGGTGGAGATGGTGAAGCTACTTGCTCTACCTGTGGAGGTAATGGAAGAGTTGTTCAACAACAAAGAACGATGTTTGGTGTTTTTCAAAGTGAAACAACTTGTCCTGATTGTAATGGTAAAGGTAAGACATATAAAAATGTATGTAAAAAGTGTAATGGTCAAGGACATGTTATTAAAAATAAAGAAATAGAAATAGAGATACCTGAAGGAGTTAATACCGGACATCAACTCCGCATTACTGGAAAGGGCGCTGCTGGCTATAATGGGGGACCTAATGGTGATATTTATATAGAATTTGTTGTTAAGGATCATCCTCTATTTGAAAGAAAAGGTAATGATATATATATAGATGTACCTTTAACGATTACAGAAGCAGTTCTAGGATGTAAAAAGGAAGTACCTACTTTAACTGGTAGTGTCATTCTAGATATTGATGCTGGTAGTCAATCCGGAGAGCAACTTAGAATGAAAGGTAAAGGAGTTAAGGATCCTAGTTCTTCTAGACATGGAGATATGTATGTCGTTTTAGATGTTGTTATTCCAAATAAACTTGATAAAAAGCAAAAAGAATTATTTAAAGAATTATCAGAAACTGATTTGGAAATTGGTTCAGAGTTCAAGAATTTTAAGAAATATTTATAGAATTATATTTATATAATTCTTTTTTTTCTTTTTAATAAATGATATATTTAAAATGGTGTATGGAGGTATAGTATGGACATTGATAAAGTAAAGAAGAATATGCAAAATAAAAATAATTATTTATCTTTTTATGCAACAAAAGATGATGATGCAATAAGGTTTTCTTTGCAGGAAGAAGATATAAGAACTCCTTTTTTTAGAGATATCGATAGAATAATATATTCTTTATCATATAATAGATATATGGATAAAACACAGGTATTTACTTTTAATGATAACGATCATGTAAGTAAACGTATGACTCATGTCCAAATGGTTTCTAAAGTGGCTAGAACAATTGGTAGGGCATTAGGTTTAAATGAAGATTTAATAGAAGCTGCAGCTTTAGGTCACGATATCGGTCATGTACCATTTGGTCATGTAGGAGAAAAAATTCTAAATGAAATAAGTTTAAAAGTTGGAGAAGGCTATTTTAATCATAATGTTGAAAGTGTAAGACAATTAATGGTATTAGAAAATTATGGAGTTGGTTGCAATTTAACTGTACAGGTTTTAGATGCAATTTTATGTCATAATGGGGAACTTGAATTAAAAGAATATCATCCTTCTCGTAAAACTAAGGAACAATTCTTAATGGAATATAATAATACTTATGTAGATCCTTCTGCTGTGAAAAAACTAGTGCCAATGACCTTAGAAGGGTGTGTAGTTCGTGTAAGTGATATTATCGCTTATATAGGTAGAGATATTGAAGATGCAATAAGAATTGGGATGATAAAAAAGGAAGATATTCCTCTAGAAATACGTAATGTATTAGGTTGTACAAATGGACAAATTATAGATACTATAATTAAAGACTTACTAACTAATAGCTTAGATAAAGAATATTTGAAAATGAGTTCGGAAGTGTTTAATGCTGTAAAAGAGCTTAAAAAGTTCAATTATGAACATATTTATAGTAAAGCTAATAGTATTGAAATGTTAGAATTCTATAATGAAGTGTTTAATACTGTCTTTGATGTATCGCTTAAAGATGTAGAAGAAAATAATATAGATAGTAATATATTTATGGTATTTTTAAATAAAATGTCTGAAGAGTATATATCTAATACAAGTAATGCTAGAAAAGTTATTGATTATATAGCGGGTATGACAGATGATTATATTGTTAAAGAATATAAGGTGTGTCTTAATAAAAAGTGATTGAAGTATTTAAATATATGAACTATAATTTTAATAGGGAAGGTAATAAATATGAATAAAAAAAGAGAAACGAAAACAAAAGAATCAGTGTTTAAAAAGTTTGAATTAAATAATAATAATATTAGAAGTTTACTTACTAGTATTAGAGTTTTTGTGGCTATAATTACGATAATACTAATGTTTTTTCTTATAAAGAGTATCTTTTTTAATAAGAAAGTTACTGATTATCCTATGATATATAATAAAAAAGGTGGGGAGTTAGTTTTAATTAATAAAAAAGATAAAACTGTTTCTTTATCAAGTAATGATAGTATTAAAGATGTTTTATATGCTAATAAAACAAATAAGTATGTTTTATTTGTTAAAAATTCTTCTTTATATTTGTATAAAGCAAATAAAAAAGATGAAACTATTAAAATTATGGGGAATGTAAAAAAATATTATTTTAGTCCTAATGATAAGTATATTGTTTCTGTAGATGAAGATGATAATTTATATGTTTATAATTATAAAAAGAATGAGAAAATAGTTTCCGATATTAAAGAAGTAAAAGCTGTAACAGATGATGAAGTTATTTATTTAAAAGATGGTAAACTATGTAAAAGAAGTTTGAAATATAATAAAGAAGAAGTTAAGAAGATTGATGATAACTTTGGAAGAGAACTAACATTATTAAATAATAAGATATTAATATATTTAGATAGTAATAAGACTTTAAAGCTATATAATCTTAAAAATGAAGATACGACAAAAATAGATGAAGATGTTAGTGCTTATTATGCATCTGATGATTTAGAAGAATTCTATTATCTTACTTTAGATAGTACATTATATTATTACGATGGAACTAAGAGTAATAAAGTTGCTAATGATATTTATGATGTAGCAACTGTAGATGTTGAAAACAAAGAAATTGTTTATAGTAAATATGATAAGAAGTATTCTTTATATTTTCAAAAAGGAACAAAAGAAGCAAGTGTTATTGAAAAAGATTTGAAAAATAATATAAATTATGTTTTTATTAATAATAGGAGTGCAGTTTATTATATTAATAAAGATAATGATTTAATGTTTGCGAGAATAAATGGAGCTAAAGTAGGTAAGAGTAGAACTGTTATTAGTGATGTAGAATCCTTATCATTTAGAAAAACAGAAAAGGGTTTTGTCTTTCTTGCGGATTCAACAAAAAAAGGATTAGGAACTTTGTATATAACTAATTCCTATAAAGCTAAAAAGATTGATAGTGATGTAATTGCTAATAATTTAAAAGTAAGTAATGATGGTAAGATAATATATTATTTTAAAAACTATAGTGGTAATAGTGGAGATCTTTATTTTTCGAAGGGTGGAAAACCTAAGTTGATAGATGAAGATGTTAGTAAGTATCAATATGTACGCGATAAAGAAATTTATTATATAAAAGATTATAATAAGATGGAAATGTCTGGAGATTTATATAAATATTCTGGTAAGATAAAAAAGATAGATGATAAAGTTAGTAATTTAATAAATGTAGGTAATGAATATAATGAGTAACAGTAGAAATATTGTTACTTTTTTAATATAATATATGAGCGAGGCGATTTTATGAAAGGTGAAATTATAAAGTTAGATAATTATACTATTAATTATATAAAGACTAATAATTTTAAAAATTGTCAAATACAATTTGTATTTAAAGAAAAGTTAAAAGTTAATACTATAACTTGTAATAGTTTACTCTTAGATTTCTTAGTATATAGTTCATATAATTATCCTACGAGGAGGGAATTACGTAATAAACTTGAGTATTTATATAATTCAAATATTTATGGGAAAATATTTAAGATAGGAGAAAATCTATTTCATGAATATGATTTATATTTTTTAAATCCTAAATATTGTGATAAGAATTATATGGATGAAGTTGTAAAACTGTTCTCGGAAATAATTTTTAATCCTAATTTTGATAATGGAGATTATAGTAAAAAAGCTTTTGAAATATGTAAAAATAATTATAGAGATTATTTAATATCACTTAAAGAATCTCCTGCAGAATATGCAATTAAAAGATCTGTAATGATTTTTGGGGAAGAATCATTAACAGGAATAACAATTGATGGATATTTAGAAGAATTAGAAAAACTTACAATTGGTGATTTAAAAAAAGAGTATGATGTACTATTAAATAATACGGAATGTTATATTTATATAATTGGTAATATAAATAAAAAACAAATAGTTAATTGTGTTAATAAATACTTTAAAGGAATAAAAATAAATAAGAATAATAATAATCTATATATTCATAATAAGGAAAGAAAAGAAGTTCTTTATTTAGAAGAAAAGAGCTCTGTTAAACAAGATACTTTAGTTATATTTTATAATTTAGAATTGGATTCGAAAAAAGAAAAGAATATAGATGCTATAATATTTAATTATATATTTGGCGCTGGAGGATTGACTTCTAAATTATATGATAAAGTAAGAGAAAAGCATTCTTTATGTTATGTTATATATTCAGCTATTAATTGTTATGATAATTATTTGTATATATATGCAGGAATTAATAAAAAAGATAAAGAATTGTGTATGAAGCTTATTGATGAATGCTTAGAAGAAATGATTAATGGCGATTTTACTATAGGTGATATAAAAGATAGTGTAAAAGCTTTAAAAAATGCTTTTAAGAATATAACAAATAGTTCTGAAAGTGCTTTAAATTATAGGTTTTATATTGACTTTTGTGAAAACTATGAAATAGAAGATAGAATTAGTTTGTTAGAAAAAGTAACAAAAGAAGATATAATTAAAGTTGCTAAAAAAGTAAAAAAGAATATGGTTTTTCTACTTTGTGGGGATGATGAAGATGGAAATAATTAATTTAAAAAAAGTAGATCAAACTTTATATGTTGAAACTTTAGAAAATGGGCTAACGATTTATATGCTTCCTAATAATAAAATTTCTACTTATTATTTAAATTTTGTTTGTAAATATGGATCTGTCGATACAGAGTTTAAAATAGGCAAAAAAGAATATAAAGTAAGTGATGGGATTGCTCATTTTTTAGAACATGTTAATTTTCAAATATCAGATGATGTATCAGCAGAAGAATTGTTTAAAAAATACGGTTCTTATATTAATGCATATACATCTTATGATCAAACTGTATATGAAGTAGATGGCTCAAATAATATTAAAAAGAATTTAAACCTTTTGTTGGATTATGTTCAAAATGATTATTTTACAGAAAAAACTATTGCGAAAGAAAAAGGAATAATAATTGAAGAGGTTAGAAGAGACAAGAATGATATTAATAGAAGAATATATTTAGAAGGTAAAAAAGCTTTATTTATTAGAAATAAAAAAGATAGAATGATAGTTGGGGAAGAGGAAGATGTTAAAGGAATATCTTTAGATGAAGTAAAACTAGTTCATAAGGTGTTTTATAATCCTAGTAATATGTTTTTAGTTGTTACTGGTAATTTTAAAGTTAAAGATGTAATTGAAACTGTTAGAAGTAATCAAAATAATAAAAGATTCGAAAAATATAATGTGAAAAAGATACATCATAAGGAACCTTTAGAAGTAGAAAAAAGTTTAGTAGAAATAGTTGATAATAGAGTAGAAATACCTAAAGCTATTATTTCGTATAAAATAGATAGAGAAAAATATAAAGATATTGAAGATATTGAATTAAATTATTATTTGTCATTGATTTTGAAGTGTAATTTTTCTGCAAGTTCATTATTATATGAGGAATTAAAAGAAAAAAATATGATATCTAATATGCGTTCTTCTGCTGATATTGATGACAACATTATTGTAATTAGTATTTATATTATATCTGATAAAGTTAGAGAAGTAATTAATATTGTTAAAAATAAGATTAAAAATATGACGATGAATGAAAGCGATTTTGTTAGAAATAGAAGGGCTTCTATAGCGAATTTAATATATGGTTATGATGATATGGAATCTACTACTTGTAGAATTATAAAACAGTTAATTAGTTATGGAAAAATATATGATAATTTATATGATATATATAATGGGATAAATATTAATAAAGCTAATGAAATTATGAATAAACTTAATTTTGATAACGAATCAACTGTTATTTTGGAGAAACAATAAAAAAATTGTATCAATTAAGATACAATTTTTTGTTTTATTATCTGTTATAGTACTCAACGATAAGAGTTTCGTTAACTTCTTGGTTAATTTCACTTCTATCTGGTAATCTAACAAGTTTTCCACACATTTTCTTTGGATCGAATTCAACAAATGCTGGACGAGAAGTACAAGTTTCTACAGCTTCTTTAATTGCTGGATGTTCTAAAGAATTCTCTTTAACAGCAATTTCGTTTCCGACTTTAACTTGGAATGAAGGAATATTAACTTTTTTACCATTAACAGTAATATGTCCATGATTTACTACTTGTCTTGCAGCTCTTCTTGTTTTAGCTAATCCTAAACGATAAACGATGTTATCTAATCTAGTTTCTAATAAGAATAATAGGTTATGACCAGCATTACCTTTCATTTTAGAAGCTTTATCAAATAGTTTATGGAATTGTTTTTCGTTAAGACCATACATTAATCTAACTTTTTGTTTTTCAGCTAATTGAACACCGTATTCAGATGATTTACGTCTTTTATCGTTTCCGTGAATACCAGGAGCGTAAGGACGTTTTGCTAATTCTTTACCATTTTCAAGAATTGAGAATCCTAAACGACGGCTCTTTTTATAAACTGGACCAGTATATCTTGCCATATGAAATCTCCTTTCTATCAATATTGATATATAGGATTGTTATAAATAATATATAGGGAGTTTATTTAGATATTTTCATTAGGGCAGCCCTAATTACTAATAAACTGAACGTAATAAACACTTTATAATCACTTATAACGCTGCCAAATACATCGCATAATTAATTATACAAGAAAATGTGTTTTTGTCAATGTTTACCACGGTAATTTAAATAAAAAAAGCAAAAATATTAAAATTTTTGCCTTTTAGTTTCATCATACATATCTTCTGTTGGTTCTATTGCCTGACCTGGACGACTGATTACTCTAATTAATTCAGGAGCTAATACTCCTATATCTTTTCTTCTTACAATATCTCCAGGTTTAGCTCCTTCTGGAAATATAGGTGTTCCTTCAGTAATAGCTATTTCTCCACTAAATGGTACGGTAATTTCTTTTTCATATTCTCCGTTATTATTTTTAAAACCTTCTGGTAAATATCTAGCTAATCTTCCATCTTCCTCTTGTATTATTAAAGCTGCTGTTTTTAGAGTTACAGTTCCATTTTCAATTTTGTAAGCTTGAATACCATCAGTTATATATTCATGATTAACTTTGTTAATTTGATGTTCTATACCGAAGATATTGTTTAATGGACAATAATGTGTTAAATGGTCAGTGTTGTGACAAACAGTTGCTCCAGTGGCACCAACTCCTAATCCAGCGATTATAGTTGCTATAGCAACATAATTTACAAATTTTTTGAATTGCATTTTTATCCCCCTTCATTTGATGCACACATTATAACATATAGTTTTGTTTTTTAAAAATTTTGCTTATTAGTTATTATTTCGGGTATATTTTATAATTAAATTGTGGTAATATATTAATAGATTATTTAGAATAGGGAGGAATGTTATGAGTCAGACTGCATATATACTTGCTGGTATTTCTTTTTATATAGTTAGTATCATAATATTGATAATTGTTCTAAATGTAATAAATAATAATGAGAGAAAACGTTTTAGAAGAGAAATTAATTCTTTAGAAAGAGAAAAGAATTTAATTATATCTTCTTCTATTCTTAGCGAAATTCATAAAGTAGAAGCATTAATTAGTGATAATGATAAAATGCAAGAAAAATTGGAAGACTGGAAAGAACGTTTTAATAGAATAAAAGATGAAGATGTTCCTAAAATTACTGATGAATTAATCGAAATAGAAGATCTTTATAATGATAAAGAGTTTAAAAAGTTAGAAGAAAAACTTGCTCCGGTTGAATTGGAAATATACTATGTAAAGACTAAAACTAATTTTTTACTTGAAGAGATAAAAGATATTACTTTGTCTGAAGAAAAGAATAGGAATAGTATTATTAAATTAAAAACGGAATATAGGGATATAGTTAATAAATATAATAATGGTAAAAATGATTATAAGGAAGTTAGTGATTCTTTAGAATTACAATTTGAAAATGTTGATAAACTTTTTGCAGCTTTTGAAATAGCTATGGAGAATAATAGTTATGAAGAAGTTGGTAAAATTGTTAAGGGAATATCTGATATTATTGGTAATTTAAGAATAATAGTTGATGAAGCACCAACAATAATTATATTGGGGGGTAATTTAATTCCTAGTAAAATAGAAGATGTAAAGAATGTTTATGATCGGCTTGTTAAAGAAGGATATAATTTAGATTATTTAAATTTGGATTATAATATTGAAGAAACTAAGAAAAAGATATCAGATATTTTTGATAAATTAAATGTGTTAAATGTTGAAGATAGTACACAAGATTTAAGGACTATATTAAACTATTTTGATAGTTTGTATGATAATTTTGATGAGGAAAGAAATGCTAAAAAAGTATTTGAAGAGTACACAAGAAAAATAATAGTAAGAGCTAATAAAATAGAAAAGATAAATAATACTTTATATAGGAAAATGGATGTTATAAAGTATAGTTATGATTTAACGGATAATGATGTAAAAGTTATAGAGGTTATTAAACAAGAAATATCAGCTATAAAGAGGGATTATGATGAGATAATAAATGCGCATAGAACAGGTTCTTTTGCTTATACTAGATTAGGTAAAGAAATGGAAACATTAAGTAATCGTTTAGCTAAGACAGAAGAAAAACTTAATGGAGCGCTTCATAGTCTTGGAGGATTAGAAGAAGATGAATCTAGAGCTAGGGAACAGCTTGTAGAAATAACTGAAATAATGAGAAAAGGAAAAGAAAAAGTATATACTTATAATTTGCCTGTTATACCACAGTATTATTATGTTCAAATAGATGAAGCAGAAGCTGCTATAGAAGAAATGATAAAAGAACTCAATATGCAACCTATAAGTATTAAAACTTTAAATATAAGGGTTGATACAGCTAGAGATTTAGTTTTAAAAGTTTATAATACTGCCAATCAGATTGTTAAAACTGCTGCTATGGCAGAAATGGCTGTTGTCTATGGTAATAGATATAGAACGGTTAATAAAGGTATGAATGAAGCCTTGAGAAAAGCAGAAGATTTTTTCTACAAAGGTGAGTATAAAAAGTCTTTAGAAAGTACTTTACAAGCACTAAATAGTGTAGAACCTGGAGTGTCCGAAAAATTATTAAAGGGGTTGAAATAAGAATGGTGACATTCTTATTTTTTGAAGAGAGTGATGTAAATGGTTTATTTTGATTATGCTTCTTCTACGCCAGTGGATGATGAAGTATTAAAAACATATTCTATGGTATCTATAGAATATTATAATAAAATCTTTTCTAATAATGATTTAGGAAAAAGAAGTGAATTGTTGCTTAATACATCTTTAAATGAAATGGCCAAAAATCTTGGAGCGTCTAAAGAAGAGATTATATTAACTAATGGGTTAGAAGATAATTATAGAGTTTTAATGGATATTATTAGTTCTAATAAAAATAAGAGAAAAAAAATAATAGTATCTAAATTAGAATCTCCTTCTATGTATAAATTTATAAAAAAATTAGAAGATAATAATTATAGTATTAGTTATGTTAATAATGATGAAAACGGCTTGATTGATTTAAATCACTTAAAAAAATTAATAAATAATGATACCTTATTGGTGAGTATTCCTTATGTTAATGGTGATTTAGGGGTTAGACAACCGATTAAGATTATTAAGCAGATTATTAAGAAAGAAAATGAAAATGTCATATTCTTTTCGGATTTAAGTTATGCTTTTGGAAGAATTAGTATAAATTTTAAAGATATAGATATTGGTATGATGATTAGTGATAATGCTTATGGATTAAAAGGAAAAGGGATAGTATTCAAAAAGAATAATCTAAAAATATATAATAAGTATGAAATTGATTTACCTAGTATTGTAGCTTTATCTAAGATGGTAAAGGTAAATGTAGATTCTTTAAACGAGAGAGAAAAAAGAATAATAGAAATACACGATTTATTGTCCTCAGAACTTGGAAAGTATAAAGGGTTATATATTAATAGTAATAAATTTTGTGTTCCGTATATAATTAATATTAGTTTGATGGATAGAAATACAAAAGATATAGTTAATTGTTTAAATGATTATGAGATTTATCTTAGTAATATGGATGACCAAAGTGATTTAAGTACAAGTGTTATGGCAGTATATGGTAATAAGATTAGAAGTTTAACTAGTATTAGAATTAGTTTGTCTCATTTAGTTAGTTATAAAGAAATTGATTATTTCTTAACGATATTTAATAATGTTTATTTTGAAGGAGGAGTTAATTATGAAAAAGATAATGTTAATGATTAGTATGATTTTTTTACTTTGTGCTTGTGGAACAAATAAAGAAGAATTAAAAGAAAAAAAAGGTATAACAAGTGTTACTTGTGAAAAAGCTTTAGATTTACAAGCAGATCAAGGAGTAATTATAGATGTTAGAGAAAAAGATGAATATGAAGAAAGTCATTTAGAAGGGGCAATTAATATCCCTTATACAGAAATTGTTAATAAAATAGAAGATGTAGTAGATGATAAGGATTCTATAATAATAGTTTATTGTAAAAGTGGAAAAAGAAGTTCAATAGCTGCACAAAGCTTAAGTGAAGCGGGATATAGAAATATATATGATTTAGGAAGTATTAATAATTGTAGTTAGGTTTGATTATGAAGAAAAAAATAGTTATTATTTTTACAATGTTATTAGTAATAATTGCTTTGTATTTTTTGTTTTTTGAAAATAGTAAAGAAAAAGGAATAGTTCATTTTAATTACGAGAATAAGCAATATGATATCTTGGTAAGTGATAAATATTTAGATATAGTAGAATATGATGTAATATATTGTATTAAAGCTCCGTGTGATCCGATCAAGGGTGATTCTTTTAGAGTTAAAAATAATAAGACTTATAAAAAAATCTTATATGACTTATTAGAAGATAATACTGAAATAACTATTAATTATAGCAAAGATGATAATTATAACTATGAAACACTGTTAGAAATAGTAAAAGAAGATAATAAGAATTGATTTCTTTCTTTATAGACTTGCAATAGTTTAATATATATGTATAATTGTCAATAGATTTGTTTAATCTATTAAATATTATAAAAAGTGATTGGTGATAATATGGATAAACTTATTATGATTAAGTATGGTGAATTAAGTACAAAAAAAGATAATATTAATGCTTTTTTAAAACAGTTAAAGAAAAATGTTGAGTTTGCGCTTAAGGATTTAGATGTTATAGTTAGTTTTGATAAAGGAAGAATGTTTGTTGAAACAAAAGAGTTTGATAAAGTTATTGATAAATTACATTATGTTGCTGGTATACATGAATATAATATTGTTTATAAAATGAATTATGATGAAGATATTGATTTATTAGGAAGAAATATTTTAGAAAAAGTTAAAGATTAT
Source organism: uncultured Bacillota bacterium (assembly GCA_946611635.1). Classification (GTDB taxonomy): domain Bacteria; phylum Bacillota_I; class Bacilli_A; order RF39; family UBA660; genus Coprovivens. Next base: position 15,933 of record CAMODW010000004.1, on the reverse strand, counting down.
GGCTTTAGTACTTTTAGAGTTACTACTAAAAGAAGTAATAAAAAGTATCCTTTACAATCTATGGAAGTTAGTAGAATTGTTGGGGCTATAATATTAAAAAATAGTGATAATAAGAAAGTAGATGTTCATAATCCTGATTTAAATATAAATATAGAAATAAGATTAAATGCGATTTATTATTATTTTAATAGTGAAAAAGGATTAGGTGGGTATCCTGTTTCAACTGCTGGTAAAGGTTTACTAATGTTAAGTGGAGGTATTGATTCTCCTGTAGCAGGTTATATGGCTATTAAAAGAGGGGTAAAAATAGAAGCTATTTATTTTGAAAGTCCTCCTCATACAAGTGTTGAGGCTAAGAATAAAGTAATTGATTTAGCTAAAAAATTAGCTTTATATAATAATGATATTAAGTTACATGTTATTAATTTTACAGAGATTCAAGAAACTATATATAGAAATATTCCTCATGACTATTTGATAACTATTATGAGAAGAATGATGTATAGAATAAGTGAAAGAATTGCTCATAGAAATAGATGTAAAATATTAATAAATGGTGAGAGTATAGGGCAAGTAGCTTCACAGACTCTTAGTAGCATGTCTGTTATAAATGAAGTTGTTAAAATACCTGTTATTAGACCTCTTGCTTGTTTTGATAAAATAGATATTATTAAAATTAGTGAAAAGATAGATACTTATAATATAAGTATTGAACCTTTTGAAGATTGTTGTACTATCTTTGTTCCTAAGCATCCGGTTATTAATCCTGAGCAAAGCTTATGTGAGGAATATGAAAAATTAATTGATTATGAAGAATTAATTAAAAAAGCTATAATAAATGATGATATAATAAGAATAACAAGTGTTGATGAGAATAAATTTGAAGATTTATTATAAAAGGAATGGTTTATATGAAGAGTGTAAAAAAAGAAAAAGATAATGAAAGAAAAGGATTATTTGGTGGTATAAAATTAACATGGTTTAAAGTAATAATTGCTGCGATTGTAATAGGTGTTTATTGTGGTGTTATAGCCTTAATACCGGCAACTCTTAATACTTCTTTTAGAGATATATGTATTTCATTTGAGGTATGGATATTATTTGGTATTGTTATTATTATGAATAGTGAATCGCATAAGGATTCGGCTTTAAAATGTTTTGTTTTCTTTTTAATTAGTCAGCCACTTATTTATATTGTTCAAGATATAGTAAATCATTCGAATTTGTTGATGACTTATTATAGATTTTGGATATTACCAACAATACTTTGTGTTCCTATGGGATTTATAGGATACTATATGAAGAAAGATAAATGGTGGAGTTTATTAATATTACTACCTATGATGGTATTTCTTGGTTTTCATTATTCGGGATTTTTAAGAGAGTTAGTTTTTATTTTTCCTTCCCATTTATTGTCAGCAATTTTTTGTGCAGTAACAATAATAATATATCCGTTATTTATATTCAAAAATAGAAAGATTAAAAATATTGGTATTGTATTAGGAATTATTATTATTTTAGTGTTTACTATAATAACTATTGTTAAACCAAAAGTTTATGATATTCAGTTTTTCGGTGGGGATAATTATCAGGTAAAAAAGACGGATAAAGTTTATTTAAAAGATAAAAAGTATGGTGAAGCTAGAATAAAATATGAAAGTGGAGTGGATGAATATTGTGTAAATATGAGCTTTGTTAAAGGTGGAAAAACAGAGTTTGTAATAGTTTCTAAAGATGGTAAAAAAAGAGAGTATACTATTAAGGTTTATCCTAGTAAATATGATATTAATGAAAAAAAATGATTATGATTTTAACTTATTTATGATATTGAACAAATAAACTGCGTGAAAAAGGTATGCAAATATTTAAAAAGTGATAGATATTCTATCCTTTTTTTTGTATAATTAAAGGGAGGTGAAATTATGAAATTATTATGCGTAAATGCAGGTAGTAGTTCTTTAAAATTTCAATTATTTGAAATGCCAGAAGAAACTGTAATTATTAGTGGTTACATTGAAAAGATTGGATTAGAAGATACTTTTTGGACTACTAAGGTTAATGGTGAAAAAATAAAAGGGGGAAGATATTTAAAAAATCATAGTGAAGCAGTAGAAGTTTTAATTGAAGAGTTGTTAAAACATAAAGCAGTTAAAAGTCTAGATGAAATAAAAGGTGTAGGGCATAGAGTTGTTCATGGTGCTGAAAAGTACAAGGATTCTGTTCTAATTACTGATCAAGTAATTCAAGATATCAAAGATATGACTAAATTTGCATCTTTGCATCATCCTGGTAATTTAGCAGGAATCGAAGCTATGAGAAAAGCTTTACCAAATGTTCCTATGGTTGCTGTATATGATACAGCCTTCCATCAAACTATGCCAGATTATAATTATATGTATCCAGTACCTATGGAATGGTATGAAAAGTATGGTGTTCGTAAATATGGTTTCCATGGAACAAGTCATAAATATATAACAAATGTTATGAAAGAAAAATTAGGTAGAGATGATGTTAATCTTATTATTGCACATATTGGTAGTGGTGCTAGTATAAGTGCGATTAAAGATGGAAAATGTTATGATACTACAATGGGATTAACGCCTCTTGATGGTTTGATGATGGGAACAAGAAGTGGCTCTATTGATCCTTCTATTCTTGAATATGTATGTAAAGAATCTGGTTTAAGTGTTGGTGATATAACTAATGCTCTTAATAAGAGAAGTGGTTTGTTAGGTATATCAGGACATAGTGATTCTAGGGATGTTGAAGAAGCTGCTGCTGAAGGTGATCAAAAAGCAATACTTGCTCTTCGTATGTATAATGATAGAGTAGCTAAATATATTGCTGAGTACTATGTTGAATTGAATGGAGATGTAGATGCTATAGTTTTCACTGCTGGTGTAGGAGAAAATGGTTGCATGGCACGTGAAGATATTATTAGTAAGCTTAATTGTTTAGGGATTAATATAAATAAAGAAGTTAATGATACTATTGCATCTTATAAAGATGTTCAAGAAGGATTAATTAGCTCAAATGATTCTAAAGTAGATGTATATGTTATTCCTACTAATGAAGAATTAATGATTATTAGAGATACTTATGAAATAATAAATGGTTAAAATAGAATATAGAAGGGAGGATTAGTGTGATAAATAATGTAATAAGAAAGATTTTCAAAAAAATAAAACAATATGATACTATAGTTATAGCTAGACACATTAGTCCTGATCCTGATGCGATTGCTTCTCAGATTTCTCTTAGGGATTCTATTAGATTAACTTTTCCAAAGAAGAAGGTATATGCTGTTGGAGCAGGGGTAGCAAAGTTTAAATATTTTGGGACTCTTGATAAAATAGATGAAACTACTTTGGAAGGTAATACATTATTAATAGCATGTGATGTGCCTAACAAAAGTAGAATTGATGGCGTTGATTCATCAGTTTTTACAGAAATGTTTAAGATAGATCATCATCCATCTGATGAAGTGTTTGGAGATTGTGATTGGGTAGATGAATCTTCTTCTAGTGCTTGTCAAATGATTATTGAGTTGTTATTTAAAACTCCTCTTAAGTATGATAGAAAGGTTGCTGAGAATTTGTTTTTGGGAGTTGTATCAGATAGTGATAGATTTTTACTTAGTTATACAACTTCTAGAACGTTTTCTTTAGTTAGTCAATTAATTGATAAAACAGGAATAAATTTTGTTGAATTATACCATTACTTGTATGATAGAAATATAAATGAAATAAAATTTCATGGGTATATAAGTGAGAATTTGAATGTAACAGAGAATGGACTTGCATATATTAATATATCTTCTGATATACTAAATAAATATAATGTAGATGCTGCAACTCCTTCTAATATGATAAATGATTTTTCTAATATTAAAGATGTATATGCCTGGGTTTTTATTACTTATGACGAGAAGAATTCTATATATAAAATTAATATAAGAAGTAAGGGGCCGGTTATAAATATGACTGCTGCTAAATATGGTGGTGGAGGTCATAAAATGGCAAGTGGAATAAGAATTAAAGATGAATCAATGATTAGTAATATTATTAAAGATTTAGATTTAGATTGTTTAAAATATAAAGAAGACTTAGTTAAAGATGACTAAGTCTTTTTATTTACATACAAATGTATGTGTGATAAGATGTACATGATGGTGGTTTTATGAAGATTATAAAGTATAAAAAAAATAAAAGTAATAAATATGATTTATATTTAGATAACGGAGATGTTCTTAAACTCTATGATGATACTATAATTCATTTTAATCTATTGATAAAAAAAGAAATAGAAGATGTAGAAGAAATAGATAAATATAATAAATATATGGAAGCTTATTATAAGAGTATAAAGTATTTAAATAAGAAGATGAGAACGACTTTAGAAATAAAAGAATATTTAGATGATTATCCTCATTTAGTTATAGATATGGTTATTGAAAGATTGCTAAAAGAAGGGTATTTGAATGATAATTACTATTTAAAAATGTTCATATCTAATCAAATAGCAATTAATAATTATGGTCCAAATAAGATAGTGAGAAAACTAATGGAATTAGGTTTTGATAAAGAAAGTATTTTAAATGGATTAAATGAATATAATAAAGATGTTTTTTTAGAAAAGTTAGATAAGATTATAGAGAAAAAAATTAGAACTAATTATAAATATAGTAGTAATAAACTTAGGGAAAAACTAATTGTTGATATGTATAATTATGGATATGATAAAAAAGATATTATAGATTGCTTAAATAATAAAGAAATAAAAGTGTCATCTAATATTATAGAAAAAGAGTATAAAAAAGTTTATAAGGTGCTTGTAAAAAAGTATGAAGGGTATGAATTGGAAAGAAGAATTATGGCTAAGTTATTAGCTAAGGGTTTTTCTTATGAAGAAATAAAGAACGCTATTAAAAATGTTTCGTAATTATTTTTTATATGCTATAATGAATAATATAGTAGGAAGATGATGTTATGGAAGAAAAAAACGAATCGAAAAAAAGAAAAAATTACGTTTTGCTGATTATTTTATTATTGTTATGTATAACTTTAGGTTATTCTTTAGTATCATCAAATATTTTGATTAATGGTACTACTAATATTAGAAGAAGTGAATGGAATATTCATTTTGATAATGTTAATGTTACTAATGGAGATAGTCTTGCTGTTGTTCCACCTAGTGTAAATAGTCAAGGAACTATTATAAGTTTTTCGATAAATCTTAATAAAATAGATGATTATTATGAGTTGGTAGCAGATGTGTATAACGAAGGTACAGTAGATGCAAAAGTTACTGATTGTCAAAAAATTGGTTTGTCTTCCGAACAAGAGGAATATATTGAATATAATATAACTTATTTAGATGGTTCTCCAATAAATGAAGGTGATATTCTTAGAGCTGGAGAAAGGAAAAAAATAAAAGTAAATGTTAAGTATTTAAAACTTTTACCGATTAATGAAGATGATTTGAATGATTTGTATGAAACTGTTAATTTAGCGTTTAGTGTTAACTATATACAAAATTAATGTAAAACGAAATTTAAATAGTGGAAACGAAAAGAAAATAATGATATTATTTTTTTAAGATAGGAGAGAGTTAAGATGAATAAAGAGAGCAAAAAGAAAAATAATAGTAATACTTTATTGGTAATTGGTTTATTATTATTGTTTGTTGTCATTGGAGTAGGATATGCTGCATTAAGTTCTGTTCTTCAGATTAATGGTACTGCTAATATCGGGAGATCTTCTTGGAATGTTCATTTTGAAAATGTTGCTATTACAAATGGTTCAGTAAATACAGAAAATGAACCTTATACTGCATCAAATACTACTGAATTGTCATATGCTGTTGATTTGAATGCTCCTGGGGATTTTTATGAATTTACTGTTGATGTAGTTAATTCTGGGTCTTTAGCCGCTAAATTGAATTCAACTTCAAAGACTGGAGCAGAGGGTTATCCTTATATTGTCTATACTGTTAAAATGATAGAAGATAATGTGGATGTAGATGTTCCAGCTAATTTAGAATTAGCAGCAAATCAATCTATTAAATTAAGAATAAGAGTTGAATATAGTAGAGAACTTGCTGATGCTACTACTATTAATAATCAAGTACCTGCACTAAATTTAGCTTATATTATGAATTTTGTTCAAGCTTAGTAAAAATAAATGATATAATCTGACGATTATATATTTATTTTTTATATATGAAGATAAAGAGATTTGTCTTCTTATATAAGGAATAAATAGGGAGTATTATTATGAAAAAATATTTAAAGAATTTTATAATTATATTACTTCTTGGAACATATATTTATTTATATGTTTTTTATATATTAGATAAATTTTTAAAGTATTCTGAATCGATAACAGCATGTTTTTTAATTGTTATTACATTTGTTGCTTATTTATTCTATGGTTTTGCTAAAGATAAGAAAACTTATGCTAGGAAAAGTATATTGCAAATTATTGCTACACAGATCATAATATATTTTCTAGTAATTTATGGTTTAGGTTTAGTTGTGGGATTTTTAAGTAATTCTTATTCTTTAAAAGCTAGTTCAATTATTGATAATGTATTTGCACCAATTGCTATTATTGTATCTATGGAATTGCTTAGATATATATTTATTGTTCCTAATAAGAATCAAAAAGTATCAATAGCGTTTCTAACTATTTTCTTTGTTATGGTTGAAGCGATAATGAGTATTAAAGCTTATCCACTTAATGAAATTTCTGGTCTTTTTAGGTTTTTAACTTTAGTTTTTATACCTCTTACTGTTAAACATTATGTTCTAAGTTATTTAACGTATTATGTTGGATATAAGCCTTCTTTATTATATAGGTTGGTCTTAGATTGTTATATGTTTTTTGTACCTATATTCCCTGATTTAGGAGATTATTTGTTATCTATGTTTAGTATAGGTTTACCATTCTTGGTATATTTATATAGTTCAAGATTCATTTCTGATTTCAATGATGGTGTTCAGCGAGATTTTGTTTATACAACTTTTAAACCTTTTGATTTTGTAGTTATAGCTTTGTTTTTTTGCTTGGCAGCTCTTATTAGTGGATACTTTCCTTGGTTTTTACTTGGTGTTGGTAGCGCTTCTATGGAACCTTCTATTAAGGTTGGGGATGCTGTGTTTGGAGCAAAAGTTAAGGAAAATGAATTAAAACTAAATGATATTTTGATATTTAAGGGTGAAGATAGGATCGTTGTTCATAGGTTAGTTAGAATTGAGAAAAAAAATGGTAAGTATTATTATCATACGAAAGGTGATAATAATAATACAGAAGATGTATTTGATGTTACTTATGATAGTATAAAAGGAAAAGTTGTTTTTAAAATTCCTTATATAGCTTATCCATCAGTATATATATCTGAATTATTAAATGGAGGAGATTAATATGAATAAAAAGAGTTTAATAGGTTTGGTACTTTTTATATTATTAGGTTTGATATCATATTTCTTATATGTAAATGACCTATATAAATATATGATTATAACTATACCGCTTGCTTTTATATCTTTATTCTTTTTTATAAAAGGTTTAAATTTTAATAAGTCTCCTGAAGATGAATATAATTCTTTTTTAAAGAAGATTATGAATACATATGATGCTGTTTTAGTTGATGTTGTTGATTTGCCTAGTATTGGTGATAGAAGTATTGTAGAAGTTTCGAATTTTGATGATCTTATAGATGCTCAAATAGAAGTAAGAAAACCAATTTATTATAAAAGGGAAGATAGAAGTGTTTTATTTGTTTTAGTAGATGATACTCAAGCTTGTATATTGCTATTAAAGGTTGATGATTCTGAAGAGACGGGATTTGATAATTGGTTAAAGGAGCAAAGGAATAAAACAAAAAATGATGCTGAAAGTGTTTTTGATGGTATTGAAAATACTACGGTTGTTAAGCTAAGTAATAATAAGTCTTATCGAATTTCTCCGCTTAAAGATAATAGTAGAGGGACAATTAAGGATTCTAAGTTATTAGGTCAAACATTAGCTAATTTACCTAAGCTAAAAGATATGGATGATGTTTCTAAAACACAAGTGTTTAAAAGTCTTAATAGAAGAGCAGGGAAAAATAAAAAGTAGAGAATTAATTCTCTACTATTTTTTTGCTGATATTAATTAGATTGTTCAGCTTGACTATTACTTTGATTTTGTTGTTGAGCTTGACTATTACTTTGATTTTGTTGTTGTTGAGCTTGTGCTAATTGATTTTGAATGTATTTAGCATATTGTGTTTTTAATTCACTATCAACAATTTCCATGTCATAACTTTTTCTTAATTCTTGTAAGGCTTTTACACTAGCAACTGGATTTTTTGTTTTATATTCGGTAGCTAGTTTTTCTATGATAGAATCTTTTACATCTTTTAAAGGAGCTTTATCTTTTGATGCTTCTCTTAATATTACATGATATCCTAGTTCAGTTGTGATAACTTTAGTTGAATATTCACCGTCTTTTAATTTGTATGCTGCATTAACTAATTCATCATAACTACTATCTAGAGTATCTTTATTAATATATCCTAAAGAACCTCCATTACTCTTTGTTGCATCATCTTCAGAGTTCTTTTCAGCTAATTCTTTGAATTTGTCTTTAATTTTTTTAGAGTCAGTTTTCTTTAATTCAGCAATGATATCTTCAACTTTCTTTTTAGCTTCGTCTTCTTTAGCTTTCTTTTCATCGTCGGTCATATCATCTTTTACTTTTGCAGTTATAAGAATATGATTAACTTTAATATCTCCAACTATTTCTTTTTCATAATAATCTTTAATTTCTTTATCAGTTATTTGTTTTTTACTGTAGTCTTCGATAGCTAAATTTTGAAGATAATTAATATATAAATATTCTTTATATCCTTCAACAGTTGAATATGAAGTATAGTATTGAATAGTATTTAATAAATCATCTCCGTAAGCGTCTTCTAGTTCTTTCATTGTTTTTTCTGCATCGCTTGTTGCATCTTTTTTCTTGTTTTTATACTCTTTTTCAAGTATATTCTTATCTATCATATTAACCAAAGCATTTAATGCATAATCATCTTTTAATTTTGTATATAGATCATTTGCACTTATCTTTGATCCGCCTTTTAGTGTTACAACTGCTTCATCTCCGTTAGATAGTTTTGGTATTTTGCTTCCACAACCAGTTACTATTAGGACACAAAGTAATAACACTACAATTCTTGTAATATTCTTTTTCATGTTTTTTACCTTTCCTCCTTAACATAAACATTATTATAGCAATATGAAATAGAAAAAACAATAAATAATGTATAGGAAACGTAAAAACAATTTTTCTCTTGCATGTTGTTTTCTTTGCTTTTAGTATTTAATTATTATATAATTATTATGGTGAGTAGTATGGCAAAGAAAAAGAAAAAATCTTCTAAGAAATCATCTAATACCGAAATGAAAATTATATTGTTTGGTTTAATGCTATTACTAATAGGTATATTGGGTTTTGGATTTGGAGCTTTTGGAGCTTTGATAAAAAAAGGTGCGTTATTTTTAGTTGGTGAATGGTGGATTCTTATTTTACTTTTTTTGATATTTATTAGTTTAAATCTATTATTTAAAAGAAAGTTACCTAATTTAATTTCTTCTCGATTATTTGGATTTTATTTGTTGTTAATAGTTTTATTAGTTGGAAGTCATTTCTATTTTATAGAGAGTTTTCCTCCGGCAGAGATTATTGATAGGACTGTAGAAAATTGTAAAAGAAGAATTGATACTATTGGAGTTAGTGCATCTATATTTACAAGTGGTGAAGAGAGTATTAATGTTGGTGGAGGAATTATCGGTGGAACTTTAGCTTATGCTTTTGATTCTTTATTTAATAAAGTTGGTACTATTATAGTATTAATTGTTTTATTGATAATTGGTTTAATATTATTATTTGATATTGATTTGGGAGGTATTTTAGATTCTATTAAAGGGTCTATACTTTCTAGAAAAGCTAATGATGATGAAGAGGATGGAGAAGACGATGATGTTGATGTCATAGAAGATAAGCATCCTTTAATTAATAAAAAGGAGCCTGAGATTCCTGTTACTGTTGCTAGTAGTATTAAAGTAGAAAATGAAGCCCCTAAGGAACCAATAGTTACTAATAAGGGTATTTATAGATTACCTAGTATTAATTTATTAGATGAGGTTTCTAAAGTTAAACAAAATAATAATAGTACAACTGGAAAAAATATTAAGGAATTAGAAAAAGTATTAAGTGATTTTGGAATAGAAGGTAAAGTAGTAGAGGTTCATGTTGGACCGGCTGTTACTCAATTTGAAGTTGCTGTTCATAGTGGTACTATACTTTCTAAAGTTGCAGCAAGAGATAAAGAAATTGCTGCAGCGTTATCAGCTAAAAGTGTTGCAATAGAGGCACCGATACCAGGTAAAAGTACAGTAGGAATAGAAATTCCTAATCCGGATGTTAGTGCTGTTAAAATTAGAGAAGTATTAGGTAGTATTCCCGAGGACCAAAAGAAAGCTAATATATTAGTTGCTCTTGGTAAAGATTTGATGGGTAAAGTTCAAACTACTGATATTACGAAGATGCCTCACTTACTTGTAGCTGGTTCTACTGGTTCAGGTAAATCTGTATGTATGAATAGTATTATAGCTTCAATATTAATGAGATATCATTATGATCAGGTTAAACTAGTTTTGGTGGACCCTAAGAAGGTTGAAATGTCTCATTATAATGGAATACCTCATTTATTATGGCCGGTTGTTACTGATCCTAAGAAAGCTTCTGTAGCTTTACAAAGAATTGTAGGTATTATGGATGAGAGATATGATCTTTTTGCAGAGACTGGTGTAAAAAAGATAGAAGAATATAATAATATGGTAGAAAAAAATCCCGATAAAGGAGAAAAAATGCCATATATTGTTGTTATTATTGATGAGTTGGCAGATTTGATGATGGTTGCTTCTAAAGAAGTGGAAGGTTCAATACAAAGAATAACTCAACTTGCTAGAGCAGCAGGTATACATTTAATAGTTGCTACACAAAGACCTAGTACTAATGTTATTACCGGTATTATTAAAGCTAATATACCATCTAGAATAGCATTTGCAGTTGCATCTTTTGTAGATTCACGTACTATCTTAGATAGAGGAGGAGCTGAAAAACTATTAGGTAAAGGTGATATGTTATTTATGCCAATTGGAGTTAATAATCCAATTAGAATTCAAGGTTGCTTTATTACGGATGATGAAGTTGAAAGAGTTATTAATTTTGTTAGATCTCAACAAACTGCTACTTATGATGAAACTTTAGATAAAGCTGCTGATGGATCTGGTGCTAGTAATGGAATTGGTAGTGGACCGGGTGGAACAGATGATGATCCATTATATAATGAAATTGTAGAGTTTGCTTATGAAACAGGAAGAATTTCAGCTTCTTTAATTCAAAGAAAGTTTAGATTAGGTTATAATAGGGCTGCTAGAATAATTGATCAATTAGAAGAAAGAGGTGTTATTGGACCACAAAATGGTTCTAAGCCTCGTGAAGTATTAGGAAGAGGAGAAGATAATTAATTTTTCTTTCTATTAGATAACTTATAGTAAAACTTTGTTATAGTATATTTATAATAGAGGTGTGTATATGAGGTTTAAAAGAAAAGACAGCCAAACAGTAAAAATATTATTGCTGTTACTCGTATTAGTAATAGGAATTGGCTATGCTTATTTAACTAGTAATCTTTCTATTACTGGAGCAACTGCTGTTGCCGGTAATACTTGGGATATACATTTTGAAAATGTTCAAATATCTCCAGGTTCAGTAGAAGCTTCAACACCAGCAACAATTAATCCTTCGGATAATATGAAAATTGATTATGCTGTATTATTAAATAGACCTGGAAAGTATTATGAATTTACTGTTGATATGGTTAATTCAGGATCTTTGCCTGGTAAGGTGTCTTTAGTAGATTTTAGCGGTATTACACCGGAGATGGAAGATATTGTTGATTATTCTGTTGTTTATACAAATAATAATTCACCAGTAGCAGTAAATGATATATTAAATGGTGGATCGTCTAAAAATATAAAAGTTAAATTGTTATTTAAAGAAGATATTGAAGAGGAAGACTTGTTAGATGTTGCTGAAGATTTATCGTTATCTTTTGAAATAGTTTTTGTTCAGTCAGAAGAAGACGAGTAACAATAGATACTATAATTCAACAATTAAAACTGAGAATTCTTCATGTTTTACTAAATATGATGGTAATATTACTGATCTGTTTGCTGTATCAAATAATAAAGCTAAGTTAACTTATCCTGTTGGACTTATACAAAATGAAGAATTATCAAATATAAATACTCCTTCTTTAATGGCGACTGGAGAACCTTGGTTTATTATTCCGCCAATTAATTCTTTTGGTACTAGTAATAATGTTGTCTTTGCAGATACTGATGGTAGTAATCAAGGTAATTTTGTAGGAATCGCATATGATACTAGACCTGTGGTTTCTCTTAAAGCTGGTGTTCAATTTGCTGGAGGAACAGGTTCAGAAGCTGATCCTTGGGTAGTTAAGTAAATAAAGTTTCATACGATAGTATGAAGCTTTTTTTCTTTAAAAAAATATAGTATTTTGGTATAATTTTTATAATGAGGATGGTGAAGAAGATGGAATGTAAAAAGTGTAAAACAATAGTTAGTAATCCAGGTGTTTCTTTCTGTCCTAATTGTGGAGCTTATTTAAGAAAAGATACGCAGTTAAATACTATTATAAGTGATAATAATAAAAAAGAAGATGAGATGTTTAGTAATAATGATGCTGAATATCCACCATTGAACAATTTAATGTCTAAAAAAGAAGAACCTATTGATGATGGAGAATTAACTAATAATAATTCTGATAATAATTTTATAGTTGTTGCTAAGGATATTAAGAGTAAATCTATAAATCTTTTTGTAGCTCTAATATTACTTGCTTGTTGGATAGCTGCTGCATATTTTATTATTAATAAGAATTCAAATGATTTCTTTTTTGTAGGATTAGATGAACAAAAAGTAAGTAGTGATAATAATAATCAAGAAAATGAGACGGGTAATAATGGTAGTGATACTAATGTAGGTACGGGTAATGAAACGGATCCTGGTGTAACAACACCTGAAACTCCGACAAATCCAACTACACCTACGACTCCGACTACACCAACTACACCTACGACTCCAACAACACCTACGACTCCACCTTCGCCAACAACACCAGCAAATCCTCCTACACCTACGACACCGACAACTCCAGCTACACCCACGATTCCAACAATTCCTTCTAATCCTGGATTAGAGAAGTATTCTTCATTAAAAGGAGTTTCTAAATCTGGATATAATGGAGTAGTTACTGAAAAGTATCAAACTAGTATAATACATGATAATCAATATTTTAAACAAATAGAATTATCTAATAAACAAGAAGTATTAGATTTGATAAGATATGATAGTAATAAACAAAAGAGTAAGTGTAGCTCTAATATATTAGCTATTGAAAATAATATAATAAGTAATTATGGTATTACTGCTGTTAATTTGTGTGAGATGGATACTGATTTTGCTATTGAACTAGAAAAAGTAGTTGCTTATATATATAATAATTTTCCTAATGCACGTAATCATATGACTAATATGACTTTAGCAAATGTTACTAATGGTAATTATATAGCTTCTTTTATGCCTATTTTTACTTTTATTACAAGTAAGAATACTACTAATTATCCAGTTGGTATAAAAGCGCAAATATTATTAAATACGAAGTATTTTTTAAATCCGTCTAAAGTAGCTAATTCAGCTAGTTATGGAGCAAGTACAGGTTATTTTCCTCGTAATGCTGTTAGAAGTAGTACTGTGGCTCATGAATTTGGTCATTATTTATCATATGTAGCTTTACTTAATCATTATGGAGTATCAGATATGACTTTTGTTACTAGTTCTAGAATAAATGTAATGTATGCTGTTTATAATGATTTTAATGATGGTATATATAGTAAGGTGCTTATTGAAGAAGCATATAATAAATTTATTAGAGATACTGGAAGTAATATAAGTTTTGATAATTTTAGAGCTTCTATATCAAATTATGCTATGGCTAAAGATGGTAATGGTAATTATATTTATGATGAAACTATTGCAGAAGCTTTTCATGATTTTTATTTAAATGGAAATAATGCTAAAGTAGCAAGTATATATGTTTTTAACACTTTAAAAAGTAAGATATAGTTGGTGGTGATAACTTGAAAAAACTATTGATATTCGTATTATTTATTATATTTATTCCTGTTGTATTGTGTGAAAATGATTTTTTAATTGATACTACTAAATTAGAAATTAATTCTAAGGGAGATAGTTTGATAGAGAAGTTAGATAAGAGTTATAAAATAGATACAAAGGGATTTGTTAGTACTGAATTAGTTAATGAAGAAGCTAAGAAATATACTAAAAAGATAATTAATATAATTTTTAATAGTGATAGTATTGAAACTAGATCTTCTGAGCTTCATAAAGAACAACTAATTAGTAGTAGTAATGGTTTTGATACTTTATCTTCTTTATCGTTTATAAATATGTTTGTTCAGGGGATAAATGAACTAGATATTAAATATGATTATGTAAAACTTATTAGAACAGTTGAATTTAAACAAGGAGTTATAACTCTTTCTTATTTTCCTAATGCTAATATAAACGGCAATATAGAAGATTTTATTTTAGTATTGTATCTTAAAGAAGGTAAAAATGGATATAAACTATTTATGCCTTGGTTTACTAAGGGAGAAGACTTAGAAGAGTATTTTAATAATTTAGGAAATAAAGAAGAAGCGGGAGATAATATTGGGGGAACTTATAAGAGTTTATCTCTAGGAGATTCTAATGTAGATAGTATTGTTAATGTAGATCATTTAGAAAAGTTATATAAAGATAATGCAAGTAAAAATGTATCGATAAGTGCACTAGCTGATGCTGGTACTAATGTATATGGTAGTGGATTTTTTATAAGTAAAGGTTTGGTTGTTACTAGTTGGTCTTTGTTACTAGAGATGCTTAATAATAGTGAATTTTTATATGTTAATGATATTAATAAGAATAGTTATAATATAAAAGGAATAGTAGCAGCTGATACTGAGTATGACTTTGTAATACTTAAGTTAAATGAAGAAGTAGGAATCCCTGTTAATTTTTCCTCTAAACAATTAAGTAATAATGATAATATTTTTGTAATAGATAGTAAAAGTAATAATGGGTTTATGGTTAATTATGGAAAAAATGTTACGATGTTTAATGGTAAATATAAAAACTTGTTAGCATTAAATAAAAGTGATGTTGGTAGTGCATTATATAATTCTAATGGTGAAGTTGTAGGTTTTAATACAGGTAATTCTCTTGATAATGAGATATCTATAGCAAATAGTACAGATTATATTATTGAATTACAAAAAGAATTAAGTAATAAAGAGTTTAAAGAAATAAAAAGTGTTAGTTTTAAAGAATTTAAAGAGAAATATTATCATCGTTTTAATAGAGAAGAAGTACTTAATGATATTCCTAAAAAAGTATGGAATAAATATAAAGGTATTGGTAATATTGAAAAGAGTATTAATTTAGATTTAATTAAAGCTAGTTATGTAGATAATATAGTTAGTTTAAGGTATAAGAATAAAGCTTATAAATCTATCAATTCTTTTTATCTATCGGCTGATTTTGAGAAGGAATTAGTTAATGATAATTATGAACTTATATATAATGATGATTTGAAGAAAATATATTCTAAAAATAATATTAATGTTATTATTAAACAGTATTTAGATTATTTAGTAGTTTTGATAATGGAGAATTAGTATGATTAAGATTAAGAATAAATTATTATTATTTTGGAAAATTATAATAATAGTATTAT
>CAMODW010000003.1 GCA_946611635.1 uncultured Bacillota bacterium | reverse complement strand
TTTGTTATGCAATAATACTATTAAAAATAGTACTTGACTTTATTTAGATTGTCACAAAAAAAATAGTAAACATTCACTATTCATTTATTTAATATTCTATAAAGAAATACATTAAAATATTACAATAATAGGTACTATTTTTCAATTCATAAGAATTATAATAAAAAAAACTAGATTTCTCTAGTTTCTACTTAAAAGTATGCTTTACTCTATCGTGTTCTTCAGCTTTTTTACCATCGTTAAATCTTTCAACAGTTCCAACCAAATAACCAGTGATTCTTCTAATTCTTTCAAATCCTATTCCTTCACCAACCATTTTCTTGCTTTCTGTTTTAATTTCAGTTTTTTCAATATTTTCTTTTTTCATTTTTATTCCTCTTTCTATTTATATTATTTTGTTCTATTTTTTATTTATTAAGATTTAGCGTTTTAAGCAATTCAGCTGGGATAGGATCGCCATCTCTTCTTCCACAGCCTGGACAAACATCTTTTATTACTCCAACATATCCACAAACTGGATCTCTATCAACTGGATGGTTAATTGCACCATATCCAATACCTGCTTCTTTCATCATTCTTATTACTGATTCAAAAGCCTCAACATTTTCTGTAGTATCTCCATCTAATTCAATATAACTAATATGTCCAGCATTAGTTAAAGCATGATAAGGAGCTTCTATTTTTATCTTCTTAGAAATCGTTGTATTATAATAAACAGGTACATGGAATGAATTAGTATAGTAAGGCCTATCAGTTACACCTTTAATTTTTCCATATATTGCTTTATCTATTTTTGTAAATCTTCCACTTAATCCTTCAGCAGGAGTAGCAAGTAGTGTGAAATTCAATTTATATTCTTTAGAATATTCATCGCATTTTTCTCTCATATGACCAATAATTTCTAAACCTAGCTTTTGAGCCTTAGCAGACTCACCATGATGTTCACCTATCAAAGCTACTAATGTTTCTGCAAGTCCTATAAATCCTATTGATAAAGTACCATGTTTCAAAACTTTTTTTAGTTTATCATTTGGTTTTAATTTTTCTGAATCCAACCAATTACCTTGACCCATTAAAAATGGGAAATTATAAACTCTTTTACTACATTGAATATCAAATCTTTCTAATAATTGATCTCTAACTAATTCCATTTTTTCATCTAGATCTTCATAGAAAGCTTTCATATCAGCTTTTTTACGATCAGTATTTCCAACTATACCATGTTTAATTCCTAATCTAACAAGATTAATAGAAGTAAATGATAAATTTCCTCTACCTATTGCTATTTGCTTGTCTGGATCAGCAACATTAGCCATAACTCTAGTTCTACATCCCATAGTAACTACTTCTGTTTCAGGTCTTCCTGGAACATAATATTGTAAATTAAATGGAGCATCTATAAACTCAAAGTTAGGGAACAAACGTTTAGCAGATACCTTACAAGATAGTTTAAATAAATCATAGTTAGGATCTTCAGGATTATAATTGATACCCTCTTTTACCTTGAATATTGATATTGGGAAAATAGGAGTTTCACTATGACCCAATCCAGCATCAACACCCAAAAGATAATTTTTCATTACCATTCTACCTTCTGGAGAAGTATCTGTTCCAAAGTTAATTGAACTAAATGGTACCTGAGCACCTGCTCTTGAATGCATTGTATTTAAATTATGTATAAAGGCTTCCATAGCTTGATAAGTAATCCTATCTGTTTTTTCAACAGCTTTTTCCATAGCCATCTTAAACAATCTTTTCAAAGATTCGTTATCTTTATAATACTTTTCAAATATTTCTATATCATTTTCAATAGAAGTTAGTTTCATTATTTCTGTCTCTAAAGACTTTTGTGGCACAAAACTAGCAAAATCAGAATAATCAAGCAAATCTTGAATAGTCATTTTCAATTGCTTTTTATAAGTTTTTAAAACCCCAGGTGCTAGATAGTAGTCAAACAAAGGAATACTTTGTCCACCATGTTGATCATTTTGATTAGATTGAATTGCAATTGCTGCTAAAGCAGAATAACTCATAATATCATTAGGTTCTCTTAAATAACCATGACCTGTTGAAAATCCACCTTTAAATAATTTAGCCAAATCTATTTGTAAACAAGTAGTTGTACCCATTGCCTCAAAATCCATATCATGAATATGAATATCTCCATCATCATGAGCATCTGCAAACTTTTTCTTCATTAAATATGTTTTCGCAAATTCTTTAGAAACATTTGAACCAAATTGTAACATAGTTCCCATAGCAGAATTACCATCTATATTACCATTTTCTCTTTTGGTATCATCCTCAGAAGCACTTTTCAAAGCAAGTCCTTCTAACGTTTTTAAAAACTTATGACTTCTTTTATCTTCTGTAAAAGCAGCTCTAGACTGTGCTCTTTTCTCTCTATATGTAGTAAAACTTTCATAAACATCATTATATTTCTTTGCTTTAAGTGAAGTTTCTATTAAATCTTGAATTTCTTCAATTTTAATTTTTTCTTTACCAACATATTCCTTTTTAATTCTATCTAAAACGTCATGCAAAACCTTTTGCATATCTTTTTCACTATATTTAGGAGCTTCCTCATCATATTCATTTATTTCAATTATTTCATCAAAAGCTTTTTTTATAGCTAAGGCAATTTTTGTTTCGTTAAAATCTACTTTCTTACCATTTCTTTTTATAACTGTTAATTCATCTAACGAAAAATCTTTTTCTTTTACCATTTTAAACTCTCCTTCTACCTTTTCCTAATTCCATTCTACCATAGCCATCTAAAAAGTAAATAACAAAAAAATATTTTTTTCAAAAAATGCATTTTTTCAAAAAACCATTTTTTCATTTTTTGCCTTTTTTACCTTAGTTTAAAAATAATAAACACTATGTTATTTTTGCTGCAAAACCAGTATTTAAAAGGCTTTGAAGACTTTTTGGACTTTCTTTACATTTTTTTACTTTTTTCAAAAAAATTAACTTTCTAATTTTTTACATTTTTTTGAAAATCGGTTTTTTTAAAAAAATAAAAAACTTGAAAAGTCAAGT
Source organism: uncultured Bacillota bacterium (assembly GCA_946611635.1). Taxonomy (GTDB): domain Bacteria; phylum Bacillota_I; class Bacilli_A; order RF39; family UBA660; genus Coprovivens. The sequence goes on along the minus strand of CAMODW010000003.1, from coordinate 63,424 downwards.
TTTTTTGTTATTTTATTTTAAAATATTTTTTAAAATTACCGTTTTAGTTCGAGACATTTCTTTTAAAGTTGTCATAACTCCTTCATTACCAATTCCAGAGTATTTCCAACCACCAAAAGGCATTTCGAATGATCTAAAGAATGAAGCTCCATTAATTATAGCTCCACCACATTCAAGTTGATTAGCTATATTTATTGCATTGCTAACATTCTTTGATATTATAGAGCCACATAATCCAAAAGACGATTGGTTTGCTATCTTTATAGCCTCGTTTATATCATCAAATCCAATTATAGGAACTACTGGTCCAAATATTTCCATATCTTTAGCAACTTCCATATTTTTTGTTACTCCATCTAGAATAGTTGGATCATAAAAAGCTCCTTCTCTTTTTCCACCTAAAATTATAGTTGCCCCTTCAGAAACAGTCTTATTAACCTGTTCTTCAACCCTTTTAGCTGCATCTACCGATACTAAACAACCTAATTCTACGCTTGGATCACTTGGCATACCTCTTTTAATCTTTAAAATTCTTTCTTTTAATTTTTTAATATATTCTTTTTTAACAGAATTATGAATCAAAAATCTTTTTGATGCACAACAAACTTGGCCAGTATTATAAAATCTTCCCCAAATTGTTTCTTCAACGGCCAAGTCAACATCTCCATCTCTATCAAGAATAAAAGCATCATTACCTCCTAATTCTAACATCACATGAGTAAGATTAGAACTACAAGTTTTCATTGTTTCCATACCTGATTTAGTTGCCCCTGTTAAACTTACCAATGAAACTCCTGGATTTGCAGCTAATGCTTGGGCGGCATCTCCAGCAGTACCATTAATTACTTCAATAGCTCCTGGAGTCACTCCTGCTTCAAGCAATAATTCTGCATATCTATTAAGAGTTAATGGGTTATGTGGAGAAGGTTTCATAATAACCGAATTCCCCATCAACAATGCTGGAGGAATTTTTTGGCAAAACAAATCACTTGGGAAATTAAAAGGTATAATAGCTACAACAACACCTAATGGTTCTTGAACAGTATATTGCAATGTATGTTCCTGACCAGCTTCTTGACCAGCAGGAATCATATTACCATACATATGCTTTGCCTTTTCACAAAAAGCAGGAATACCAATAGAAACATTTGCAATTTCAGCATACGCTTCCTTAATTGGTTTACCCGTTTCATCGCTTAACAATTTTGCCAATTCATTTTTATTTTTTTCAACTAATGAAACAAATTTCATTAATATATTGGCTCTTTCATGTATAGGCTTTTTCGCCCAAACCTTTTGAGCTTTTTTAGCTGCTTGAACAGCCATATCACAATCTTTTTTTGTACTCTCCGGAACGGTATCAATTAACGATCCAGTAGCAGGATTAACAATTCTAATCAAACCGCCATCAGAAGAATCAACCCATTCACTTCCAATTAAATTCTTAGCCATTTAAACACCTACTTTGAAAAACCTGTAAATGATAGCGATAAACCACCTATTGTAGCCCCTGAATGATTCATTTGACCATATTCACCAAAAGTAAAGGCAACAATAAATGGAACGCTACCACAAGCACTTTTTATAGCAACAAAATCTTCATCTACTCTATCACCAATTCCTAGTTTTCTGCCACCACAATGTACTAAGAATAAAGCAGCAGGATCAAAGTTTTCTTTTACATCCTTAACTGTTTGAGCAGCTCCATTAATTAATCCATCCACATCATTTTTTAATTGAATAATTGCTGTTTTAGGAGCCACTTTAGCACCAACATTAAATGAATAATCAGGATTACCAATCATTGGATGACGAACAGCAGTTAAATCACCTTGCAAAGTTTTTACTCCTAAAGCACAAGGAATTGAAGCCACTAATAAGTTTTGCCCCATCAAGTCATCAGCATTCAATCCATTCCACTCTGCAAACTTTTTAAGAGCAGGAGCATGATCTATTTCGCATATTTTTCTATCATTTTCCACTTTAGTTACAATTCCTACTTTGTCTGTTTCTTCATAAGCACCAGTAAATACATTCTTAATTTCTTTTGTAGTATATAAAAATGCTACAGCACATCCATCCCCAAATGATTTATCTTCACAAAAGATTTTCCAATCTCCAGATACAGCATCATCTGCAGCACTACCACCAAACATAGGAACTTCACCTATAACATCTTGAATTCCTTTCAAGTAGTATTCTTCTTCAGCTGGAGAAGCAAACATAGCAAAAGCATTAGGTGCATGTTTTTTTCCTGCATCTTCCATTGCTTTTTTCGCTATTTTTCTACCAGTTTCTCTTGGATCATTTCCTCTAGGAGATGAAGCCACTCCAACATTTAATTCATTATCTTCAAGCATCATCATTCCAGCAAAACCATTATTAGAAGAAATTATTCCTTCAGGAGTCATAATAGCTCCAGAAGAAGTACAACCTATTACTTTAACACCACTATTAACAGATTTAATACCCCTAATAACATCATTTTGATCATATTTAATTGACGTAAAAAGCAAACCTAATTTTGGCTTTTTAATTCCTTTCATAGCATTTTTTGCAGTTTCAACACCAGCTTCATAACTATTCGCCAAAACACTAGATCCAACCATTGCTTTCATTTTAATTCCTCCTTATTCTTACAATTATCGAACTATTCTATAGTTCTCTATTTTAATTATACACTTCGTCAAAAATTATAGCAATAAAAAAAGAGAATTATAAATCATTCTCTTCACATTATCTAGCTATTAAGTATCTAATACAAAATAGCTAGACTAATAAAAACGCATTTGTAGTTTAACAATAAACTTCCGCATAGCAAGACGAATATGACATACTATTTGATAGTTATTCACTAACATTGACGACATCACTCATCTCTATTCATATATTTATTACATAAACGCTTAACTATACTGTTGTATAAGAGTTCTCCAATTCATCGCTAATATTTTTATTATACGAGCTCACACGATATAGTTTATTGTTTCGACCATAAGGGGATCAACCATTAATAATCGAACTCAACGCTTGGATTGCTTGACCAATTTCGAAAACAAGTTTAAGACTCCGTAATTATTAAACGCAGTCAGATTAATCCAATCGCTACACTTGCCTTATATTCCCAGATTATAGAGTTCTATCATCTAATAAAATTCAGAAACTCAAATAATAATTCCTATAAGATAGTTATAACAAAATTCTTAAAATGATCTTTAAATGCATAACGTATACGTGGATAATTCACAAAAATTAACCAAGCTAATACGAAAGCCATCCATCAATTTCACTATCATATTATCACCCCATATTGGGTAAATAGAAAATGCTAACTATTGATAACATAACAAGGGTAATTCGATACATTGATTTCTCAATAATAATCTGTTGGTGATGAATCTAAAAACCAACAAACTATTCACATTAGATGACCAGAATACATCATAATGACATATCCTCTTCAGACATATAAATATGCTGGAATGTAACTTGGGGGCTTAGTAAACAATTACTAATATACAAATATGCTTTGCGTACATACATGTTACAAGTTACGAACCATCAAAGCCATTACACTGCAAATATAACAACTTTTTCAAGTTCAAAAATTCAGCTTCAATTAAGTTTGCATTCTTAACATCCACCTATATCACCATAAAATTCTATTTCACAAATGGAATAATCTTTCAATTATTTCTCACTTTATCTCAAGTTTATGCCCTATATACATCTTATGGCAATAATTAAGCCATCCTTTGTATACCTCCTTACTATATTAAGTATATACTTAATACATTATTTAGTCAATTAAAAAAATGTAAGATTTGATAAATTGTTAACATTATGATAGTATACAAACCGTCAATTCAAAAAAGGATGCGAAATAATATGAAAGCTAAAACATGGACTGAAAATACTTTAAAAGAAAAATTACATCATTATCAAGAATTACTTAAGAAAGCCAAAACACAAGAAGAAAAAATGGCACTATACAAAACTATAAAATCTTATCAAGAATTCATAAGCACTTTCCATAAGCGCTACAAAAAGCCAAGTTTTTCATCTGTAGCTATTGCTGATAGAAACTTTTTTGAAAAATCAATACAAACAATACCAATATTATTAGATGCAAACAATTATATTGTTAGTAACGGGATCGATCTAAGGGCTGAAGCTTCAAACATAATAGTACCAAAAGAAAAAATCATCACAGCAACAAATGATTTCTATAATTATATTGGCGGCATATACTTAGAAAAATATAATGAATATTATCAAACTGGAGCCATCTATATAAACTTTTCAAAAGCTACCAATAATACATGGGGAGGCGACATATTAAGGCCCGAAGGAATAAATGAAGCTTTTTTAAACTTGTATCTCTTTAATGGAACATATGATATTGCCTCATCAGTTCACGAACATGGGCATGCAATCGGTGCTTCTATTAACGAAAGCCATTTAAAAAATCCTTTTGTTAACGAAGTTGAATCAATCTTGTTTGAATTATTATGCCTGGATATAATAGATAAAAACGAATATGATTTTGACGAAATAAAAAGAGCGAAAGAGACAAGTATATCAGTATATCACGGTTTCTTAAACAATATAGACTCTAAATATATGACAACACTAAGTGGTATATCTGATAGAAAAAGGGCGCTAGAGATAATACGTGAAAAATACAAATTAGATGCTGACTATATCGACGGTGAATTACTTTATCCATTAGATAATCTAGTAAATTATGCCACATCATATTTAGTAGCAATCGAATTATTCTTATTATATAAAAGAAATAGTTATGCTGCTCTAAATATACTAGAACAAATAATAAGAATAGAAAGTTATAATGAAGAAGATATCTTAAATACATTGCATAATTATGGAATTATTCCTGGCAAGAATTTAAAGACATTCTATAAACAATATTTAAATATAAAAGGAACTAGTAAAAAATTACACTAGTTCCTTTATATTGCTTAAATAATAATCTAAAGAATTAAATATATCTTCACTACTTTTACATGCCATTATTTTATTCTTCATTTCTTTAGAATTCGGCATACCTTTCAAATACCAAAGAATATGACTTCGTATCTCAAGAAGCGCCACTTTCTCATTTTTATCCTCACATAATAATTGATAATGTCTTTTCATCATTAATACTTTTTCTTCAAATGATACCTCTTTAGGTTCCTTGCCGTTATCTAAATATTCCACACACTGTTTTATGAGCCACGGATTACCCAAAACTCCACGTCCAATCATAACAGCATCACAACCAGTTTCATCTATCATTTTTTTTGCTAAATATGGACTTGTAACATCTCCATTACCTATCACTGGTATTTTAACCATCTCTTTAACTTGTTTAATAATGTTCCAATCAGCCTTACCACTATATCCCTGTTCCCTTGTTCTTCCATGAACTGTTATTGCTGAAGCACCTGCCTCTTCACAAGCTTTTGCAACTTCTACAGCATTAATATGTTTACTATCCCATCCACTTCTAATTTTAACTGTTACCGGCACAGAGACAGCTTCTACAACCGCTTTTACTATTTCATATACTTTATGAGGATTTTTTAAAAGTGCACTCCCCGCTTGCGCTTTAACAGCAACTTTAGGAACTGGACACCCCATATTAATATCTATTATATCAGGGTGCATATGTTGTTCAATAAATGTAGCAGCTTTAACAAAAGATTCTACGTCACTACCAAATATCTGTTGAGCAATAGGCCTTTCAAAGTCATCCATTTTTAATAGTTCAATAGTTTTTTCATTTCCATACATTATAGCCTTGTCAGAAACCATTTCTGCATATATAAGTCCAGCTCCCATTTCCTTTATAATCTTTCTATACGAAGTATTAGAAATACCAGCCATAGGAGCTAATACAATCCTATTTTTCAATTCAATATTACCTATTTTAAATGTCATAAAAATCCCTCAAAACTAATAATATTATTATATAATAAGGAATTAAAAAAATATACATAAGATATTTATAGTTAAAAAAAATAGCTCTATTAAGCTATTTTCTTTTGTTTTTAACTTCTTTTTCTACAATTACAAATTTATAGAATAAAGCTGCCAAAACTCCACCAATAAGTGGACCAACTATGAATACCCATAACTGACTTCTAGCAAGAGTACCAGCAGCATTTGTTAGTATTGCAGGTCCAATACTTCTAGCTGGATTAACACTAGTACCAGTAAAAGGTAATCCAAGAATATGAACAACTGTTAAAGCAAGACCAATAATAAGTCCACCACTTTTATTTTCAGAGTCAGCAGATACTGTAAGTACTACTAATACGAAAACAAAAGTTAATATAGCTTCTAATATTAAAGCAACAGGTAATGTTACTACAGCTACTCCTAATCCGCCAGCAGTTTCAAAACCATTAGCGCCTAATGATTCATATGAACCCATTAAAAAGCCTAATACAGCTGCACCAGCTACTGCTCCAAGAATTTGTCCTATAACGTAATAAATGCATTCAAAGACACTAATTCTTCCATCAATTAACATTGCAACAGAGACAGCTGGATTTACATGTGCACCAGATACTTTTCCAATAGTATAAGCTAAAGCCATTAATATTAAACCAAATGCCAAAGCAATTAATAACATGTTAAATACTAATGCCATGGCACTACTACCAAAAGCATTTGTTACATAAGTATTAGCTGCAACAGCAGTTCCACATCCGAATAATACTAATAACATAGTACCAACAACTTCAGATATAAACTTCTTTACCATAATTATCCTCCTTTCTTGTATTATACTTTTTTATCACCAAAAAATAAAGGCTTTTTTGCCTTTATTTATCTAAGTCTTCAGGTAAAAAATTCTTTATTACATAATTAATTAATAAATCCTTATCATTTTTTATTTTACCATCCAATACAGCTCTATATACTTGTTCTAAAGTATTCCCAACTTGTTCTTGTAATATACCAAGATTTATTAAATCCTTACCATTTATCTTTAAAGAACTCTTCTTTATTACTTCATCTCTTCTAATTAAAGATCTAACTCTTTCAAAATCTTTATTTATTCTATCAGTATCGCTCATATAGTCAGGATTTTTACCCATCGTATCAGCATATTTTAACTTAAATAGTTTTTCTAATTCACTACTATTAAAATTAGATAAAAATCTTTTTAAGTCAACTTCTTTCATAGGAAAATCATGATTATGATACTCTATTAACTTAGTGACAACTTGTATCTGTTTCTTACTAAATTTTAATCTATTCAAAATATCACGAGCCATCATGGCACCTTTTTTAGCATGATTAGGGAATCTACCAACGCCATTCTCATCTTGTTCATAAGTAAGAGGTTTAGCTATATCATGAAATAAAACAGCTAATCTTAACTCTAAATTCTTTTCACAAGTTTTCAAAGATATTAGTGTATGTTCCCAAACATCATATACATGATATGGATTATTTTGTTCAAAATTTTCCATAAGAGTTAATTCTGGCAAAAAAACTAAAAAAATATCAAAATACTTTTTTAAATAAAAAGATATTCTATCTAACAACATTATCTTTGAAAACTCATCTCTTATTCTTTCAGCCGGAACATCTTTTAATAATTCTTTATTATCAAACATATACTCAAGCGTTTGAGCATCTATTTTCATCTTATATTCCCCAGCGAGCCTTATTGTTCTCAATATTTTTAACGGATCCTTAATATAATTTTCATCTTCATTACCATTAAGTCTTATTATAGAGCTTTTTATATCAACTAATCCAGAAGAATAATCAAGTAAACCATCTTCATCTGAAAAAGCCAAAGCATTCATAGTAAAATCTTTCGTTAACAAATAGCTTTCGATATTATTATCCTTAGTTCCATATTTTATAATTTCCATAGGAAACTTTGTATTAGAAATAATTATTTTTTTCTTTTCGTCACCTATTATATGGGGTTTATATATTTTTAATTTCTTTAATAAATCATCTAGGTTGGCATTAGTAGCAATAGTATATTTATTAGGTTTTTGTTCAAGAACAAGATTTCTAACAGTTCCACCAACAAGATATCCATCATAATTGTTTTCATATAAAACAAGCAATATCTCATTAACCGGTTTTGGAATAACTATATTCACACTAACACCTCCTACTCTACCATCTCTATTATAAACCATTTTTTATATTTTTGTATATCTTTTCCTTATCAACAATGTAAAAGAGAAAATGCTAATTATTTTCTCTCATTACATCCATAATTACATCACAACTTTTATTAAAGTTATTATAATCATATTTCTTATATGATTCATACCATTCACATTTTTTATCAACAAGATTTTTAAATCTTTTACAAACATTATCTTTATTTCCCAAAATATACATGTATGCTAACATATCATAATAATAATTCGAATTAGTTTTTAATACATTCTCTAGTTCTTCCTTAGTACCTTCTTCTAATAATTTTCTAAAGCCTTCCATTTTACCAAACAATTTATCTCCATATACATTCCTTTTTGGCATATACTTAGCAAATATCATCATACCTATCACACATACAATACCTAACAAATAAGCAACTTCATAAACACTATTAGTTCCTAAAACAAAAGCAAATATTAACACAAAGAATAAAACAGTTAATAATATAGGTACCAAATATTTTTTCACCTTATTAAAATCAACATACTCAACAAACCTATATATAAGATAAAAACTAATTATTTCAATTATTAAAGCGACAACAAAGTACCAAGAATTATTTATAGTAATAAAAGGATTAATAGTTACTAAAACCAAACAAATAATAGCCATTCCTATAATTATATTTTTCTTACTACTAGTATCTCTTTCGAAGAATTCATACTTTTTATTATTCATATTTTCATTACTAATAATTCTATTAATTGTCCTAATAATTCTTATATCTTTTACATTAACTTCATCATTATATTCTTTTTTCTTTTTGTTTATAACTTCATCAAAAGTACCTACATAACTCTTAACAAATAAAGAGTCAAATAATAAACCTTCACTATAAGAATGACCATTATAATTTTTTAGCCTAACTAATTTAAGTTCATCTTTTGTTTCAACAATTTTAACAAAACCTTTACTACATAAAGAGAATATTAAACTTATAACATCTTTTTTTGTTACTTTCTCATTATATAGTTTCGCAACTTCTAACAAAGACAACTCTCTTACAGGATTCATCTTTTTAGATATATCATGTATACGATCCTTTCCATATAAATACCATAATACAAAACTAAGTATTAAACACAATATAGGAAAAACAAAAGATATAATAGTCAAAATACTTATACTATGTTTTACACTTCTTTTAACTTGAAAAGATACTAAATCATTACTATTTAATTTATTTAATATAATAGATGCTTTATTCCCAGAAATAAATCTAGTATACTTTTTTGTTTCTTTATTATTAATAAACATTTTTAAATCATTCACATCATATGTTTCTTCAAAAATCAATTGAATCGATAAAGCATCTATATCTTTATCTATTCCTTCTAATATAGTGAAATATTCATATCCATCATATTGCCTAAAACTTACATCATATTCATTGTTTATTACAATTCTACCTTGATTACTAATATTACTAAAAAATAAATTATTCTTATTTTTTTTATATTTAACATTACTATTAATATCTTTTAAATCTACATAATATCCATAAAAGCTACCAGGAATTTTTCCACTTTCAGGTAAGATCATTGTAAATTCTTCATCCTCATTATCAACAACTATTTGCTTCATAATATGATTTTCTTCATCAATGGACAAAGTAATTCTAACATTACCAATAGCACAAACTGTTTTTAAAGATACCAACAGCATTAATATGCCAAATAATATTTTCCTCATCAAGGCCACCTTCTTATTTTTATATATTATATCATAATTGAAATAAAAAAAATGGTAAAAAACCATTTTTATTCATCAGCCAAATTATCAAAATATCCTTGAATAAATACTACTGGAGTTCCTTTATCACCACTACCACTAGTTAAATCACACAAAGATCCAATTAAATCTGTTAGTCTTCGAGGAGTTGTTCCTTGAGTAATCATTTGTCCTTTTAAATCTTTATCTTTTTTTCTTATTTCTTCTTGAATAGCTTTTTTTAGTTCATCACCATGTAAATCTGGGAATTTATTATCAGAAACAAATTTAAGTTTTATTTCATTTGGAGTTCCTTCAAGTCCACTAGTATAAGCAGGACTTACTACAGGATCAGCTAGTTCCCATATTTTTCCAACTGGATCTCTAAATGCACCATCTCCATAAACCATAACTTCTATAGTTTTACCAGTTTTTTCTTTTAATTTCTTTTGAATACCTTCAACTAATTTTTGTCCAGTTCTAGGAAATAATTTCAATCTTTCTTCGGTAGATTTATTAGATCCAAGCATACCATATTTTTCATTATACCCACTATCTCCAATAGGTTTATTCATTATCTCATATAATCCAAAAACAGTTGCTCCTTTAGCTTCTAGCATTTTCTTTGTTTTAAATCTAGTATGTATATCACAGCTAAGTACATTATTAGTATAATTTAATATATCTGTAGCCTTATTAGACAAAACAAATACCGCTTCACATCCTTCTTTCTCTATTAATTCCTTATAAAACTTTATCATATTGATACCAGTAAAAGGATGCAACCAATCACCAAAGTTTTCCATATATTCATCTTCAGTAATAACACTACCTAGATTAAATTTACTATCATCTAATTTTTCTTCATCTAAAATTCCATTACCAACCTCATCGCTTGGAAAAGAAAGTAATACATATAATTTCTTTGTACTTCTAGCAATAGCTTTTAATATAATAGAAAATCTATTCCTACTTAAGATAGGAAAAACTATTCCCAATTCATCAGGATTATTAAACTTATTTTTAATATCTTGTGTCACTTGATCTACTGTAACATAGTTTCCTTCACTTATTCCTACTACAGCCTCTGTAATTGCAACAATATCTCTATCATGAAACTCAAAGCCATTATTCTTTTGAGCTTCTAAAATAGAATCAACAACTATATTCTCCAAATCATCATTTTCTTTAATAATAGGTGTTCTTATTCCCCTAACAACCGTTCCAACATCTCTCATTTTATCACTCCTATACTAAAATTATATCATTATATGCTTTATTAATTAAAAATTTTTAATATTTATTTACACAAAAAAAATATTAAAATTATATTTTAATATTTATTTTTTTTCGCTTCTTATCTATATTTAAAAAAGCATCAAAAAGTGTACATAAAGCCATAGAAATAATAATTCCACCTATTATATCAGTTAGCCAATGAACTCCTGATAATAATCTAGTTAATACAATAAGTACCATTAGAATAATTGTAAAAATATTAAATACATTTACAACTTTTTCATTTTTAAATATTTTTTTACTTATCAATATACTACTAATACATACACAAATTGAAAGTATAGTATGAGAAGAAGGATATGAAGCTTCCAATCCTTCTTCCAAAATAATTGGTCTATAATTAATAACAACAAATTCAAATATTATATAAACAATTCCTACTAATACATAAAACATACCTAATAATAAAAGGCTTCTATCAACTTTATATAGATTTTTTTTCTCTATTAATTGTTTAACTCCTATTCCCCCATAAAAAACTACTAATAATAATGATAAATAACCTAATATTTCACTTATTTTATAAAACAGTTCATTATAATCTAAAACATTACGAAAAGAATTATTAATAGTAGCTAGACCAACAAGACTACCTTTTGGTCCAATACTATGTACATCAACATATTTAACAATTATAGTAAAAACAATAAATAAGAGAAACAAACATCCACTAATAATAAAACTCTTTTTATTTTTTTCCATATAAATGTCTCCTACTTCATTTTATTTCCTATAAATCTAATTGCCCATTTAGCATTTATTTTATATAAAAATTTCAAAAATTTAGAATCACTTCCCAAGAATAATTTAAACTTATTTTTTTCCATACCTTTTATTATTTGTGCAGCAGCCTGGTCTGCTTCTAATAATTTATAACTTCCATTTACATTATCGATTTCAACGTTTGAATTTTTAGCTATATCAGTATTTATAGCACCAGGGAAAACAACCATTACATGAACATTACTATCCATAAGTTCAGCATAAAGACCTTCTGTAAGAATTTTCAACGCTGCCTTAGAAGCTCCATAAACAGTTTGACCCGGAAATGGAAAAAAGCCACCCATACTAGAAACATTTACAATATATTGTTCATATCTATCTTTAGTTAAGTCTTCCATAAAATATCTAATTAAGTTTAAAGGTCCAAAGAAATTAACATTCATAACTTTATTAATAATACCATCGTTTAATTCTGAAACTTTTGTAAACGGTTGTATAATACCTGCATTATTAATAATAACATCAACATCTGTATAATCTTTTAAATAATCTATCCTAAAGTTCTTAATAGAATCTTGACTAGACATATCTACAACATAAGTCTTTAACCTTCTATTATTTATTTCTTCTCTTAGTTTTTTTAGATTTTCTTCATTTATATCTATAGCTGCTACTTTACATCCTTTATTAATTAATTGTTTAGTTAATTCTTTACCTAAACCAGAAGCAGCTCCTGTTACTATAACGTTTTTTCTTCTTAATTCCATTACTATCACCAATAGTATTTTAACACATATTTTTACTTAAGAACATGTAAAATAAAGACAATTAGACAAAATTGCATATCTAAATAACTATAGCTTTACAAAATTACATATATCACATCGCCTTATTAAGAGCTATTCTATATTTTTTATTTGCACTTACTATTTCAAAGAACTTTTCATCTGGTACACTTTTACTACTTTCACAATAAGATTTTATATCTTTAACTATTTCATCAATCTCATAATCAAAAGGATTCATTCCCATCTTTTGTATCTTATCAACTATAGCAGCTTTACCAGAGTGAATTCCTATAACAATGCTATCTTCTTCAATTCCATATTCACTAGGATCCATAAGTTCATAAGTTTGGCGTTCACTAATAACCCCTGCTTGATGTATACCAGATTCGTGTTTAAAAGCATTTTCACCAACAACCGCTTTATTATTTTGAACCATAGAACCAGTAGCTTCTATTACCATATTACTTATCATCTTTATTTTTCTTGTATCTATATTAGTATATGCATCAAATATATCACTACGTGTTTTTATAGCCGCAACAATTTCTTCCATCGCAGCATTACCAGCTCTCTCTCCTATTCCATTAACAGTACATTCTACTTGATTAGCCCCACACATGACTGCCATCAACGAATTAGCTGTTGCTAGTCCCAAATCATTATGACAATGAACTGATAATTCAACTTCATCCAATCTACTATTACATTTTAAATATACTATAAAATTCTTAAATTCTTCATTTGTAATATATCCAACAGTATCAGGAATATTAATAGTATTAGCGCCACATTCAATAGCAGTATCAATTACTCTACAAGCAAAATCTGGATTACTACGCGTTGCATCTTCTAAAGAAAACTCTATTTCATCACACTTTCCCTTTGCGTATGTTACACACTCCCTAACTTTTTCTATTACTTCTTCCCTATCCATTCTAAGCTTATAATACATATGTATATCACTAGTAGCAATAAATACATGTATTTTAGGATGAACAGCATCTCTTACACTTTCATAAGCTTTATCTATATCTTTCTTATTACACCTAGCTAAAGATACTACCGTTGCCCTTTTGACAACTTTAGCTATTTCTTTTATTGCTTCAAAGTCCTTTTGATTACTAGCTGCAAATCCAGCTTCTATAACATCTACTCCCATTTCATCCAATTGTTTAGCTATTCTTATTTTATCTTCTTTACTCATTGAGCAACCAGGAGATTGTTCTCCATCTCTAAGTGTTGTATCAAATATTTTTACTTTTTTCATTTTTATATCCCTTTCCAATTAAAAAACCTATTACTATAAACAAGTAATAGGTTTCATATACTTAATACTATTTTTTTCCAGTACAAATAAACCTATTACTAGAGTCGTAGTAATAAGTCTAATAAAAGAGCTATATTAACAAAAAACACATTTTCCATAATTATTTCTCCTCTATTAAAAAACGGAGTACACCTATATAGGTGACTCCGATTTCTCGTGTAGGTTTCCCCTTCAAGGCTAGGACTACGTCCATACTTGAACTCACTCAATAAATACAATTTATCACTATAAAAACAATATGTCAAACACTTTTTATAAATTCCCAAGAAATACTTATATTAATTCCAAATCTTCTTCATTTATTTCATAATTCCAAAGGCCAAGTTTACCTTTTACTTCCACATCATATCTAACTTTTTTAATATTTTTTAACTTCCAAGCATAACCCGTTCTTCTTTTATTTCCATATGCTATATTACCTTCTGCAATTATTTCATCATTTAATTTTTCATCTAATTCTAAGCAATCATCTAAATCTGCAATAGCAACAATTTTACTTGCAGGATAATTAAAATTCAATTCTTTAAATCTAACCATATCTTTTTTATCAACACCTGCGCCAGCATGTATTAATACTTTTCCTCTATATTTTGTTTTCCAAGATCTAAACTCATATATTTTAATTCCTTCCGCTACTAATGTAGCCCAAGGTTGTTTTAAAGTTAATACTTTCACATAAATCACCCAACTAATTATAACACATAACAATAAGATTCCTAAAAAATCACACAACTATGAAAAATTATAAAATAACATTTTATTAGTATTTGTTCAATTCAAAATATGTTACAATTTTATTGGTGATTGCATGAAAAATAATAGAGGTTTTACCTTAGTTGAATTACTAGCCGTTATAGCGATATTAGCAATAATTATTATTATGGCTTTAATAGGAGTAACAACAATACTAAATTATTCTAAAAAGAACATGTTTTTAAATGAAGTAAGACAAGTATATAGGTCTGCTCAAAAAACATGGATGAATGATACAATAACTGAAGCAAAAGAAATAGTTTACTCTAGAACAAAAGAAAAAAAATGTGATAATGAGTTGCCATTAAGTGTCAGAAATGAAATAGAATACTATATAAAATTAAACGCATCCGGAAATGTTATTGAATACTATATTACCGATAGTGTTTATGGCTTTAAATATACGGGAGAGGGCTTAAAAGAAACCGAAATCAAAAAAGTATTTAGAATGTCTAAACTTAAAAAAGAAGAAATGTTTAAAATTCAATGTGATAAAGTTTCTTATCCTATACTTGAAGAGAATACTCCTCCTCCTGGATCTGATTTCTTAATGAAGAATTCATTCCATTTGGGATATTCAGAGAGTAATGGTACTGAAGTATTCTTAAGAACTAAAACTGCGAAGAAAAAAATTGAAAAAGTTAGATTTACTAATAGTTTAGAAGGTCATAAAAAGAATAACAGAGATTGTTTTGATGCAGGAGCCGGATCAAAAGGAACTATTCTTTCGTGGGTAGAAGATAAAGATAGAAATGGTTTATATGAAGTAACTATTGGATCAGAAGGACAAATATTTGTTAAATCAACTTATGCTCTATTCGCTTATATGTTTAATTTAAAAACTATTGAAGGTATAGAGAACTTAAATACTTATAATACAACAAACATGGGATATATGTTTTTACAAGCTACTAGTCTTAAAACATTAGATTTAAGTTCATTAAAAACAGATAATGTTACTAATATGGAAGAAATGTTTAGAGGATGTAATGCTTTAACATCATTGAATATAAGTAATTTTAATACTTCGAAAGTAAATAATATGAATAATATGTTTATGGAATTACACAATCTATCTGCTTTAGATGTAAGTAGTTTTGATACTTCGAAAGTAACTAATATGACCGGAATGTTCGCTGGTAATTTTAGATTAAAAAGCTTAGATTTAAGTAATTTTAATACCTCTAAAGTAACTAATATGCACTATATGTTTAGTGGTGATTATAGTTTAACAAGTCTTAACTTGAGTAGCTTTGATACTTCTAATGTTACTAATATGTCTACTATGTTTCAAAGTGTAGGTCTTAAAACCTTAGACTTGAGTAATTTTAGAACACCAAAGGTTAAGAATTATCAAACCATGTTTAATGGTGCCTCTAAATTAGAAGTTTTAGATATAAGCAGTTTTGATACAACTAATGCTACGGCTTTTGATAATATGTTCCGTTCGTGTGGTAGATTAAAAACTATCTATGTTGGTGATAAATTTACGACTGCTAATAAAAAGTCAGAGAGCCTTGTAAAAGATATGTTCTGGCAAGATTATAAACTTGTTGGAGGCATGGGAACTGTATTTAATAGTACTAAAATAAATGATGAATATGCTCATATAGATGGTGGTCCATCTAATCCAGGATATTTTACAGCTAAATAAAACATCTCGTTTGAGATGTTTTTATTTATTATTTATCATATCTAGAAAAGCATCTTTCCAAGTATCAAATACTGCTGCATATTGCATACTTTCTTTATCTTCCTTCTTTTCTAAATACTTCTTTACTCTCTTATCAAGATATGGTTTAAATTCTCCATAAATTCCATTATCAACTGCTAAACCATTACCAAATCCCATATATAGATATGTATATTTGCCTTTATTATCATTATTATTCCATGCTTTCTTCCATTCAGGAAATTGCTTTAAAGCATCATCTAACGAAATATATTCCCTTTCATCAAAATCTCTACTTCTATACATCCAATTATCCAATCTATATATTTTAAATTCATCTTCTTCTTTTATTATAAACGTTGAGCCATCTTCATCACCCATTCGCCCAGGATTTGTAATAAACATAACTTTATCTTCTTTAATCTTTAAAAAGTCATCTTTCATTATTTTATTCTCTATAAATTCCATGTTATCACCTATAATAATTATATCATCATAATATCATTTTAAATAATTACATATTAAATGGAACAAACATAGAATCATCAGGCGCTTCTTCAAAGCGAACTCTATTATTTATTTGTTCAGGAAACTTATCAGCAACTGATTGAATATTATAATCATACTTGCTAAAAATAGTATACACACCACCTACATTATAAAGTTCATAGTTATCGTCTTCAGTAATCGCAAAATAATCAATACCTTCTGTAGGATTACTTAGTACATTAAATATTTCTTTATTATCATTTATTGTTGCATTTAATAATATATATGAATCTTCCAATTACATTGTACAACGTAAACAAAAACTAGTCTTTAGACTAGTTATTTAATTTATTTCTTAAATCTTTTAAAGCAAGAGTTCTTGAACTAACTTCGTTTTTTTCTTTTGATGATAGTTCAGCTAATGTTAAGCCATTTGGTAATTCAAAAATCTCATCAAAACCAAAACCATTTTCTCCTCTACATTCTCGTGCTATAACACCATTTAATATTCCTTCTCCAACAACAGTTCTCTCTCCATCATAATATACCATATTACAAACAAACTGTGCACTTCTATCTTCATGTTTGTTAACTTCTTTTATCAAGTATTCATTTCTCATTCTATCAGTTGCATCTTCCCCTAAGAATCTATGTGTCATAACACCAGGAAATCCATCTAAACAATCAATACATAATCCTGAATCATCAGCTATAGTCCCTTCTTTTGCTATACCATATATTTCTTTAGCTTTTTTAGTTGCATTACCCAAAAATGTATCCTCATCTTCTTCTACATCAACATTTATATTTTTATCTTTCAAAGAATAAATCTCATATTCACTTAGTATTTTTTTTATTTCTTCTATTTTACCTTTATTATTTGAAGCAATAATCATAACCATACATCTCCTTTCAATGGTACAAATTCATATTTTTGACTAGGTCTATACCCTGTTTTTTCATTAGACTTATTATCTAATTTTTTACAGTATTTACTTATTTTCTTTCGAAAATTAGATTTATCTACTTCTTGATCTTTTATTATTTCATATACAATTCTAACATCTTCTAAAGTAAATTCATTTGGCATAAATTTAAATATTACATCTGTAGTATCTATATCTACTCTTATACGTTTATATGATAGAAGAATATTCTTCATTTTTCTTTTTAATACTTCATCTTCGATATCTATTATTTGTTTATAAATTATATTCTTATTCTCTATTATTTCTACTGTCTTATAATTAAATATTTTATCCCCAATAAAAATAGTATTATTACCCTTTACTTTAAAATCTAACAATTGATAATTATCATATAATTGTTTTATATTTTCTATATTCATTGCTCCTACATAAACAATATCTACACTATCATCATATGACATTGCACAAACTTGTTGCGTATGAAAATTATTAGTCCCAACTATACTAGTCAACATTTCATTTATCTTTGTCCTCATGTGCTTCCCGTCATTTAATATAGAAGGTAAATTACCATTTTTATCTACCAATACTTTTATTTTTTTTATATCATTTTTTCTAATATTATCATTTTTTTCACTATCTAATACGAATAGACAACTAATTAGGTTTATTTGCATACTTAACCAACTCCTCACTAATTGTTTTAGAAATATTTCTTAGAAATTCTGAAAAACTATTATATTTTAAATAATATGTTTCTCCAGATATGTTTTGTCCCAAACAGTTTATATTATATTTTAACTTTTCTTTTGAAATATTGCAATCGTACTTTATTAATACTTTTCTTATATACTCAGTATCTAACTTGTATTCTTTTATTAATAAATGATTTAAATAATCATAATCTTTATATATTAAACCATCCAAGAATACATTCTTATTTGGATATAAATTACTTAAATAATCTTCTAAATAATGTTTATCTAACAATAAATGTGTTAGATATCCCATATCTAATTCACTAGTGAGATCTAGTTTTTTTATAAAATAATTAATATTAGGAACCATATAAACACTTTTTTTTATTTTATGATGACTGTCTTTTAAATCGATAATATCAGGGAGTAAATTACCTCTAATAAATTCATCACTATTAATATTTAATCTTTTGGCAACTTCTTTAGCTATAATCATATGTGAACATATACTAGGCATATTATTTACTACCTTTCTATTTTATTAAACCATTTCATCTACTATTTCTTTTACTCTATTCGTTTGTTCTTCTAAAGTTAATCCTGTACAATCTACCATAAATATTCTATTACGAAGCAAATCATTCTTTTCCATATATAAATATGTTTCTAAATATAATAGATTATATAAGTAAGTATATCTATCGTATTCATCAATTGTATCTCTTAAATCAACTCTTCTTTCTAATTCCTCTTTATCATTATTAACTAAAATTATTATATAGTTTTTATTATTATTTAAATATTCATTTAATTTATTTACTCGATCTAATAATGATACATTAAAATCAAATAGTTTACAGATTTTTTTATCGCGATCTAATAATTTATAATCATTTAAATTATTAATTACACTACTTTTACCTACTGCATCTGTTCCTTCTAGTATTATCATATTATTCTTCCTCTTCTAGAGCTCTATTAAATCCTTATCTTTTCTTCCTACTCCTATATAAGCAACTTTTTCTTTTGTTTCTTTTTCAATATATTTAATATATTCTTTCAAAGATGTTGGAATACTATCTTTATCTATATTATCTATATTCCCCCAGCCTTTAAACTCTTTATAATGAGGCCTTAATTTCTTTAATTCGTGGGTATCGTCTGGCATTACATATATTTTGTCACCATTTTCATTTAAATAATAATCGCATACTTTTACTACATCTAAATCTTGCATAATATCTAATTTATTTAAGATTAGTTTAGCTTTTTTATGTCCTATCAAAGATTTTCTTAAAGTAGGTAAATCAAACCACCCAAGTCTTCTTTTCATATTTTCAGCATCATCTACTTCAGAATTATACTTATATAATTTATCTGCTTCATTAGATTCCATTTCTGTTAAGAAAGGTCTCTTATTTAAGCAACAAAAATAACCAGTAATTATGACATACATTTCATTTAAATAACACGGACTAATATTTGCTCCATTTAATAATGAATTGATACTAGTTGAAGAACTAGTTGTAAACGGATTAAGCCCATGTAAATTATCTAACATAATTCCATTGCACCCCTCTATAAGGATATTAGAATCAGATTCAATATTATACAAGAAATTACTATAATCCTTGCAAAAATCCCCTATTAATTCTTCTATTCTTTTATAATCTTCCATAAGACTATTAGCTTCTAAAACAAAGTATTCATTCGCTTTATCTTGATAAAATGATTTATCTAGCTCAAAGCAAGATTCTTTAATTTTATCAACCAAAGATTCAAAAGAAACAGTTTTGTTTATTACATTTTTAACATCCATTAATTTAACAGAATGTCTAGCATCTCTTGCAATTATTGCATTACCAGTTCCTTGATTAGTACTACCATATTTTTTAGAATGATTTTGTTCTTTATTACGATCAATATACGGATTAATTAACAAGCTTATACTAGAAGCAATAGTTACTTTGTTATACATCTTATCTAAATCATTTCTACTTTCTAGTTCTAATCTTAAAGCATGTAAATTTAATACAGCTCCAGGAGCAACAACAAATTTAATATCCTCTTTACCAAATACAGAAGGTAATTGTTTAGTAACAAACATTTTACCATCTTCTAATACAACTGTATGCGAAGCATTTGTAGATGCATTAACTCTAAATATATAATCGTAGTTTTTTCCTAAATTAGAAACAACTTTCCCTTTTCCTTCATCTCCATATAGTCCCCCAACTATTACGTCAACCTTCATATTTATTTCTCCTTTTCTATCTTACAATAATATTTTCTCTACCAGCACCAGTTCCAATGAACTTTACTTTTGTCTCTGTTAACTCTTCGATTCTTTCAATATACTTTTTAGCTTTATCTGGTAATTCATCGTAAGTTTTACATGTGCTAATATCTCCAAAATTTCCTTCAAACTCTTCATAAATAGGTTTACTATTTTCTAAGAATTCTTTATTAGTATTAAAGTATTTTTCTTTTCTTCCTTTATACTCATATGCTACGCAAAGTTTAATTTTATCTAATTTACCTATTGTATCTAAATGATTTATGGCAATACCTGTTAGCCCATTTAACATTATTGAATAGTTTAGAGCAACAATATCTAACCAACCACATCTTCTCGGCCTTTTAGTTGTTGTTCCATATTCATGTCCTAATTCTCTTATTTTGTCACCTACTTCATCTTTTAACTCTGTTACATATGGCCCAGCACCAACTCTAGATGAATAAGCTTTAATAACTCCATAAACATTATTAATATACTTCGACCCTATGCCTGATCCAGTTGATACTCCACCAATTGTTGGATTAGAAGAAGTAACATATGGATAACTTCCAAAATCTATATCTAACAATGTCGCTTGGGCACCTTCACATAATATTTTCTTATTTTCTTTAATTGCTTTATGTAACATTGACGTTGTATCACATACATATTTTTTTAACTTTTTTGCATACTCCTTATATTCCTCATAAATACTTTTAAAATCACATTCTGGATATCCATAAGCTTTTAATACTACATTTTTATTCTTTATATTTTCTTTTAATAATTCTTTAAAATTTGGCCCAATAAAATCCTCCATTCTTATTCCACATCTTTCATATTTATCACAATACGCCGGACCTATTCCTCTCTTAGTTGTTCCTATTTTATTCTTTCGGATACTTTCATACATTTCATCCAATTCAATATGATAAGGGAGTATTAAATGAGCTTTATCGCTAATATATAGATTGTTTACTTTATATCCATTAGCTTTTAAATTATCTATTTCTTCTAACAAAACTTTAGGATCAATAACTACTCCATTACCTAAAATTGCCTTTGCTTTTTTATATAATATTCCACTTGGAATCAAGTGAAAAGCAAATTTCTTTCCATCTACTTCAATAGTATGACCAGCATTATTTCCCCCCGAAAATCTAACTACATAATCACTATTACTTGCTAAGTAATCAATTACTTTTCCTTTACCTTCATCACCATAAAAAGCTCCTAAAACTACATCTACCACAAATTATTCCTCCTTTAATTCATTGATATAATTTATTATTTCTTTTTCATTATTTACAAACTTAACTTCTATATTTTTATTTAATTGTTTACAAGCCAATATTGGAAACCAATATTCTCCCTCTATTTCATAGCTAGTTATTTTAGGATCACAAAATATTACAATCTTTTTTCGTTTAAATGCTGCATATATTATCTCTGTAATAGATGCTATTGCAGAGTACTTAGTTAGATTAGCAACTACTAAATCGCATTTATCTATTTGTTTTAATTCTTCACTTACAACATTTTCACAAACCGACTTATTTTCATCTTGTTTCTCATAATAAAAACCTCCAATATACATAACATTTTTATTTTTATTAATTACCACCCCATTTGAAGCATAAACAGTATCTTTAACATTACCAACTATTTTGCTTCTTATATCATCTTTTAACATTTCTAATACATTTTCTTTATTAATCAATTCGTGACGAACTTTATAAGTTCCTGAATAAAATAGTTTAATCATGTTGCTTCTTGTCCTTTCATTATCCTATACCAATTAAAATAAGAACCTATTGCCATAAACGCCCAAACTATATTTAATAAGAACAAATATAACGCCTGTTTTGGTAACATAAAATACTCTATTGCATAAAACACATCGTTTATAAACCAAATAATCCAAGTATCTATTTTTTTTCTTATCATATAATAAGTTGCTACTAAACTACTTATTGTTGTAAACGAATCTAATAATGGTAATGGATCATTTGTTGCTTTTAAGAATACATTTAGCACCATTGTTCCCATAACAATTATTACAATATATTTAATTTTTTCATCATTAGTAGCCCTTCCTATATTGATCGATTTCTTATTCTCGCTCCATTCAAGAAATCCTATAAATCCAAGAATTAGATAAAATGAATTGTTTACAACATCTCCATATAAATGATTAATACTAGAAAATATTATTAAAAATATCATTTGAAATATATAGAATATCCAGTTACTTCTTCTATTAAGCATAACTAATATTCCTTGCACTAAACCTAATATAGTAGCTGTTATTTCCATACTTTACCTCCTAAACTAAATCTGACAATTCTTTAGATAATCCTATATAATCTTCAACATTAAGATTAAGCAGACTATTTTTATCATCGTCATTAATATCTAATTTATTTATGTATTTATAAAGAGCATTTATTGAAACGTTTTTACCTCGTGTTATTTTTTTTAATTTTTCATATGCTTTAGTATCTTTATTCTTTCTTAAAACGGTTTGAATTGCTTCAGCGATAACTTCAGGATTATTTTTTAAATCATCACTTATTTTTTCGTTATTAATCTCACATTTCTTTAACCCTACTATCGTTTGATTAATACCTACTAAAAAATACCCAAATAAAACCCCTATATTTCTTTGAAACGAAGAATCTGATAAATCCCTTTGCATTCTAGATATTTGTAAATTATCAACTAAACAATCTATTAAAGAATTTGATAATCTCATATTAGCCATTGAATTTTCAAAATTAATTGGATTAACCTTATGTGGCATTACAGAAGATCCTACTTCTTTATCAATTACTTTTAATTTGAAATAACTGTTTGAAATATACAACCACATATCTTGATTCAAATCATAAACAATATTATTTAGATTTTTTACTAAATTCAGAATCATACATAAGACATCATGAGATTCAATTTGTGTTGTTAACAGATTAAATTCTAGTCCTTGACTTTCAACAAACTTTTTAGATACTTTTAACCAATCTTTATCTGGATAAGCTACAACTAACGCAGCAAAGTTACCAACAGCTCCAGAAAGTTTACCTCTAAGTTTTAAAGATTTTATTGTATTAGCTATAGTTTTTATTCGATAGATATATACTGCAAGCTCTTTACCAACAGTTGTTGGTGTAGCTGGCTGACCATGAGTATGTGATAACATGGTTATATCCTTATAAGCCATTTTCTTTTCTACTAATTCATTTATTAACTCTTCTACTTTAATAAAAAATGTACTCTCAAGAAAATCTTTTAACATCTTTGAAATTGCCAAATTATTAACATCCTCAGACGTTAAGCCAAAATGAACAAAGCTTTCTAATTCATCTAATTTTTTAGCTTTCAAAATTTTTCTAATATAATATTCTATTGCTTTAACATCATGGTTTGTTATTCTTTCTATTTCTTTTATTTTTTTTTGCACTATCCAAAGAAAAAGATTTTTTAATATTATTAAGCTCTTTTTTTGCTTTTTCAGTATTAATAATCATTTTTAATTGCATCAAATAACTTAACCAATCAATTTCAATATTAAAGCGATATTTTAAATAAGCATATTCACTAAAATAATCTTCAAGTACGTTAGTATAATTACAATACCTACCATCTATTGGTGATATCATTTTCAATCTATTCATATTTTCCCTCCTTACATATAGTATATTATACCATATGTAAGAAAAAGTCAATATATTTATGGTAGTTTTTACTATATGTGTTATTTTTCTCTTCTTGCATATAAAAAACTAGTCTATCGACTAGTTGTATACCACACTTATCAAAGTATATTAAAAAGCTTAAAATTATTATATAATTTAATTTAAGGAGAATGATAATATGGATGAAATAAAGAAAAAGAATTATTTAAAGAGAAATACATTTATGAATTCAGTAGATAGTAATAAAATATGGTCTAAATCTATGAAAGTGCCCGAAATAAAAATATTATTAGAAGATTTAGAAAAAGAGTTATTAAAACATGATTTTGATATAGATAAAAACTTTATAATGAATCCAAGAAGGACAACATTAAAAAAAATGATAGAAGAACGATTACAAGGAAATGATAATAATATACATGAACTTGTTACTGATTCATTATTCAATTTTTGGGAATTTATAGAAGATGAATATCCGGGAGGAACCAGTGGTATAATAAATGTTTGTAAAGAGCTCGACATTTCTCCAAAAGAATTTGAAATAATTGATAAAACATATAGAGATAGAGGAATTATTAGTGCACAAGAAAAAGACATTATATTAGAAATAATAAAAGAAATAAAAGAATATATAAGAAAAAGGGATATATAAAACCCTTTTTTTATGATGTAAAAGTTGTAGAGGATGAACCTGCTATGTGTCCCTCATGTTCTGAAATTATTGCCAATACATAAAAAAACTAGTCTATCGACTAGCTAATTTTAAATGGAGCAGGTGATGGGAATCGAACCCACGTTATCAGCTTGGAAGGCTGAAGCTCTACCATTAAACTACACCTGCAAATTAAAGTAGGCATCTTTAATTATACACATTTTTTTTAATAATGCAAGTGTTTTTGCCTACTTTTTATATATTATCTATATGTTTTTATGATTATCAACATATTTTTTCACTTCTTCAGCATCATCAAAATGAACTTTTTCGCGTCCTAGTATTTGATAATCTTCATGACCTTTACCTAGTAGTAACACTACATCTTCACCTTGAATCATATCCAAAGCCTTAACAATAGCTTTTCTTCTATCTAACTCAACTTCATAATTACTAGTTTCTACTCCAGCTAATATGTCATCCATTATTTTTTGTGGATCTTCTGTACGTGGATTATCAGAAGTAAAGATTACATAATCACTCTTAGAAGCCGCTATCTTACCCATTATCGGCCTTTTCTTTGGATCTCGATCTCCACCACAACCTACTAATGTAATAACTTTACCACGAGCTGTGGCATTGAAAGCATCTATTATTTTTTCAACAGCATCAGGAGTATGAGCATAATCAACTACCGCTTCTCCTTTACCTACTCGAATTTGCTCGCATCTACCTTTAGGTGGATAAACATCTTTAGTAACCTCTATTATTTCTTCAACACTATATCCTAAATTATGAGCAAAAGCTAAAGCTGTTAAGTAATTATAAACATTAAAACTACTTCTCAAATTAGTTTCAATTTTATAATCCTTATTATATATAGATACATCTAATAAAGTTCCCTTTTTTGTATCACTAAAATCTTTAATGGTATAATCTTTTCCATTTTTACCCAA
Source organism: uncultured Bacillota bacterium (assembly GCA_946611635.1). GTDB lineage: Bacteria > Bacillota_I > Bacilli_A > RF39 > UBA660 > Coprovivens. Next base: position 37,247 of record CAMODW010000003.1, on the reverse strand, counting down.
AGTTACACAATTATCATACTTACCTAGCCATTCTTTTCCATAACTATCATCAATATTTACTATTAACTTTCCTTTCAATTGTTTAACAAACAACAATTTAGCTTCTAAATATTTCTCCATAGTTTTATGATAATCTAAATGATCTTGAGTTAAATTTGTAAAAGCTCCTACCTCAAACTCAATTCCCTTTGTTCTTTCTTGATCTAAAGCATGAGAACTTACTTCCATTATTACCGCTCTGCATCCCTTATCTTTAGCTGTTAGTAACAATTCATACAAATCCAATATATTAGGTGTTGTATTTGGTAATTCTAATACATCTTCTCCCGGAATATAAAAACCTATTGTTCCTATATAAGCTGTTTTTTTACCAAGCTTATTTAACATTTGATAAGTTAAATAAGCAGTAGTAGTTTTACCATTAGTTCCTGTTACACCTAATATCTCCATTTCATTTATTTCACTTGAATAAGTATTTGAAATATAATCAGTTAACCATTTATTAGTATCTTTAACTACTAACTTAGGAACAGAACATTCCACATCTTCTTCTACCACAACCTTAGTTGCTCCATTTTCAATAGCTTTATCTATAAAAGAATGCCCATCTACAACAGCTCCCCTAAGAGCAACAAAAGTATCTCCCTTTACTACTTTCCTTGAATCTATCTTAATATTAATCATAATCTTCCTCCTAGATACTATAATAATAACACATTATTAAACATACAAACACTACTATTCCACAAGTTATTCTAAACTTATTAATAATCCACAAAACTTTTTCTTGTTTTTTATATTTTTTTATATTATTATCTTAATAAGGGTGGATTTATGAATAGATTTCTTAGAAAAATTAGCTTATCAATTGATATTCCTAAAGTTCCTAATAATTTAAAAAGAGGGCTAATTTTCCTATTTTTATCTATGCCTATTTTATTAACAAAGAAGATATTTTTCTAAAAATATCTTCTTTTTTTATAATGGCACCCTAAGAAGGAGGAGATTTTTATAAAAAACAAAAAAATGATGTATGACGTCGATGAAATGCCACCATTTGGTAAAAGCTTAATATTAGCAATACAACACGTATTTGCTATGTTCGGTGCTACGATATTAGTGCCTATCTTAGTAAATGATGCTATCGCCAAAGCGGGAGTTAAAGGAGAAGCATTATCAATTGCAGTCGCACTTGTAACAGCCGGAATAGGAACTTTAATTTATATAGCATGTACAAGAGCAAAATCACCTGTATTTTTAGGTAGCTCATTTGCTTTTATTGCTCCAATTGCTGCTGCTTATATAGCTGGAGCTAAAAAAGGAGGAGTAAGTGGAGGTCTATCAGGAGCAATGACTGGTGTAATGGTTATAGGTATAATATATATAATTACCTCTATCATTATTAGAATAGTTGGAAAGAAATGGATAGACAAAATACTACCACCAATAGTAATAGGTCCAATGATTATGATTATCGGATTAGGACTAGCTGGTAGTGCTGTTGGAAACATATTTGATACTTCATCAGCAGTTAAAGGAATCGAATGGAAAGGACCTTTGGTAGCTTTAATAACTTTTATGACTACAGCTCTTGTAATGACTAAAGCAAAAGGATTCTTTAAAATAATTCCATTCTTAGTTGGAATAGCAGTAGGATACCTTACATCTTGTGTATTTGGATTAGTAAACTTTGAAATAATAAAATCTGCTGCATGGTTCCAAGTACCAAAATTTCACGTACCATTCGTAAGTTATAAACCAAATCTATTAATAGCTATTACCATGGCTCCAATAGCATTAGTAACTATGGCTGAGCACATTGGTGATCATAAAGCATTAAGTACAATTATAGGCAAAGACCTATTACAAGAACCGGGATTAGACAAAACATTATTAGGAGATGGTTTAGCTACATTAGCAGCTGGTGCTTTAGGCGGACCGGCAAATACAACTTATGGAGAAAACACTTCAGTAGTAGGTATGACTAAAAACGCTTCTGTTGGAGTAATTGGTATGGCTGCAGTAATATCAATAATACTTGGTTTCTTAGGAAAATTTAATGCAATAGTTCAAACTATTCCAAAACCAGTTCTTGGTGGAGTATGTTTATTATTATATGGTTTTATAGCTATAAACGGATTAAAAGTTCTAATTGAAAATAAAACAGACTTTTCAATAAATAAAAACATAATAATTGCATCAGCTATGTTAGTATTGGGACTAGGTGGAGCTGCATTCTCAATAGCAACAGGAAAAGGTATATCAGTAGAAATATCTGGAATGAGTTTAGCTGCTCTAGCAGGTATACTACTTAACCTATTTATTACTGATGAAGAAGACGAAGAAGAAATCGTAATAACAAATCACGAAGAATCAAAAAGAATAAAAGATGAAGCAGTATCTAAAATTGACGAATTAAAAAAAGCTATAAAAGATGAACTAACAATAGAGTTAAAAGATGAATTATTAGAAGAAATAAAAAGCGAACTAAACAAAGATAAAAAGAATAAAAGAGGTGAATAATAACAACAATGAAAAACGTTATAGAACTAAAGCATCCTTTAATAGAGCACAAACTCGCTATATTAAGAGATAAAAAAACGGGTACAAAGGAATTTCGTGAATTAGTAGAAGAAATAGCTATGTTTCTATGCTATGAAGCATTAGCAGACGCTAAATTAGATGAAGAAACAATAGAAACACCAATTTGTAAAATGAAAACAGGCAAATTAAATGATGATAATTATGCATTTATCCCTATTCTAAGAGCTGGAATGGGAATGCTTGACGGAGTAATTCAAGTAATGCCAAATGCTAAAATAGGTCATATAGGAATGTATAGAGACGAAACAACATTTGAACCAGTAAACTACTTTTTCAAAGTACCAAAAGATATAGAAAAAAGAGAAGTAATAATAATTGATCCAATGTTAGCAACTGGTGGTTCTGCCATAGATGCAATAGATTTATTAAAAAGTAAAGGTGTTAAAAAGATAAAATTCTTATGCATTATATCTGCTCCAGAAGGATTAAAAGCAGTAACAAAAAAACATCCAGATGTAAAAATATTCACTGCTCACATTGATGAAAAATTAAATGAAAATAAATATATAGTTCCCGGTCTCGGAGATGCTGGAGATAGAATTTATGGAACAAAATAAGAATCGATATAAATCGATTCTTTTTTTAAAAGGTATAACTTCCTTCAATTACTGTATCATCATCTTTTAAAGCACCTTCAAAGTCAGTAAAATCCATAGGGCAATCAATAAAACTACTGCCACAAATATTAACCCCATTAAAAGAAGCACTGTTAAAATCTAAACCAGAATAATTACCATTACTCATATCTTTATCATATACAATTTGCGGATCGATAAAAGCATTTGAACCACTAAAATCTAATCCTGAAACCTTTACGTTCTTAAAACTTATTAAGCTTAAATCTATCAAGCTAAGATAGTTTATAAATACTGGATTAAATTCTAGATGATCACCAATTTTTATAAATAGAAGATCTTCATCTACCTTTATTCTTCCTACTATCGATAAATCTCCTAATTCTTTTAATTCTTTCATCGCATCAAAAATTTTCTGCCACAATTCCTTAGCTCTTTGAGTCTTTCTTAATAATTCTTCTTGTTCTTTAATTCTTTGCGCATTTTCTAAATCCTCAATATACTTCTTTTGTTTTAATTCATTTATTTCTTTAACTAATAAATCCCAAAAATCTTTATTCTTTTTCATATTGGTTTTAAAGAAATCATAAGACATTATTTTCTCTTTTACAGGAGTTATCCTAATAGATCTGCTCCATCTCTTGTTCTTCATCATACCACTAATATCTACTACATCAAATGGAGTCATATAATAATAAGTATCATTAATTTTCATTATATTTCTATCAAAATTAATATCTAATGCTATAAAACCTTTTTCAGAAGAACTATTCTGCTTATCTACTTTATTATAAGCTAATTCTTCATATGTACCTAAAACTTTTCTATACAAAAATACTTTTTTATCATCACCAATAAACAATTTATAATATTGATTTTCCATATGAATAGCCATTTGTCCTGTAAAATCGGCGTGTGGTCCATACTCATATTCATATTCGAATACAAGTGGATCAAATACAAGAGGTTCATATTCTCTAGTAAGATCATTAAAAAAATATTTTCCTTCTTTTCTAAATCTTGTCCTACTAATTCCACAAGTATATTCTCTTGATGTGTTTAAACTTTTTTTTAGAGGTTTTACCTTCCTGCCCATATAATCTATATAATAATAATACCTAGAATAGTCATACCAGGATTTATCTCTTTCTTCTTTTTCTACTCCAAACAAACCGGGAAAAATTTCCTCTGAAACTTTTTTATTTCTAAGAACAGTAACAACCTGATCGGTAGCAATATCCTTTATTATAGAATCATTATCAACATATTCAACCTTAAACCTACGAGGAAAAACAAAATCTCTTGTTTCTTTTTTTTCGCCATATTCGTACTCGCTAGTTTCATAAACAAGTTCTAAATAATCTTGATATAGTTTTTTTAATGCTTCTTCTTCCATTTAATCACCTTAAAAAAATTGATTATACCATACCAAGAAAGAATATATAGTCCAAACTTTCTTATAGCAATCTTTTTTCCCACTTTTATGATCTTCTAATAGTTTATTAATCCTTTTTATATCAAAGAATTTTTTTGCAATATTACTATTAAACTTCTCTTTTATATCATTATATAAATCGTCTTCTCTAATCCACTCTCTAAGAGGCACTGGAAATCCTAATTTTTTCTTTTTATAAGCTTCATTCGGTATTACTCTTTTAGCAGCTTCTCTAAGAGCTACCTTAGTTGTTTTACTATCTATTTTAGCCTCATCAGGAAGCCTTCTAGCAACTTCATATACTTCTTTATCTAAGAACGGAGTCCTAGCTTCTAAACCAAACATCATAGTATTTCTATCAACAGCATGTAAAAAGTCTCTAACAAGCCAAAAATAATAATCAATAACTTGTCTCTTAACTAAATTACTATCATTAGAATATTCATCATAAAATGGTTTAACAATATCCTTTGTATGAATTTGATTCTTTATTTTTACTATCTTTTGAGCCTCTTCATCTCTAAATATTCTACCCAAACCAATATTTATATCTTCTAATCTTTTACCTCTTCTATATACAAAATTAAATCCTCTTTTCTCTGGGAATAATCCCGCTAACCCAGCTGCTAGCTTCCTTAAAGAAAAAGGAATTTTCATATACCAACTTTGGTCAATTTCTTCGCGATAAGTATTATATCCACAAAACAGCTCATCAGCCCCTTCTCCAGACATAACAACTTTCACATCTTTTGACGCTATTTGTGCTACAAAATATAAAGCTATCGCTGATGGGTCTGCTAAAGGTTCATCCATATGATACATTATATTAGGAAATGCTTTCATATACTCTTCTTTAGTAATCTTTTTAGAAACATTATTAATACCTAGTTTATCAGACAAATCCTTAGCATAAGATATTTCATCATATTTTGGATTATCATAACCAACTGTATATGTTTTATCTGGTTTAGCAAGAGATACTAAATACGAAGAATCAATACCACTTGAAAGAAAAGAACCAACTTCTACATCTGCTATTTTATGATGCAATACAGAATCTCTCATAGCTTTATCAATATCATCAACTAAATCACTCATTTTTTTATTACTCTTCTTAAATTCCATTTTAAAGAATCTATCCAGTTTTATATCTCCATCTTTATAAACAAGCTGATACCCAGGTTCTAATCTTTTAACTCCCTTAAAGAAAGTTTCTGTAGTAGGAGTAGAATTAAAGCACAAATATGCTGCTAGTATTTCTTCATTAAATTCTTTATTAAAATCCGGATGATCTAAGAAAGCCTTAATTTCTGAAGCAAACATAAATGTATCATTATTTTGATAATAATAAAATGGTTTTATTCCCCAGCCATCTCTAGCACAATATAGTTCTTTTTTATTTGTATCCCATATACCAAAAGCAAACATTCCTCTAAGTTTCTTGGTTACATCATGTCCCCACTCTTCATAACAATGCAAAAGTACTTCGGTATCCGATGTTGTATGAAATTTATACTTACTTCCTAATTCTTTTTTTAATTCTTTATAATTATATATTTCTCCATTGAATACAATAACAATTGTTTTATTCTCATTATACATAGGTTGATTCCCAGTAGCTAAATCAATAATTGATAATCTTCTATGACCCAAAGCACAATTGTCATCTAAATAAAAACCTTCAGCATCAGGACCTCTATGAGCTATCCTATCAGTCATAGCTTTTAGTATTTTCTTACTAGGTTTTTTTGAAGATATATATCCAGCAATTCCACACATAATATCACCTATTCTTTCGTAATAACATCATAATAATTACTATTCATTAACATTTTACTAATACTAAATCCATTAGCCACCCTATTATTCATTTCTTTTATATATTCTTCTTGATTATCTAAATTTTTACCATCTTTAAGAATAAATTTTCCTCCTGAGAAATATGTTCCATAATCACTTACCCAACTTCTATTAGAAAAAATTGCAATTCCTGGATAATCACTTAGTATGTCTTTACCGACTATTAATCTAGAATCATATTCTGCTCCGAATAAATTTAACAAAGTTGGCAACACATCTATCTGACTTCCTACTTTATCTATTGTAATAGGTTTTTCCATACTACTGCTCCATAGGAAGAAATTACTTCTATTTACTTCAACTATTTCATCTTTAGTATAACTAGACATAGAATTCATTTCATCAATAGTAAGTGTATATGGATAATGATCACCTACCATAGCTATTACTGTATTATCCAATTCTCCAGACTCTTTTAAATTATTAATTAATGCCTCTAAAGCTTTATCAAGCTCCATTTGTGAAGCTAAATAATATCTTGCTTGAGAAGGTAATGAAGAATCAATTTGATCTAAATATTGTTTAGCAATATTATCACTTCCATTATAAGGAGAATGACCACTTACTGTTACATAATAGGTAACAAAATTACCATCCTGTCCCAAATAATCAGGAGTTGTTGCATTCATCATATCAGTATCACTAGGCAACCAATTTGAGCGTATTCTTTTCTCTAAGCCATTACCAATACCCATATAATTACTAAATCCTAAAGTATTCATAGTAATATTTCTCTTATAATATGTATAAGTCCAATCATGAAAACTATAAGCCCTATAACCTATTTTACTAAATGTATTACCAAGAGCAAAAGACACTTTAGGTTGTTTTTGCTTCCATAATTTTAATGTTTCCTGAGTTGGTATCAAACCCGTAGTTGCTTGAAATTCTCCACCAGTCGTACTCAAAAATACTGGAGAATAAAAATTAGTAAAATTAAACCCTTCATTTATCATTTTATACAAAGTTGGAGTCCTATCTTTATCCAAAGCCACTTCATTATACCCTTCTGCTAAAATAAAGATAAGATTTTTACCTTTAAACATACCTGTATATTCGTTTTGTTTACTAGGTGTTGCATTTTTAAAATATTCATTTAAACTATTAATATCTTTATTACTACTATCTTCAAAATTTAAATTTAAAACATTATCTTTATAAACAATTTCTTCTACTTCATCTTTCTTTTTAGTATTTTCTACAGCTTTAGTATTCTCTATATTTATTTCATTCTCATAACCCATTAATTGTCTTTTAATATCAATCTTTGCATAATTAATCATACCAAAGTTATCAATAATAGAGCCAGCATCATCAATCTTAAAATATAATTTATAAACAGAAGAATTATGTCCCATATCTGGCAACAAATATACAAAAGATACTAGATATGAAGTTATAAACATTAAGAACAAAGAAAGAATCGAAGCTTTAGAATACTTATCATAATTAACCATTTTAAATATATTAAGAATTATTAATACTAATATTGGTAATAACAACAATGAAAATGGAACAATATTAGTAACAATAGAATCTTTAACTATATTTACAAAATCTAAAGCTTGATCGGCTAAACCAATTGTAGAAAATGAAAATGGTAAAGAAAACAACTTAAAAAATATTAATTGTACTTCAAAAAAAATTGTTAAAAATATTATTACTAAATACATCATTACTTTATTGATTTTTTTCCCAAAACTTTTAGTCAACAAAGTTAGTAACAAACATACAGGAAGTAAAAATATTAACAAGTATATAAATCCAAAATCAATTATTTTTTTTAACATCACATATTTAATAACTAATTCAAAATATATTAAAATAATACTAAATATAATAAAAGGGTTAATCTTATTTTTCACACTAATCACCAACTATATAATATTATACCATTAATAGAAGTTATTTTATATACACTAATTTACAAATAACAAATTATAAAAAGATATACATGTATCATTATAGTGCTAAAATTAGATTAGAGGTGATAAGATGAAAACAATCATGAAAAAAAGTATAATAAAAAGCATACTAATAACTACTACTATTACACTAGCTCTTACTTCAATTGCCATCTTAGTTCATTCATGTTTAGGTATAAATGAAAATCAAAAATGGTTAAATATGGTTAATGATTGTATAAAAGATAAAAAGTATTGTGAAAAAGATTGGAAAAATGATATAACAGAAGACGCTAACAACTACGAAGACCATTGGGTAAATGACTTTGATAAACTAGAAGAAAGATACTCTAATAAATACCAAGTAGTTGCTAATTGGGCAAGAAAAAATCATACAGAAAGTTCTATTATTTGGATGACTTTTTATAGAGACATGCTTTTATTTAACACTCTACTTGGAGTTTTAATTGGTATAATATTACATTTTATTTTTAAAAGAAATACTAAAAAGAAAAGGAGTTAATCATTAGATTAATTCCTTTTAATTTTTAATTAAACTTAACTGTACTTTTTGTTTAACTAAATCTATATCATCGACATAAACTGTTACTATATCTCCTACATTAACTATATCATTAGGATTCTTAACAAAAGACTTGCTCATCTTAGAAATATGAACCAAACCATCATCATGCAAACCGATATCTACAAAAGCACCAAATGATGCCACATTACGTACAGTCCCTTGTAACTCCATACCTACTTTTAAATCTTCTATGTGTAAAACATCACTTTTTAAGATTGGGGCTTCTAAAGTATCACGGGGATCTAATCCAGGATTTAATAACTCTTTTATTATATCTTGAACTGTATATATATCACTATTAAGTTCCTCTGATAGTTTAACTGGTACTTGTTTTTTTAAAGTCTCTTTAAAACTTTCTTCATTTATATCTTTTATATTTAAATTTAGTTTTTCTAATAATTTAGATGTCAATTCATAACTCTCAGGATGAATGCCTGTTTTATCATAAGGATTAATTCCATCAGGTATTCTTAAAAAACCTATAGATTGTTCATATACTTTATCACTAACACCCTTAATCTTTTTTATTTCTTCTCTAGAAGTTATCTTATTCTTTTCTTTATAATCATATATTTTATCTATTACTGACTTAGTTAGCCCTGATACATATTTTAATATACTTTTAGAAGCCGTATTAACATTTACTCCTACTTCATTTACTACTTTAGTAGTAGTAAAATCTAAAGCTTCACCTAATTCTTTTTGATTAACATCATATTGATATTCTCCAACACCAATAGATTTAGGATCTATTTTAACTAATTCTGATAATGGATCTTGTAATCTTCTCGCAATACTTACAGCACTTCTTTTCTCTACTTCTAGGTCAGGAAACTCTTCTATAGCCAATTTAGACGCACTATATATTGAAGCTCCTGCTTCTGATACAATTACATACTTACATGGTAATTTGTATTCTTGTATCATCTCTGCACAGAATTTTTCTGATTCTCTTGAAGCCGTACCATTACCAATAGCAATAATATCTATCTTATATTTTTCAATTAGATTTTTAACTATCAATTTACTAGCTTTAATATATTCTTCTTGTTTACTTCCGTTTAAGAAAGGCTTAATAACTGTTGAATCTAAATAAGCACCATTCTCTGATACGACAGCAAGTTTACAACCATTAACATATCCAGGATCAAATCCTAATACTCTATAACCTTTTAACGGTCTAGTTAGTAGTAAATGTTCTAAATTAACTCCAAAAGTATCTATAGCTAACTTGTCTGCTTTTTCTGTAAGTTCACTTCTTATTTCTCTTTCAATACTAGGAAGTATCAATCTCTTAAGAGAATCTTTAATACTATTCTTTACTAAATCTACAACAAAAGAATCGTTATTCTTTATTAGTTTACTTTCCAAATAACTTTGTATAGCATCATTATCCATATCTATACTTACCGATAATATTTTTTCTTTTTCCCCTCTATTTAAAGCTAAAACTCTATAATGTTTAATATATCTTACTCTATCTGTAAAATCATAATACATTTCATATAATTTTTTATCATCTTCTGCATTCTTTTTTACTTTCGAAGATATATTACCATTCATATAAACATTATTTCTAATCCATTTTCTATAAGCTGCATTATCACTTATCCATTCAGCAATTATATAACCAGCACCTTCTATAGCTGCATTTGTATCTTTAACATTTTCATTTATAAACTTAGTAGCCATTTCTTCTAAACTACCCCTAACAGGAAAAGACATTATCATCTTTGCTAAAGGTTCTAGACCATTTTTTATAGCTTCTGAAGCTTTAGTTTTCTTTTTCTCCTTATAAGGTCTATATACATCTTCAACTTCCGTTAGTTTAGTACATTTCATAACAGCTTCTCTTATTTCATCAGTAAGCATTCCTTTTTCATCTATAAGCCTTATTACATCTTCTTTTTTCTCTAATAGATTCTTTTGATAACGATATTGCTCTTCAATTGCTCTTATTTGATCTTCATTAAGATTACCAGTCTTATCTTTTCTATATCTTGCTATAAAAGGAATAGTAGCTCCTTCAGCAAGCATATCTAAAACTGTCTTTATTTGTTCTTCTTTCAAATTTAAATTTATAACTAAATACTTTATAACCTCATCCATTTCAATCACCAATTACTATTATAACAACAAAACATTAAAAAAAGTAATTATAAATATAAATAATTACTTTTTTCTACATACTCATTTTATTTCCATAACAAGCATCATATTGTTCTTGTATTAAATCATCCAAATACACTTTTTCTGGCCCTGGTCCCAAAAGATATCGAATGCTTTCATCTGGTCTTCCTAATCTAGAAATCATTTGTATACCACCATTACGACATATACTAGATACACGAACATCAGGATTTATAGTAGCAAACAAAGTACCATCATCACTACTAAGTCCATCATATGGTACATAATACTCAGGCAATGTTTCACCTTCATTATAAGTAACTAAAGCATAATACTCGTTCTTATTCATTCTTGCCATTGCATTTTTTAAACCTATCTTTCCAACAACCAACTTATTTCCAGGATAATCCGAATAAAACCATTTTCTATCTATATCATCTTTATATATTTCATCATAATCCATTATTATCACCCTCTACAATAGAAATATCACAATCTTAAATAAATTTCAACAAAAAAAGAATAGTTTAATGTAAACCATTCTTTTTGTTATCTTTTATTACACTTTTTTTAGTTTTTCTATCTTCTTTTTTTTCCTCAGGTAAAACAGGAGCACTATTAGCACTTTCTTCAATAATCTTCATTACATCTATAACCCCTGTCACCTCTAATTCTTCATGATAATTCATAGCTAAACCAATAACAAATATATAAGATAGAAAGTATATCCATACCATCAATACAACCAAGTTAGCTAATGTTCCATAGAACAAGGAATAATTAGCATAATTATTAATATAGAAAGAATAAATAAATGTTCCTACTACCCATCCTAGGCAAGTAAACATAGCTCCAAAATTAACCCTCCTACTAGGTATTCTTTTATCAGGAGCCATAGTATATAATAATTTAACAAAGATAAATATTACCAACCATGAAAAAGGTCCTTTTAAGAATCTTAAAATTCCTACAACTAATTCCGTCGTTTCTACATCTAAATTCAAATAATGTAAAAAATTAATAATATTATTACCAAGTAAAGGTACAAATAATACGAATAAGAATAATAAAACTATAACTATTTCCATTATTATCGCTTTAAATCTTCTTTTTACAAATCCTGAATCACTTATACCATATATCATATTAGACGCAACTATCATAGAGCTCATTCCATTTGAAGCAATAAAATAGCCAACTCCAAGCGAAATAAAGAAAGAAGGGGTAATCTTAGTAGAATTTATAATAGGTACAAGCATACTTGCATAATTATCACCTATTGCACTACCAATAACCTTATTAATTAATGCATTAGAAATATTTAAATACATACTAACATAACTAATTAAAGTAATTGTTGGAACAATCGATAAAAACAAAAAGAAAGCAATCTGACCTGGCAAGACAAGCATCTCTGGTCTTGTAATAGAAGCTGCAAACCTTCGAAAAAATTTTCCTCTTTTTTTAGCTTTCTTTTTCATCAGCTTTTTCTCCAGCAAAAACCTGTTCATTCTTCTTATTCTTCATATCATCAACAGATTCATTTATAGCATCTTCAAGAGTTTTAGCTTCATTAAGAACCATACTATATCCAATAGCTGCACCATATTCATATGGCAATTTTTTAAACTCTTTATTTAATTTTCTAATATAACTAACAACTTGTTTTTCAGAATAACCAACTAAATATAATAAAAACTCATTTCCATCTGTTCTTATAATATCTGAATTATCCAACTGAGTTCTAACTAATACATTAGCAGCAGCTTTAATTTGCTTATCTCCACTATCATAGCCATCAGTATCATTAATATCTTGAATTCTATTAAGATCAATAACTATTGTAGCCTGAGGATAAATAGAATTCTTATTCCATCCAGGAAGGCTATCATTTAAATAATTTCTATTTTTTAGAGAAGTAAGTTGATCTATATATTTAAGCTTATCTTCTTTCTTTATTTTTTTAGCAATTTTTACCTTCTTAGTGGATTTATAAAGTATTAATAAGAATACAACAATAGCAAATATTATTATTAAAGCATATCTAGCAATTTGGCCAATTATAGTACCAGACTTAACAGTCAAAGAATGATTATATAATCCTTTAACTCTAATTTCTTTTGGATCTAATAGATTAATATACTTAGCATATAATAACTCAAATATTTCATTATCTTTTTTTACATAGAAATTATAAGTATCATTTAGCACATTTTCATATCTAATATTATATCCTGATAAAAAATCCTTATTATAATATTCGAAACTTAATTTATCAATTGCTATTACATAACCTTTATTAGCAATTCTTTTTAAATCCCTAGTATTTTCATATACCTTAACTTTTAAACCACCAAACTCATCTAAATACTTTTCTAGAATACTATCTTTTAAAACATATATAGGAGTATTGCCCAAAGCACCAACAGAATTAATAACTAAGCTATCCTCTTCAGGAGCAACAACAACAAACGAAATATAATCTAAAGAATCAACTCTATTATATTCAGTAGTAATATTATAATAATTATAATACAAATCTATTTTATTATTAGCTACAGCTTCAGTAAACTTATTAAAATTCTTATATCTAGTAAAATTAAACTCTGTTCCACTAAAAGCACCAAAACGAGACAAATACTCACTAACTATACCTCCATATGTACCACTAGTTAGTATTTCATATGGACTATTATTTAAAAATCCATATTGATAAGTCTTTCCTTGTATCTTTTTTAAGTCTTTATCAGAAACCGATAAAGCACTTAAAAAAGCATCTAATTCATTTTTATTATATGAATTTAATAAATCATCGTCTTTAAATTTAGCAAAATACTTAGAAACAATAGAACTAAATAAATCCCCTTCTTTTTGTTCATAAACAAGATATTTATTTAAATCACTAATATGATAATCTATATAATAATTTGAAGTAAGTATTGAAGATAAATTCTCTTCTAAAGGAACAATAGCATATGTAATATCTTGACTTAGTTCCAAAGCTTCAAAAAGCTTAGTTGGAGTTTCATAAGACTTAATTACTATGTTAGCTCCATTTAAATAATTATTAACACTTTTCTCATCGTTTATAACAACTCCAACATTAATATTATTTAATTGTTTTAAAGATTCAATAGAATTAAGACTTTTACTAATTAAAACATAATGTTCTTTATATATTTCTGTCTGATTTTTAGCAACTTCTGTAGTTAATTTAAACGCTCTATCTCCAACTTGCTCCCCAGAATTATAAGTAATTGGATTTATATCTAAACCATATTCTTTTTTTAGCATATCCAAGAAATCAAATATAACTCCTGATCCATTTTTAGCTAAAATATCAATATCATTAACAACATACACATTTTGTACATTATTAGTATTATCGGCAATCCATTCTTTTTCCTTTACATCCAACTTATTATCATCATGTAATATTAAATAGGTTCCAACAGCTACAACCGAAAATATAGAAACCAGTATTAATACTATTAATAAAACTTTCTTTTTTTCATTTGTCATAATAACTACTCTCCATCACTTTTCTCTGTAGATTCATTTTCTTCAGTAACTGGATTATTATTATTCCAAACAAGACCAGAACCATTAGAATTTTTATAACCACTAATTAAAAAACCCTCAGAAGCCTCTGTTTTATCTTCTCTTAAAGTGAAATTAAAATCATAAAAAGCCTTTTCTTCATCTGAAAAGTATTCTAAAGATTTTTGAGCCATACTTTGAGCATCAACTAACGCTGCTGGAGCGTTAAATCCCATTGATATATAAACTATTTTTCCTGTAACTATTATCTCCGCCTTTTTAACTATTTCTTCAGATAACAATTTACTTTCAGTATCTTTAATAAAACTACTCTTCAAAGCAACTTTATTTATTCCATCCAATCTATTTCCATACTTATCTTTACTACCACCAACATAGAAACATTGTATTAGTACTGTTCCTATTAAAACAAAACATACAATAACTAATGCCATTAAAATAGCAAAAACCCTATGCTCAGTATAAATCCTTTTTAATTTCTTCATCACATACCACCTCTTCATGAGTAATTAAATTATACTACAATTAAGTATATTAAGCAATCAAGCTATAACTTCATACTTCTTTTTATATCTATTAAGATTATAATATTAGAAACATAATTGTTCAACAAAGAAAAAAAGTCATTTCTGACTTATTCCCATAAATTATTAGGATACTTCCCTTCTTCTACGAGTTTTTTAATAGCATTTCTAACACTATCCGTATCCTCTTTATAAGTAACACCATACCATTTAGCTGTAGTATCTATAACTGATATTTTAGCTTTTCCTTCTTTATTAGCTATATCCAATATATCAGGAATTAAAAATTCACATTTTTCTAAATTATTTTGATTTTCTTTAAAAAATATATCCATATTCTCTTTAATTAAATCAAATAAAGAAACATCAAATGCTAACATATTCATTGATACCAAATCATCTTCTTTAATATAGAAACTATCTCCTCCATTAAGAGGTGTAGATTTAATACCTTTTTCATCTTTTTCCATCGAACTCTCTATAAGTTCTTTAAACTCACCATTTTCTTGAACTATAAACCCTCTTTTTACAGAACCATTCTCAGTTAAAGTATTATTAACTTTATAACCAATTATTCCTATCTCATTAGCTTTTTTATTTTTTAAATAATCTGCAGCAGCCTCAAAAGCTTCTCTTCCATAAAAATCATCTGCGTTTATAACGATAAAATTGTCTTTAACAACATCCCTAGCTGCATATATTGCTTGAGCAGTTCCCCAAGGTTTAATCCTATCTTTAGGAATTTCAACCCATTCAGGAATATCTTCTAACTTTTGAAAAGCATATTCTACAGGTATATGTTTTTCTACTCTACTTCCAATCGTTTCTTTAAAAATATCATAGTTTTCTTCTTTAATAACAAAGACCACTTTATCAAAACCACTTTTTATCGCATCATAAATCGAATAATCAATTATAAATTCATCATTTGGTCCCATCGGAGCAATTTGTTTAAGGCCTCCAAATCTACTTCCCATACCAGCTGCCATAATAACTAATTCCATAATATTCCTCCTATTCTTTAGTTATTCCTTTATAATTCTTTAATAATTTTTTAATGCCATACTTTTTATTAAAAGCTACTGTTATTATATCACCATTTATACTAACAACAACACCTTTTCCATAGACATCATGATTTATTATATCTCCATCTTTATAATCAACAACATCATCAGAATAATACTTTTTCTTATCTATTTTTTCTCCTTCAAACATATTCTTGTTTTCTACTTCTAGTAAATCCTCATCAATTTCTTTTATAAAACGACTAGGTGGATTAACAACATCTTTTCCATATAACATTCTTCTTTTAGCATTACTTATATATAGTCTTTCTTTAGCCCTTGTAATCGCAACATAACAAAGACGTCTTTCTTCTTCTAATCCTTGAGATTCAAAAAAAGCATTTTGATGTGGAAAAATACCATCTTCCATTCCAACTAAGAATACAACTTTAAATTCTAATCCTTTTGCACTATGCATAGTCATTAAAGTTACAGCATCACTATCATCACGATGCTCAGATATATCAGCTATTAAAGATATCTCTTCCAAAAAATCTTCTAATGAGACAGAACCTGTTCTTTCTTCAAAAGTTTTCGTAATAGATTTAAACTCTTCTAAGTTATCTAACCTTAACTCATTTTCTAGATTTTTATTACTTTCATATTCTGCTCTTATACCAGTTTTACTTAAAATATCTTCAACCAAATCAGTTAAAGATAATTCTTCAGAATCTTTTATAAGTTCAAATATCAAGTTTTTAAATCCTAATTCTTTACCCTTTGATATAGCTTCAAACATAGATATATTATTATCCCTAGCTGTTTCTTCTATTTTCTTAATAGTAGCTTCTCCTATACCACGTTTAGGTACATTAATTACTCGAAGTAAACTTATTTCATCATCTTTATTTAGTATTAATCTTAAATAACATATTAAATCTTTAATTTCCTTTCTATTATAGAAATAATAACTTCCTACTACTTTATATGGAATATTAGCTTTCAAAAACATTTCTTCAACAAGCCTTGCTTGAGCATTAGTTCTATATAAAACACTTATATCATTATAATCATATTCATCTTTTATTCTTTTTATTTCATCTAATACTAGCTGTATTTCATGTTTCCCATCATAAGCTCTTAAATATTTGATTTTTTTACCTTCGCCTTTATTACTCCATAAATTCTTTTCTTTTCGTTCTTTATTATTTTTTATAACAGAATTAGCTGCTTCTAATATATTATTAGTAGACCTATAGTTTTCCTCCAATGAAATAACCTTTGCATTTTTATAATCTCTTTCAAAATTCAATATGTTTCTAAAATTAGCCCCTCTAAACATATAAATAGATTGATCAGGATCACCTACAACAAATATATTTTTATATTTACTAGCTAATAATTTAGACAATTTATATTGTACTTCATTAGTATCCTGATACTCATCTACTAATATATATTTATATTTATCTTGATAGCTTTCTAATACATCCTTATGTTCCATAAAAAGCTTTACAGGTAATAATAATAAATCATCAAAATCTACAGAATTATTTTTCCTTAATATAGCTTGATATTCATAATAAATATCCTTTACTATTGAATCATTTCCAGACGAAAAATAATTATCTATTTCATTATCTGATAACATATCGTTTTTTATACTACTAATTTTATTTCTAACATATGATGGTGTAATATCTTTAGATATATATGTCTTTTCTTTCATTATTTTTTTAATAATAGATAAAGCATCATCACTATCAATTATCGAATAATTCTTATCATAACCTAACACACTTGCATTTTCTCTTAAAATTCTAACACCAAGTGAGTGAAACGTACCAACAAAAGCATAATTGCCAGGGACAATTCTTTCTAATCTATCCTTCATTTCCTTAGCTGCTTTATTAGTAAAAGTTATTGCTAATATATTATATGATGGAATTCCACAATCTATCAATCTAGCAATCCTTGTAGTAAGAACTTTAGTCTTACCAGACCCAGCTCCGGCTAACACCAAACAAGGGCCATCAACATGAATAACTGCTTCTATTTGTTTATCATTTAATTCTTCTAAATAATTCATCGCTGCACCTCTTTCGTATTATAACATTATATAAAAAATAAAAGAAGTACAAATGTACTTCTTATAAATGTTCCATTATAGCCACATTTTTTTCTAACTTAGCTATTAAATCTTCTTTATCATATTTTTGAAATATTTCTTCAAAAGAAGATGGTTCTATCAAAAACATATTATAAAACCTAAGAAAAGCATCTTGATAATTTGATACTCCCAAATTTTTTAAAAAGCTAATATTAGTATATACCGTTTCAATATTTTCATTAATAATATTTAAAGCCTCACTATCAAAAATAGCTTTTACTTCTTTTATATGTTCATCATCTAAACCAAGATCTTTAATGAATAAAACTTCCTTTTTATTCTCGTTCATCATTACGCAGCCATACCTCCCATACTAACTGATTCCTCTTGTATTTCTTGAGGTATTTTTAGCATCATTTCCTCAGGTCTTCTTGAATTATATAACGCTGATACTAATAGAATTTCTTTTGCTTCAGAAAGCAAATCTTCACCATTATCATTCAAAGTACAAACCAAACAACTTAGATTTCTTTCAAACTTATTTCTTGATATTATAGTACCTTGAATATCATAAGCATTTTTACTTACTAAACTAGCGCTAAACAAACTCTCAAGCATATCTTTAAGCTTTTCATATATTCCTTGTTGTTCTTCATTTAACTCAACAGATTTATAGCTTCTACTATCAGCATAAAATTTATCAAGTACTTCCATAAATATTGAACATAAATCATTATTTAATGAAGCGTCTAAAAGCTTATTACATTCTTCACAAGATTTTATTTCACCTAATTCAGGATTATTAAACTCTCTATTAAATAAACCTGGTTTAATAATATAATCAGCATATACTGTTCCTTCCTTATAATCAATTCCATTAGATTTAACATACCACAATCTCTTAAGTACTGTATCTAAGTTCATAGAAAGCACCTCAGGAACATTATTAATCAAATCTTCTTCACCAAGTTCAATAACCGCATCTAAGAATTCAACCAATTGCTTTGGAGTTTTCTTGCCATAACCCAATTCAAATTTACCATTAGATCTAAGAACTCCAACACTATAATCTTTTAAAACTTCAGTATCTACTTCTATATTTTTATAAAACTTAGATAGAATAACTAAGAAAGTTAGCATCTCAGATTCATCTGGTTCAATACCACTCTTCTTCAAATAATCAATAGAATCAAAGAATGGTTGTACACCATATTTAAGTAGTGGCAAATACTTTTTATCAAATCCATATTCGCTATTTTCTAAGTCAATTATACCAGCTTTAATACTTTCAAGACTACCTCTTAAATAGCCAGATATCACAGCATTCTTAACTGACTTCTCAGGTATCTTTTTACCTCTTAAATAATTAATCTTATTAACTAAATCTCCATCCACCAAAATAGAATATCCATCATCTACTACATAAAAATAGTTTTTATCTATATTTAAAGCTTCTAAATTATCAATATTATTTTTTACCACATTGGCATCCGCACTCTTTAACAAACTATTTAATTCTTCACTTATTAAAGAATCCTCTAAACCAAACTTATTCGACTTTTCAGTTTCCTCCATCATTTTAACAGATGCATACCCATGCTCTATTGAAGCTTGCATTCTAGCAAATATATCTTGCAAATCAATTACTTTATCAACATCAGGCGAATACGCAAACGACGAATCATCTTCCTCTACTAATTCAGGCTTGCTTACTGTTGGTTCAATTTCATCAAAAATACTTACAGGTTCTTTAGCTTCTGAAGAAGTTTCTTCTAACGAAGAACCAGCAATATCTTCTAACTGTGTTTCTTCAGATGTTTTTTCCTCGCCAGTAGAAAAGTCAATTATTTTTTCGTCTTGATTTTTTTCAGCTTGATCAACAGTTGAAACATCCTCCTCATCATCTATAGGAACACTAAACACTATTTCTTCATCTGAAGAATCTGCTTCCCCATGAATATTTTCTTGAGAGCCAACTTCCTCCTCAGTAGAAGCCAAAGAATCAACAGAAATATTAAACAAATCATCCTTTATATCTTCTGAAGTACTATCTATAAGTGGCGTATCTCCTTCACCAGTATACATTAATTTACCTATATTACCTTCTCTATATTGGTTAACAACCTGAGCAAACTCTTTTCCTGGGAAGTTTGGGAAAAATATGGCCATTGAACCAGAATCAATATAATTACTAGGAAAAATAATACCAAATTCCTTACACACATCTTGGAAATAGGATAACGTCTCAATTACATAATCTTTAGTATATGAACCATTACCGCTTATAGAAGCATCAATTAAAAGTTTAATTCTCTCTGTAAAAAATTTAATATTCCCCAATATTTTATTATCATTTTCCAATTTATTATTTAACATTAAACTTTCGTTTTCTAACTCCTCTAGTTCTTTTGATAAAGAATCAATTTTATTTACAATCTCATCATATTTAGCGCTAGTTCTTTGTTCTTCCTCGTGAGAAGCAACAGGATTACTTAAATAGTTATCATAACCTAATATGTGAAAATAGCTAACTAGCAAAGTATTTTTATTAAATTCGTCAACAAAACTAGAAAAAGCTGCAGGTCCTTTTTCCATAATTCCTTCTTGTTCTTTTGTTTCTTCTAATTCAGACGTAACAGAACTAATTCTCTCACTTATCTCTTCAATTTGAGAATTCAAATCTTCAATTTCTTTATTTGCAGCATCTAAAGCAATGCTATTCTCCGAATCAGCCAAATTACATAATAGATTAAATATATTATTCTCAGTTCCATCAATAATTCTTTCTGCCATATTAAAAACACCTCGCCTAAGCCTACTATATATAAATTATAGCAAAAAGAGAAATTAATGTAAATCATTAATTTCCCTTATTTTTTTACTTTTTCCCTTTTAGCTATGTAAATTAACCCCCTCTTTTTTTCAGGCTTTTTTTCCTCCTGTTTTTTCTTATTTACATCAACTTTTTTAACCATTTTAGGATTAAATATCAAATCTTTATCATCTTTTTTATTAATCGTATTTAATTCTCTTAATATTACATCTTCAGTAGATAAAGATTTTTTCTTTTTACTTGTTTGATTGTTTTTGAGATTTAACTCCCTATTATTGATAATAGGAGTACTTTTAACTTTTTCTTCTACAACCTTTTTTTGTACAACATCATCTTTAATTTTAGGCAAGTCTTCAACTTTTGGTTTTTCTATTACTAACCTAGAATTAATATTAGTTTTCTTTTTTCCTAATAAAATCTTTTTATCATTAGAAACTCTTTTCTTCCTTCTATTCTTTGTTTCTTCCGATCCAACAACCTTTATTTTTCTTCCAATCAAATAACTATCAACAATTTTCTTTGTATTACTTTTAATATCTTTATTACTTGCTTGTTCTTTAGCTGTTTGCAATTCTTCTTTTACTTTAGCTCTTTCAGCCTCTATTTCTTTCTTGGCTTTTTCCTTTTCAATAATTATTTCACGATTTACTCTTTCTTTCTCTACACTAATTTCTTTTTCTTTATTAATCTTCATTTTTTCTAAATCATTCAACATTTCGTTTAATTTAGAAACTTTATCATCATAATCTTTAATTTTAGTGGTCAACTCGTCTGTATCTAAAACTTCTATAGAAGATACAACCGGTTTCAATTCCTGAACTTTCTTATTGAATTCTTCATCATCAGTATTAGGTCTAATTTCTTCTCCCTCTATTTTAACCGGTTTTACAATTTTCATTGTTGCAGGTCTTTCTTCTTTTTTATCAGAATCAATACTCTTCCCTACTTCAATAACACTTTCAGAATAAGGTTCTAAAAATCCTTCACTTTCTGTCGGTTTACGAACTAAAGCATCTTCACGAACTGCATGAATAGATAATTCTCTTTTTAATATTTCCTTTTGTTTAATTTCTAACTCATTTTTTCTTACACGCGTTGGTTCCTCTATATATCCTGTGACATCATCAACTTTTCTTCTTAAACCAAACAATTCAATCAAATCATAAATATCCTTAAAAACAAAAATCATAACAGGTATTAATAATAACAAAAGCCAACTTTTTTTATTAGCTAATAGAAATTGGATTTTTCCTAGTTTAGGAATAATCATTATTTCTTTTCCTATTACATTATCATACGTTACCAAAACACCATCAGGTTCACTATTGTTATCTCCTTGTGTTTGATATTCATAATTACCATTTTCAGCCTTAGTAATGGCAACAACTCTATGAGTAATAGTCATACCTTCTGAAGTTGAATTTGTTGAAACATAAGTAATTATATCCCCTATTTCAATATCTTCAGGTCCACTTGGTTTAATATTAACAACAACATCATAAACTTTTATAACTGGATTCATACTAGGACTAACTATTGTATAAAAAGATATAGAAGGCTTATAGTTATTATCATCTTTATGAATTTGAGCTAAAAATACATACGCTATTAAAACAAAGGCAATTACACACACCAAAAAAATTACTATATTAAATAGTATTTTTAATAATTTCCCTAACAAAGTACTTTTATTCCTAACTTTTTCGGCCATTAACAATACCCTTCTATTCTTTTTTATTATAATTTAACCAAATAAAAAATACAACTATTCTAAAAAAATACTTTTATCATCATCCATGTTTATTTGAAGCTTCATTTGATAATTACCATGTATAGCTCCATCAATGCTATTTAAAGATAACTCATATTCCTTCATTTCCCCAGGTTTAATCTCTATATTATCAAAAACTACAATATTATTATTGGGGGCTTTATTACTAATAACTTTATTATCAAAATTTACAAAATAATTATAATTATCATTATCCCCATCAACATCTACAAAAGCAATATTACATAAAATATTATCGGGGCCTATATTTTCTAAATGAATAGTAGTACTACCGCATCCATTTTCATTACAATTTAGCAAACTACCATTAGAATAAGAAACAACTAAAGTTTCATAAGATAAACTTTCATACTCTTTATTATTATATTCGTTCATATACTTTTTTATTTTGTTATATGATTTATAAGAAAAAGCCAAAGACAATAAAGAAGAAGATAAAATAACAATTATTATTATTAACAAAAGAAACATCTTCATCTTTTTTTCATTTTTATAAAAATTCAAAAAAATACTATTCTGCTTAGAAAGTCCATTTTGTTTATCCATAACAACACGTCCTAACCATTAATAAACACATCTATATCAGATATAAACATATTATTTGTTTGTTCTATATAGCTAGCTTTATATTTTATTTTTATATCACAAACTACCGTTTTATTAGAATTAACTTTTAATGAAGAAATAATATCTTTTTTTTCATTAGTAAAAGGCATATTTTGATTATCTAAAAACACCCCATTATCACAACTTAAAGCATATAAAAGAAATTGATAATCACTAGTATTCCAATCAGTATATGTTCCAGACCATTGAATCCTATAATCAATTATATCCGAATTATCATTTGTAACACTAAATTGATAGTTTTTTTCAAAGCCACTACCAATATTCCTTAAATCAACCCTATTTCCATTTTCAAAAACAATCATACTTCTTTTATATCTTGTTTTTTTATTAACAACCGAATTAGCATTAACCTTAGTATGATTATTATCATTTAAAAAAATCAACAAAGAGGAAAACAAAGAGGTAGTAAAAGTAAAAATAGATAAAGCACACAATACCCAAAGTAACTTCCTCTCCATAATTATCACCCTTTATTATAAATAATGATAACAAATTATAAACATATTATCAAGTTATATAAACCTTTCCTTGAAAATGATTTTTTAAAATTATATAATTATATTAAGCAACAAATATATAATGCTATATTATGATATTGGAGGGAAATTATGGGATTAATTAAAGCATTAACATCATCAGCAACTACGGCTCTTGGCGATCAATTTAAAGAGTTCGTCACATGCCCACAAGCAGATGATAAAAACGTACTAATTGCTAGAGGAGTAGTTAGTCATGGAGAAGGTAATTCTAAACCAAGTCCAGGGGTTATATCTAATGGTTCAAAAATAGCAATACCTCAAGGATGGGCAATGATGCTTGTTGACAATGGTAAAGTTGCAGAATTCTCAGCCGAACCTGGTGAATACATTTATGATACAAGTTCAGAACCTAGTATTTTTACAGGCGGTCTTGGAAAAGGAATAATCGACACATTTAAAACTATCGGAAGTCGTTTTACATTTGGCGGCCAAACAGCAAGAGACCAAAGAGTGTATTATGTAAATTTACTAAATGTAACTGGCAACAAATTCGGTTCTCCACAGCCTAAAAAAATTACTGATGAAAAATATGGAATTCTAGAAGTTACTTTCTTTGGAAACTTTGCATATAAAGTAGATGATCCTATTATATTAGTAAATACAGTTATTGGAGCAAATCCAAAAGACGAAGTAACCTTTGACGAAGTTGTTGGGGATCAATTTAAAGCAGAATTTTCAGAACAACTAACAAAAGCTATTACTGAAGTAATGCGTATTAAAAAAGTATCTTTCGGAGATATAGGTCTTTATGGTTCAGATCTATCAGATCAAATGAACGAAGTCCTTTCTAAAAGTTGGAAAGAAAAATATGGTTTAATTGTAACAGATGTTTCTATGGGAGATATTAACGTTACAGAAAAATCTATGGAAAGAATTAGCAAAATTGATGATGCTAACATATTCGCTAATGCCAACTTACAATCTGGCTTATTAGCTTCTGCTACTGCTGATGCTATGAAAACAGCTGCTGGAAATGAAAATGGCGCTATGATGGGATTTGCTGGATTAAACATGGCTCAAGGAGCCGGAGGAGCTGCTATGAATGCTGCCAATCAAAATGCTCAAGCTCAAGCACAAAACGGAATGGCTGCTGGAGCTGTTGCGGGAGCAAAATTCTGCCCTAATTGTGGCACTCCAACAAATGGTGGAAACTTTTGCCAACAATGCGGAAATAAACTAAATTAAGGCAATTTTAAAGTAGGTTTTTATAACCTACTTTTTTATATGTCTTTATCCTTTAAAACTTCACTATACCATAATAAATCCTTTTTCTGGCTATTACTTAGTAAAGAATAATTACCCAATAACCTATCTATATCCTCATCAACTTTTTCATTGATTATTTGCTTTATAGACATATCATTTTCTATTCTTCCAAGCAAATAATCTGTAGAAGTATTAAGAAAATCAGCTATTCTTATTAAAGTATCTGCGCTAGGATTTGCTCTTCCTGATTCATAAGCGCTAATTGTTTCTTGAGAAACATCTATACCAGTACTTAATCTTATTTGCGTAATATTTCTTTTTTCCCTAAGAACTTTTATATTATTCATTATTACACCCACTTAACAATAAATTTCATTAATAATATAATACCAAAATCATTAATATATTATAGTAATAAACTTAATATTTTAAAACACATATAGTTTATATAATAATGCAAAAAAAAGGATTATTTTATTTAATCCTTTTTTACTATCTTTGACCAGCAGTATAATTCTTTGTTATAGTCTTAGTTCTACCAGTAAACTCCCAACATTCTACATAAGATTTTTCACTCCACATATACTTGTAAGAAGTTGTTGTTTTAGTTGAAGCAATTGCATCAATTACTTCTGTAGTATCTTTTGTACAAAGTTTTCCATTTAAATCATATCCATCTGGACAAGTATAACCAGTAATTTGACCATCAACATTTTTTAAACATTTATCTCCACTTAAGATTGCTGAAGCATCTTCACAATAGTATATTCCTTCTTTATTAACAAGTTTAGAACATACCGTTGATTCACCTTCACCACTCTTAGTATATCCATCTGGACAAGTATAACCATATGCCACTTTAGCAGTAGCTTGAACCTTGTATACACATTTACCATCTTCTAATGATGATCCTTCTGGGCATTCATAAGTTTTCTCACCAGTTACTTCTTCAGCTGGCTTAGTAATTATACAAGTTTTATCAGATAAAACTCCACCATTTGGACATGTATAAGCACCTTGACCTTCTTCTTTTGTAGCCACATAAGTCCATGTACATTTTGTTCCATTTTGTGAGTATCCTGCAGGACAACTATATGATGTTTTTTCTGTAGCTTTAGTAGTTACTTTACATTCTTTTCCTTCAAGAACTCCCTCTGAACAACTATATTCTACTTTTGCAGTTGCATCATATGATGTAGTTGTACCTTTTGTACATTTTGTTCCATTTAATGTATATCCACTTGGACATGTATAAGTTGTTTTTGCTGTTGCAGGAGTTGATCCTGATTTTGTACATTTTGTTCCGTTTTGTTTATATCCACTTGGACATGTATAAGCTGTCTTTGATGTTGGTGTTGTTTTAGTTGATTTAGAACATTTTGTTCCATTTAATGTATATCCACTTGGACAACTATAAACAGTTTTACCTGTTGCTGCAGTTGTAGTCTTTTTAGAACATTTTGTTCCATTTAATGTATATCCACTTGGACAACTATAAACTGTTTTTAAAGTTGCTGCAGTTGTGTTTTGTTTTGTACATTTTGTTCCATTTTGTTTATATCCACTTGGACAACTATATGTTGTCTTTTTAGTAGCAGATGTTGTTGTTTTCTTTGTACAAGTTGAACCATCTCTTGAATATCCACTTGGACAAGTTTTTTCAGTACTCTTACTTCTTGTATAATATGAATATTTATACCATATTCCTGAATTTCCACAAGGAGATCCACAAGAAGCTCCTGATACAGCTCCACTATATACTAATTTTGATGTATCTCCAGTATAAGCTTTAGAAGCTGATGTGTAGTAATAAGTTCCACTATGATGCCAAGAAGAATATTCTGTATGAGAAGAAGCTCCTGTAGTTGAATATTTTATACAACTAGTTCCACTCAACGTTCCACTTGAACAACTATATGTTGTTTTTGCTGTTGCATTTATTGTACTACTTGTAATACAATTTCTGCCACTTAATGTTCCACTTGAACATGCATATTTTTGACTACTTGTCGCATTTATTGTAGTTGTATTAATACAACTCTTACCGCTTAATGTTCCACTTGAACAGCTATATTTTATTCCAGATGTTGCATTTATTGTAGTTGTTGAAACACAATCATTTCCTACCAAAGATCCACTTGAGCAAGCCTTTTTTGTAGAAGCTGTTGCATTTATTGTACTATTTGTAGTACAATTCTTACCACTTAACGATCCACTTGAACAACTATATGTTGTTTTTGCTGTTGCGTCTATAGTATCAGAACCACCAACCACACATTTTGTTCCATTTAAAGTTCCGCCTTTAGGACAAGTATAAGTTGTTTTTGCTGTAGCACTATAAACTTTATAACAACTTGAACCATTTTGTGTATATCCACTTGGACATGTATAAGAAGGAGTAGCTGTTGCATTTTTTGTTACAACACAATTTGTTCCACTTAAATCTCCATCATTTGGACAAGTATATTTACTTGCACCTTCATCATAAGTAGCAGTATAAGTCTTTTTACAAGTAACTCCATCTTCCTCTAAGTTATAACCTTCGTCACATTTATATGAACTTTTACCAGGTTTTTCATTAGCATCTGTATACTTAATACAGAATGTACCATTCTTAGTATAACCTTCGTCACAAACATAATCTGTTCCAATTGCTACTTTAATAGGATCAGCATATTCTGTAACTTGACCACCACCATTTATTAAAGCATCGGTAGTTATAGTTTCACCACTTGAATAAGTTGGTGTTGCATCTATAGTTGCACCTTTTATTACTTTTATACATTTAGTACCATTTTGAATATATCCAGCAGGGCAACTATAAACTGTTTTTGTATAATAAACAGCTTTTCTATGTTGATACATTGTAACAGCTGTTTTATATATCGCACAATTTCCAGTATCAGCATCTTTTACATTTGTACATCCACTATAATCAACTTCTACATCATCACTACTATTAGCAGCAACACTTCCAGTAGATGTACCAGATTCTTTATCATCTTGACTACTTGAATTTTCTGTTTTATCTGCACTTTCTTTTACATTAGATGATTCAGATCCATTATTAGAACCATTATTTGATCCATTACCTGATAAAGTTTCAAGTATGTAATCATCATCTTTACCACAAACCAAATGCACTTTTAATACATAATCGTCTGTAGCATTTTTTGTTACTTGAATACTACTAGCATTCTCATCACAGTAATTTTTATCTTTATCTGTGAATCTAATGATCATCTTATTATCGATCATTTCTTTTAAAGTCATAACTTTAGATTCACCAACAGTAGCTGGCAATCTATTTCCTGTATAATATCTCTCAGCAGCATCTCTCATAGTATTTATATTATTTGTATAAACACTATCATAGAATACGCCTAGATCATTTCTAGGAAATAACCATAAAAGCAATACAATAAATAAGATAACTAATATAATCTTTACAATTATATCCTTCCAGTTAATACCTATTCTGTAAGTTCCATTTTCATCGTACATTTCCAAAACCTCCTAATTCTTCTTTTTATATACATATTCAGACTCTAATACGTCCTCATAAGTACCACCATTTAATGCTTTAATATAGGCATCATAATAATCTAAATAATTATCTTGATAATATTTAATACCATATTCACCATTTGATAAAGCCATATTAAACGCTTTCATTTGCATAACTGATGCATAGTTCCTAATATCTAGGTATTCACCATTACTATCAACTACAACACCCTCATATTCCTCTACACCGTTTTTTATTAATTCCTCTGCCAGCTCATCTGAACACATAGGATTAAATTGATTTAATATATTAGTAAAGAATATAATGTCAATTCCAACGTTATCTTTATTTAAAACATATCCATCTAACATCCAAGCGTTTCTTAGAACTTGACCAATTTCAACCTCCGTAATAAGTACTAAGTCATTAACATCGCTAAAACCTTCAATAGTATAATTAACACCATTAATAACATATCCATTACCTTCAAAAACAGCAGTTAATGCTAGAGATATTTCATTATATATTCTAATAGCTTCATCTCTATCGGTAGTTGTATACATTGCTTTAATTTGATCACCTAGCCACTCTATGAAAGGTCCATTACCGCTATCTCCCATTAATAGATGCCCTAAATCAATCATTTCTAAAGTATTAGTATGTTTTTTAACATCATCTTCAGTTACAACATCGCTATAAGAATGATAGGTAACATGTTCTATTAAATTACCATCATTTAAGAACATTACCATAAAATTAATCCAGTCATCGTTAATCTTTTTTGCCTCTGCGCCATCCTTAGCTACATAAGCACCATTCATATATTTAATGATATCCATTATTTTTTCAACAGTATATTCTTTTCCTGTATCTACATCAAACATCATTAAGCCGCCAACTTCTTCATTTGCTTTATGAAAAGCATTCCAAACCATTGTAGCTCTTTCTCTTACTTCGTCGTCATTAGAAGCATCTCCGTAATTCTTAACTTCTCGTCCAGGTCCATAATAGTCTAAAGGAGCAATTCCAGTATAGTTTTCATCTACAATACTAGCATCTACGTCTTCTAAATATAACAAATATTCAATATGTACATTTTCAGCCGTAGAAAAATCTACTTCTTCAGAAATACATTGTCCATTCTCATATTTCCAAATAGTTACTTTTCCTTCTGGTATGCTATAATCCTTTTTATCAGTAACTTCAAAGAATTCTAAGCCATCAACGAAGTAATATTTATAATACTTTTTACCTTCCGAATTAGAATCTTCTTTTGTAGCAGCGATGTCTCTTGCGGCAGCAGTTTCCTCTGCAGCAATAGTTTCTTTTGTAGCAGGAACCGTTTCTTCTACATCAGTAGTTTCTTTTGAATCAGTTTCTTCAACTGCATTATCCTCTTCAGTACTTTTACTCTCATCATTTACTTCTTCAGTAGATTCACTCTCTTCAGTTACTTCTTCAGTATGCTGAACAGGTACTCTATCCCCCAAGGATTCTGACAGTTCTTCCTGAATCTTTTTGTAATATTCTTCAACAAATGTATCAGTTTCTTCATCTCCCGATGGAGCATCTTGCACAGTTGTCCCTTTCATCTCTTTAGCTTGTACATCTCTAGGACCAAATAAAGTCCCAAACGCAAGTATAGTAGCTATTGCAGCTACCGAAAAAGTTAATCTATTTTTCTTTCCACCATTCATCATATTATACCCCCTTTAGCAGCTAAACTTTCTCATTTGAGGCATACTCTAACACACACGTTTTAAAAAGTCAACTTTAAGTGTTTTATAGTTATTATAAATACGTGTAATACCCACAAACCTGATAAATTATAACACTTTGTAATCATATCGTCAAAAACAACCATTAGCAAGTAATAAGCAAAAAATTGACTTTTAATACTATTAAATGATATAATCTCTACACCTGGGGTAGTAAATGGTTTCGACATAGTACTCCTAAGTATGAATGCAAGTGGTAGGAATACCTAAAATTCAAAATTAAAATTAAATGACGAAACTAATTATGGTTTCGCTCCAAATGCTTTAGCATTTGCCTAATAGAATAGGTTCGGAGCACTCTTATTTATTTTTATCTGTAGGATAAAATAAGGGTTAATATTTACAGATTATACTAGTATGTAGTCTAAGATATACTAACGAATAATATTTAGACTAGTTAAAGATGTTGGTACGTTATAGCCGTCGCTTTAATGAAATAATAAATCTAACTAAACTTGTAGATTTTGTATAGTAGGATACTATGGACAGGAGTTCGACTCTCCTCTACTCCACCAAATTGAAAAAAAACTCGAAATACCATTTCGAGTTTTAATATTAATATTTTTAAAACAAAGTATCACAAAAAATGATTAATTATCTAAAAATCAAATCTATTAGGTAATAAATCATCTAGTGAATAAGTAACAATCTCTCCATTATCTTCAAGAATAAACTTAAAATCCTCATCAATAAACTCACTCATAAATTGTCTACAATATCCACAAGGTAGACATTTTGTACTTGGTTCTTCTCCCATAGGTGCACCAACTACCGCTATCGATTCAAACTCTTTCTTACCTTCTGATATAGCTTTAACAAAAGCTGTTCTTTCCGCACATATAGATTGAATTCCATGATTTTCAATATTGCATCCCATATAAACACTACCATCTTTGCATCTTAAACATGCCCCAACGAAATATTTACCATATGGTGAATGGGCATTTAATCTTGCTTTCTTAGCTATCTCAATATCTTCATTAAACATAACAAATCTCCCTTTTAAAAACAATTGAACAAATTTATTATACCATATAAACCATTATTCAAAGATAAATTATTAATTATTATAATGAAAAAATAATACTTTTATAGTATAATTCATATATGCCGACTTAGCACAGTGGTAGTGCAACGCCCTCGTAACGCGTAGGTCGCTGGTTCAAATCCGGCAGTCGGCACCACTTGTTTTTTTTATTAAAACATGCTATAATGAACTTAGTTATGCCGAGATAGTTGTAACGTTAAAACGTATGCATTGTTTGCATAAATTGGCTTGTTAAACTCAGTCTCTCGGCACCAATGTAAATAATAGGACCTTATAGGTCTTTTTTTTATTTTATTGTTTAAAAAAGTCCATTTATTTGATATAATCAATACAAGGTAAGGAGAATGAAACTATGGACATGAATAATAATCAAATGTTTATTGTTTCTTTAGATAATGGTATTCACAACGAAGAACCAATTACCATGAAGACTTTTAATAATTTTCAAGATGGAAGTCAATTGGTTCAATTAAACGAAACCGTATTTGGAATATACAAAAATAATAGTGGTGATCCAAACACTTCTTATTTAGATGATTATGATATTATAAAATCAGACATAGCTGAATTATTAGATATAAGACACGAAAATAATCGTAGAATAGTAACAGAAGATAAAAATATTGGAATATTTACAGAACTTAACTATAGTCAAAACTTAGAATCAAGAATATCCATAACTAATATTTTACAAAGTGTAATTAATAATATTAATGCCGGATTATTAGATGAAAAAAAAGCTATAGGATATAATGAAGTATTACAAATGACTAAAGCAACCAAGGATACTCCTCTAGATAATAATGAAGATATTAAAAAAGTTATAGACCTAGGCTTAAATTCTATTTTTGACAAGCTAGAAATCGAAAGAAAAATCCCACTAGAAAATGAAACAAAAAAAAGTATTCGTAAAAATTATATTAGAATGATTCTGTTTGATTACATTATAAATAGAAAATACAGAAACTATGATTATTCTATTATTACCAAAATAGATAACAATAACAATCAAACTTGGGAAAATAGCTATTTTGCTCCAATATCTGTATCCATTAATATAAACAAAGAAAATAGTGTGCCTGATAATATATATATGATTAATAATAAATATGTTAAAAAAGAGAAAATATTACCAACACTATATGAATACTATTATAAAGACATAAAAAAATTAACAGAAACATTTAGCGATGCATTAAAACTATACAAAGATGCTATTAGTAGAATAATCTATAATAATACTAACTTAATTAAAGCTAAAGAATTAGAAAAAATAGTAGCAGATAATTTTGAAGAAATTGCAAAAATACAAAAAGAAAAAGAAAATAAAGAATACAAAGAGAAAAAAATAAACAAAGTAGAAAGAACAATGGCTACACAATCAATTAACGTCAAGATAACAAACAAGCTAGATTTAATTCAAAAAAAGTATCCAGTAAACCTAAAAGATCATCCAGAATTACTAGAAAGCCAAAACACAAAAGAAAAAGATGAAAAAGTAAAACTCATAGTAGAAGAAGAAAAAAATAAAGACGTTGGATTTACTAGTACAATTATTATTACATCCGTTGTAGCACTTATATGTGGTATAGGAGCTGGAATAGCATCAATATTACTATTATTTGGAAACTAAATGTTTCCTTTTTTATTTGTTGAATAAATAATAAAATCATTATAAAATATAAATATACAAAGGAACGATACTATGAAACACTATATAATAATCATTTGTATATGTATCATATTAACAATTTTTAATTTATTTCTAATAAAGAATCAATCTGATTGCCAAAAGAGAGAAGAAATAGTTATTGTTAATAAAAATGTTACATATAAAGACAAATATAATAAAAAGACAACTTACTATAACAAGGCTAAATTTAACACAATAAACAAAATATTTAAAGAAAAAAAAGTATATACTATAGCAATAACAAATAATAAATCAAACACCCAGGAAAGTTTTAAAGAATTCATTAACAAATTATGTTTTTACAACAACGAAAATATATATCTAATAA
Source organism: uncultured Bacillota bacterium (assembly GCA_946611635.1). Lineage (GTDB taxonomy): Bacteria > Bacillota_I > Bacilli_A > RF39 > UBA660 > Coprovivens. The sequence continues at coordinate 3,596 of CAMODW010000003.1, read as the reverse complement.
ATATAAGTGAATACACAAAAAAAGAAAAAGCTAAATACTATAATTTAAATCCAGAATTAAAGAATATAAAAGAGAACACAATAATAAAAATATATAACAAAAAAATAATTTCTAAAACAACACTAGACAAAGATAATATTAACAAACTAATAAAAAGTTATGAATAGAAGGTGTAAAAATGGGAAAAGTATATGATCAAGTAATGATGTTTAAAGCTAAATTCCCTCACACAGTTACTTGGTTTAGATTAAGAAAACATGCAGCAATAATTGAAAAACATTTAAATGCGACTGAAGAACCAATTTATTCCTTTGCAGGGCAAAAAAACGACAATGCGTTGGACTTCTTATCAACATGTGTTGTATGTCTAACAAATGAAAGAATCCTTATTGGCGAAGATCACATAATCTTAGGGTATTCCTTAAGTTCAATCACACCTGATATGTTCAATGATTTACAAGTATACCAAGGTATATTATGGGGAAAAATAATTATAGATACCATAAAAGAAGAAGTAACTATTACAAATCTAGATAAAAGAGCTCTTCCGGAAGTAGAAACAGCAATCTCAAGTTTTATGATAGAAGAAAAGAAGAAATATGGTACAATGAATCGAACAAAATAAGAGTAGTTAAACTACTCTTTTTTACATTAATTAATATTACATAATAAAAATACATGCTATAATATATACAGAATAGGAGGAATAAAATTGATATTAAAAAAGCCCTATGGCTTTATAATAAAGCACTTTAAATTAATAAACTTACTTTTATTAATACCTACATTTTATGTAACATTATGTTTTAGTGATATATCAAATTTTTTAAGAAAATATGTAAATAATAAATATTCAACCTTCGAAACGGGTATTCCAGGCAAATATATAACATTATGGTTACTAATTTCCTTAGTTTTCTTAATACTATTCAACATTATGTTGTATAGTTTAATGAAAAAGAAAAACAAATCAACAAAGTTATATACTTTTAGCATAATTTACTATTTTATATTATTCGTATTATCTTTATTACTTTATAATGCATTTACATCAATAGAAATCGGAACTATAAGTACGACAACCGTCGGAATTTATAAAGACATAATGGGATTCATCCCTTTCATTGGATACTTTTTAATAGTTATAACATTATTTAATTCAGTTGGATTTAATATAAAAACACTTAGATTCGATCAAAGTTTAAATCTACAATTAACTGATGAAGACACAGAAGAATTTGAAATAGGTGGAAAAGAAGATCAAGCTAGTCTTAAAAAAATATTTATACATAGCTATAGAGAAATGAAATACTATATAGTAGAAAACAAATTTATAGTATCATGTATTGCAATACTATTCCTACTAATTCTTTCTTCCAATATCTATATAAACATAGGCGTGTATAATAAAAAATATGCTACCAACGAAAATCTAGCTTTAAATAATATGTTAATATCTGTAAAAGAAAGCTATATAACAAATGTAGACCAAGGCGGAAACATAATAACTGAAAATAAATACTTCTTAGTGTTAAAAATAGGAATAGAAAACGTAAGTAACGAAAGTAGAAAAATAGAATTTAAAAATTTTAGAATAGACATAAATAATAAAAGTATATTCCCAAGTTTTGATAGAGGTAATAGATTTCTCGATATAGCAAAAAACTATGATGGTAATCAAATACTACCAAAAAAAATAGATGCCTATGATAATCAAAAAATATATTGTAAAGAAGGCTATAAACTAAAGAACGAAATGTGCAGCAACAAAAAAGAAAAAATAGATCCTGAAATAGAACATAACTATTATTGTCCAGAAGGATATGAATTAAAAGGAGAAATATGTGAACAACCAAGTGAAAACAGCGAATATAATATAGTTTACGAAATATCAAAAAGTCAAATAAAAGAATCTTACGAAATGAAAATACTCAATAAAATGACAAACGATATAGGAGAACTAAATCCAAGTTATAAAATTATAAAATTTAAACCAGTAAACCTACTAAATAAAGAAAATTTAGGTATAGTAGAAATTGGTAACGAAATAGATTTAAAAGAAACAAACTTAGGAGAAACAAAACTTAAAATAAATGGAATAAAACTATTACCAAGTTATAGATATAGTTATGATAGTTGTACAAATAACAACTGTATAGAAAAACAAGATGTAATAACAGCTCCATATGGTAAAACATTAGTAATAGTTGAAGATGAAGTAGAATATGATAAATCAACATCTTTTTATAAAAACACGAAAAAAGAACTTTACAAGTACTTCGGAAGAATAGACTTCAAATACAAAGACAAAGAATATAGCGAATTAATGAAAGATGTAACACCTAGTCATCTAACAAACAAAAGAATCTATCAAGTATCTAGTATAGTTAAGAATTCAACAAACAAAAAACTAGTATTAACTATTAGAAATAAGTTTTTAGAATTAAATTTCGAATAAGATAACAATTGACATTATATCAGATTTGTTATAAAATCTAGATATGTGTCTGGGGCTTTAGCCAAGCGGTAAGGCAAGGGACTGCAACTCCCTGAGCACCGGTTCGAATCCGGTAGGCCCCTCCATTAAAAAAACAAGTTACGATACAATATATCGTAACTTTTTTAAATTGTAATTTTAACTAAAAATATAAACTATACTATTGTTTACTAAAAAATAATAAATCCCCAGCTTTTTACTAAAAACTGAGGATTTTATTTATTTTTCATTTTTATTCCTTATATTGTTGTTTAAAACTTTTATAAAATCTTTCATAAAAACCTCTCTATAATAATATTATAATTTATATATTAAAAAAAGTACCAAAAAATTTAAAAAATAAAGTTTTTCTACAAATTTTTTCAAAAAAAAGAAATAATATAAATAATTATTTCCAAAAAAACTATTCTTGAACAATAAATTCTATGGAATTACCATCTGTCCAGAATTCTGCATTATAGTCGATAACTATTTTCTTAGCATCAGTAGGAACCTCATAAAAAATGTAACCAATAGCTTTTTTACCTTTGCCTAAAGTTGCAGAAAGATCTTTATATTTATCATTACCAACATAAGCACTATCTACAGCAACACCATCAGCAGATGCATTAAAACTAAGAGTACTAACATACAATTCATCTTTATCACTATTAATATTCTCTACTTCGAATTTAACCAAAATATATTTATTACCTTTTGATGGTTTGGAATATTCAGAATAATCAGTAAAATTAGTATTTACTTCTGTCATTGTTATCTTTTCATATTTATTCTCAAAAGTTTCATTAACTTTAAAAGAAGTCTTTCCATTTTTATCTTTATATTCATTTTTAGTTTCTTCAACTGCATCATCAACAGCTTTGCCACAACTACTCATACAACCGACAACACAGAATATAATAATAAAAATTATAATCAAAACTTTAAGCCACCCTGGCAAACCAAATTTCCCACCACATTTAGGACACCTCTTAGCGTCAGCAGCAATCTCTTCTTTACAATGTTTGCAAATCTTAACATTTTTATTTTTCATAAATTCACTCTCTTTCATAGATGTATTATATCACTTTTTTGTCGTATAGAATAGCATTTTATAAAA
>CAMODW010000002.1 GCA_946611635.1 uncultured Bacillota bacterium | reverse complement strand
TAATACTAATATTATTATTTATAACTATAGGATGTAATTCAAAGAAAGAGAATAATAACATAAATAATAATCAAGAAGATAATATAAAAAATAATAAATCTAGTAATGTAAAAAAGGAGAACAATACTATGAAAGTAATTATAAATAAAAAAGAATATATAATTAGTTTAGAAGACAACGAAACTGTTAAGAGTTTTATAAGAACACTACCTCAAGAATTAGAAATGAGCGAATTAAATGGTAATGAGAAATATGTTTATTTAGATAACTCATTGCCAACTGATTCAAAGAATACTAAAAAAATAAATAGAGGCGACGTAATGTTATATGGTAATAACTGCTTAGTAATATTTTATAAATCCTTTAATACATCATATAGCTATACAAAAATAGGTAATATAGATAATTTACCAGATTTAGGTGATGGTAATATAAAAGTAACATTTGAAAAATAATAGTTTTCAAATGTTTTTTATTACTATATAATTTGCTATTATAACTACATTTTAGTAAAATAAAAAACCAATAGCCAAAAGGAGTTGACTTTAATGGTAGCTGATTCATTCAAGTATTACGCTTTAACAGATTATCAAGAAAATCAATCAAGAAACATAGTATTAAAGTCATATAAATATTATGATAATACATCTAATGGTATAACAACTTTTATTTGTTACGATATAGTATCAGAAAGCTATATCACTTATTCAAATAGTAATCCATTAAATGAGCAAATACTTATAGAACCAACATTTAATAATAAGCAAAATATCTTCGAAAGGAAGCTAATATATAAAGGGAAATTAAAAATTACTAAAAAACTTATATGTTACAGGTAGATGTGTTCCAGCTGATAGTGAAGAGCAAGATTTAACAATAGTAATACCATCATGCGTTGTAACAGGAGAAGCAGCGGGAACAATAGCTGCTTACCAAGCAATCAATGGTCAAAAACCGAAGATATAAGAATTACAAAAAATACTAAAGAGTAATGGAGTGTCAATTGATCCCAGTTTATTTCAAAGAATAGTATAGATGTACTATTCCTTTTTTATGATATAATCCCTATAGGAAGTGGTAATATGACTAAATTATCAAATGTACTAACGATGTTACAATTACTTCAAAATAAAAGAAAATATAGTATCAAAGAATTAGCTGAGAAACTAGAAGTAACTCCAAGAATGATAAGAAAATACAAAGAAGAATTAGAATATGCTGGAATATACATTGAAACAATACACGGCCCCTATGGCGGCTATGTATTAAACCAAGATATTAAATTACCAGAAAAGTTTATTAAGCCTCAAAATATAAAATTAGAAAATAAAGAATATTATAATACCCTTAGTAAATGTATCAAAACTCATACTAAATGCTATATAGAATACTATTCAAAAGAACATGATACAATAACCAAAAGAGTAATTAAGCCTTATAATTTAATAGTGTTAGATAACGAATGGGGAGTTGCTGCTTTTTGTGAGAAAAAACAAGAAATAAGACATTTCTATCTAAATAGAATTTCAATAATAAAAGAATTAAAAGAAAAGTTTTAATGTGACATATATACTTCCTCAATAACCATTATACTCTAACTAAAGGAGTATGATATAAATGAAAGAAATAGAAGTAGAAGTTACATTTAGTAATAAGAAAGAAGAAGTAATAAAAAAATTATCTAAATTCGAATATGTAGGAGAAAAAGAAATATATGATATATATTATTACGATCCCCAAAGAGATAATTTAAAACCTGAAGATGATTTAAGATTAAAAGAAACATTTAGAGTAAGAAAAACTAACACCTCTTGTTATGTTACTTATAAAAAACAGCATTTTAAAGGTAAACTATGGATATATTCTGATGAATATGAAACAAAAATAGAAGATTATGATACTATTAAAAAAATTATATCTCTATTAGGATTAGAACCATTAATAACAGTTCATAACAAAAGAAAAATATATAAATATAAAGAGTATGAAATAGAATTAGAAGATGTTGAAGGATTAGGACTATTTATAGAGGTTGAAAGAATCAGTAATGATAAAGACGAAATGAAAGTAAAAGAAGAAATAAGAGATTTTATTAGAAGCTTAAAACTAGAAGACGTCAAAGAATTAAACATAGGTAAAAACCAATACTTATTAAGTACTAAAATGAATAGAAAACTTAATCTATATAATGATACAGTATACTAATAATTATATAAAAAGAGTATTAAAATATAATATTCTTTTTATATGCTATAATCTATATAAGAAATAAAAAACACATAATATGAAAGGATGTAACAAATATGATATTAAATATAAGTGGAAGAACAGATATAGTTGCATTCTATTCAGAGTGGTTAATTAATAGATTAGAAGAAGGTTTTATAGACGTAAGAAATCCTTTCAATCCTAATATGGTAAGTAGAATAATGTTAGAAGACGTTGATTTATTATTCTTCTGTACCAAAAACCCAATTCTTATAATAGACAAAATATCTAGCATAAAAAAGAAAATATATTTTCATATTACATTAACAGGTTATAAAAAAGATATAGAACCAGGACTACCACCCAAAAAAGACATAATCAAAGCAATTATAGAATTATCAAAATTAATAGGTAAAGAAAATATCGTAATAAGATATGACCCTATATTAGTAAATAATAAATATACAATAGATTATCATATAAAAGCATTTACCAAAATATGTGAATTATTAGATGGTTACATAGAGAAAATCCTCATATCATTCATCGATGATTATAAAAATGTAAGAAAAAATTATAATATTCTCCAATATCGAAAGTTATTAGAAGAAGATTATAAAAAGATAGGGATATCATTTAGTAGCATAGCAAAAAAACATAATATATATGTTCATACATGCGCAGAAGATAGAAACCTTACCGAATATGGCTTTATTAAAGACGAATGTATGTCAAAAGAATTGGCGTTAAAATTAACTGGTAAAAAATATAAAAAATGGAAAGCAAGAAAAAATGTCCCTTGCCAGTGCGTAGAAATGGTTGATATAGGAGTTTATAACTCTTGTAAGCATTTTTGTAAATATTGTTACGCCAATTTTGATGAAGCGAAAGTAAAAGAAAATAATAATAAACACGATCCTAAATCCTCGTTATTAATTGGCAAACTGAATAAAAATGATATAATAAAAATAAGAAAGTAAATTAACGCATAATAAGGAGCAAGTATTATGAAAAGAATAGGCGTAGATGTAGATGGTTGCTTGACAGATGTATATAATTGGTATTTAAAAAATGGTAAAGAATACGCAAGTAATATCGGTAAAAAATTAATAAATAAAAACGGATATGATCCAATAGAAATGTTTAACCTAACAAAAGAAGAATTTAATGATTTTTTAGAAAAAAAATTAATGGATTACTCAATAAATGAACCAGCAAGAGAAAACGCAAGTAAAGTATGTAAAGAATTAATAGAAGAAGGATACGAATTATATATAATAACCGCAAGATTTAATTCTGACAAAAGCGACGAATCAGGAGTAAAAATGCGCAAAATAATAGAACAATGGTTTAAAGATAATGACATCCCTTATACTCGTATAATTTATAGTTCAGAAGATAAATTAGATATTTGTTTAACTAATCAAATTGATATTATGATAGAGGATAAAGTCTCTACCTTATTAGATATTAAAAAACATATACCTGTTATATGCTTTGACGCACCATATAATAGAAATATAGACGATAAAAATTTGTTTCGCGTAAGAAATTGGAAAGAAATAAAAAAAATACTTGAAAACAAGCAAAAAGGAGAATGAAATATGAAGAACAATTATTTTTACATACCAGGAGATTTAGATGAACCACAAAAAGCTACATCAAGAATAGCAGAAAACAGAAGAGTGACAACAGAGAGAACTTTAGAAGATGAATACGATCCTGACGAACTACTTGAAATAATCTATGATGAAAATAGCATTTATAATAATAGAGATAGAGATTTAAAAAGTATTCAAGAGTTTATTGATAGTAAAAAAGATAACAATTATATACATTTTATGCATTTGCAATCGCTAGGCGAAAACAACAACGTTGATCCTTTTACTGTTCAATACTCTGTAGACCCAACAAGAAGTTCAGACGCCTTTATAATAAGTCAAACCGGTAGTAAACCAGAAAATGATTATAGCGTCAAATATAGAATAACAATAAGAAATTCAGATAAATTAAGACAAGAAGATGTTTTAGCATTCATTCAAGCTTTCCAAAAAGAAGCCCAGAGTAGAGAAACATATATAAGGTGCAAAGTATTATTTAACGACTCTGACGGAATTATTTTTTACACTGATATAGATAACCTGTCGAAAGCAATAAAAATATTAGAAGATTTAAAAGACGAAAGCAAATACGGCTCTAAAGTTACTAACGCCATCAAAAACTTCGGCGAGCACCAACCTTTTTCGGCAACTATAAGTAATGATTCTTATTATTCTATAGCAATGCATGGAGCAGAACCAAAATCTTCAAAAATAAAAACTTCACTTGGTGGAGGGCTAATAAAAACTTATAACGAATATATCGACGATATCTTAGACGAAGCTTATAATCATTTATATGTAAAATATAATGGCGATAAAAAAAGAATAACTCCAGAAGAGTTATACAATGAAATGATAGCTTTTCATACAAGTAGAATGGGAACAGAGGAAGCAATTCCATTATGGATGAATAATAGAATATATGAAGATCTAAAATCCAAAAGATATACAATATAATAATAGGATATGAACATTATATGAAAATATATATAGCTCATTCAAAAGCATATGATTATAAAAACGAATTATATAAAGTTATAAGAAATAGCTATAAATTACAACAAAGAAATATAATTCTACCACATGAATAAGTGATACTTCAGTACAAAGAAAAAACAATGCCGAGTGGTAATCCCCAAGATTACTTTTTAGTATATGGTACATCTGCTATATCATATTCTTTCAAAGTAGCATATGCTCTACTATTAATATATCCTATTACTTTTTCTTTCCAATCATTATAAAATGCAATTTCATCATCAGAAAGAGTTTGTTTAGAAGATAACATTTTCATTTTTTCTATAATAGTAGAAACCACTTGTTCATCAGTAATATAATCGTAATATTGTTGTTCACATACAGGATCAAGACTTTTATATTGTCCTTGTCCTAAATAAATAATCCATTTTCCTCTAGGAGGCTTTCCTTCTGAATCATGATAAATTCTTTTTTCATCATCAGTAAGATCAATTTCTTTAGTCTCAAGTATTCTAGTTCCAAATGGAACTAGTATCTCAGCCTCATCAGGTTTTGAATAAAAACCTTTTAATATATCTTCAAAATCTAAATAAGGTACAAAATCATCTCGAACAACCTCAAGTAAAACAACATCTCTCTTTGAATTAGCATATTGAGGTAATAAGCCACTTTTACAAGTAGAAAAAAAACCTTCAATTACACCATTATGACTTTTAAATTCTTGAAATGACGAAAGCCTATCAACTCTATAACTAGTATTATTAGGACTATTCGTAGCATTTCTATATTTAACAGCAGCTCCAAAAACTAACTTAATCAATTCTAGATAACTTTTTAAATGTTGAACATCATAAACTTCAACAACTTTTCCTTCAAGAGCTTTATCCATTTCATTTCTAACGCCATAATTAAGCAAAGCATTAATTGTTTGATAAGCTTTTCCGCCACCACGATAAACATTTTTATTAACAATTTCCTTATCACCTAAATAAAACTTAATTGCATCTATTTCTTCTTTAGTAAAATGTACTTCCATATCAATTCTCCTCATCAATTATTATAACAAAAAATAATATAAATTGTTAAACATATAATAAAAAAATTCATGCTATAATAATGACGGAGTGATATAAATGAAATTTAATAGTCTTATACCGGAATTAAGTGTATCTAATATAGAAAGAAGTAAAAAATTTTATTTAAGTCTAGGTTTTAAAATAATGTATGAAAGAAAAGAAAATAAATTTGTCTTTCTTCAATTAGAAGAAAACCAAATTATGATAGAAGAAAATAATGGTAATTGGGAAACAGGACCCATGGTATATCCATATGGGCGAGGAATAAATATAAGCATGACTATCAAAGACATAGAAGGACTATATAAGAAAATAAAAGATAAAAACATAAAATTATTTCTTGATTTAGAAACACATGAATATAGAGTAAATAATACAATATCATATGATAAAGAATTCTTAATACAAGATCCAGACGGCTATTTATTAAGGTTTAATAATTAAAAATAGTACCGGAAGCTTTATATCAATAATTATAATAATAGCTTCAATAATCGGAATAATTAGTTATTACGTTTCTAAAGCAAAACAAAAATTCAAAAAAATATAGAAAAGAGAAAATCTTTTCTTTTTTTACATAAATAAATATTTATTACAAATCATAAAAATACTTATGTTATAATGAGAATAAAGGAGAGCAATATGAAAAAAGCAATAAAAAAACTAATATTACTAATTATTATCTTAGTTATTATATCAAACCTTACAATTCTATTACTTGGCAAAACATACACTGTTACATTTAGTTTAAGTAAGAATTATACGAAACTTAAATTAAAACAAAATACCGAAGATGGTGAGGTAGAAATCATCAAAGAAAAAAAAGACGATGATAACTATTACGTTAAAGTTAGAAGTAAGAAACCCGGAAAAACATTTATAATAATGGATTATGGTGAATTCAAAGAAAGTAAAATACTTTACGTTCATAAATCTATGATAATAACAGATAACAATTTTTTTGGTAAATGTACCGGTTCCGAAATAATAGCCTTATCTTCCTTAGTATTATTGATTTATGTAATATCTATATTATTTAAAAAATATAAAAAAGAAAGCAAAGAAAATATTTATCAATACAAAAATATAGCATATATAGGTATAATAGTATTCCTATCATTTTTTGCCTTAAATACATTTATTTCAATATTCAATTATCAAGGATTATATGCAACAATAAGAGCCGTAATATATTCAGCATCAGTACTTTCATTTTTTCTTTTCCCAATCGCTTTTATTACATTTATCCTAGTAACAATAAGTAACTTAGTATTAATAAAAAAAGAAGGGATTTCTCCTAAAAATTTATTAGGTTTATTTTTAGGCATCTTCATTTGCCTAGCAACGCTATTTCCAGATTTTCTATATAAAGTTTTATTCACTTCAAATTTAGTAGATATTAGTAATCTAAATGCACCAGGTCCCTACATATATGCCTTTGTAGAAACATTTATATATATGGGAATAGCATATCTAGAATGTGTTCTGATAGGAACAATGATAATGGGAATAAAATCAGCTAAAAACGAGCCAAAATATAACAAAGATTATATAATTATACTTGGATCGCAAATAAGGAAAGACGGATCATTAACGCCTTTACTACAAGGTAGAGTAGATAGAGCATTAAATTTTAGAAGAATCCAACTGGCCAAGAGCAAAAAAGATTTAAAATTCATTCCATCTGGCGGTAAAGGAAACGACGAAGTAATATCCGAATCAGAAGCTATAAAAAAATATTTGTTAGAAAAGGGTATAAAAGAGAATAATATAATAGTAGAAAACAAATCTAAAAACACATTCGAAAATCTTAAGTTTTCTACAAATCTAATAAAAGATAAAAATGCAAAAATTTGCTTTTCTACAACGAATTATCATGTCCTTAGAGCTGGCTTAATTGCTACATCCCTAAACTTAAAAATAGAGGGCATAGGAAGCAAAACAAAATCATATTTTTGGATTAATGCCTTTATAAGAGAATTTGTAGGAACATTATATTCTGAAAGAAAAAAACATATAATGATGTTTAGCTTTACTCTTATTCTAACAATAATAAGTATTTGTATTATATATATTGCAAACAACATATAGATTTTTTTAAGGAGAAATAATAAATGCAAGAAAAATTATTAAATAACTTTTTAAGAATTTCAAAGATACCAAGAAAGTCAGGAAACGAAAAACAAATATCAGATTTCTTTGTTAAAATCGCTAAAGAAAACAACTTACACTATTTCCAAGACAAAAATTATAACCTACTAATAAAAAAAGAAGGAAATATAGCCGGAGATAGTATTGCATTTCAAGCCCATCTAGATATGGTATGTGTAAAAAAAGAAGGAAGCAGTCATAATTTTGATACCGATCCTATAGAAGTAATTATTAAAGAAGATAAAATATATGCCAAAGACACCTCTCTTGGTGCCGACCAAGGCTTTGGTTTGTCTATAATGTTAACTTTAATAGAATCTAAAGAAATAAAACATCCTAATTTAGAATTCATATTTACTGTCGAAGAAGAAACTACATTTAAAGGCGCTGAAACATTTCCTTATGAAAAAATTGATAGCAAAAAAATAATAAATCTAGATAGTGATAAAGATGATGCTTTAGTAATAAACTCAGCCGGAGACATAGTAAGCGAATTATCTTATACCGGAAATCTAGAAACAAGAGATATTCCTAGTTACAAATTAACTATTGATAATATTCCTGGCGGGAATTCAGGTAATAATATTGATATATCAGCTAATAATGCAATAATTCAATTATCAAGAGAGCTGTTAAATAAAGAAATATACATAAGCAGTATAAATGGAGGAACATTTGAAAACGATATAGCCACAAAATGTGAAGCAATTATTCAAACAAATATAGATTTAAAAAGAATAATTACAAATAAAAATATAATACTAGAACAAATTAATAATAAAGAATCATTTTCATTAGAAGAATCTAATAGTATAATAAAAGAGATAATAGATTTGAAAAGTGGTTATTTAACTAACTCCGCTTCAGCAAATCTAGGTGAAATAAAAACAACAGATAATAACATAAAAATAAAGTATTTAATTAGAAGTACCAAAGATAATGAATTAGAAACAATTCAAAAAAAAGTTGAAGCTTTAAATAACAAATTTAAAATAACTATATTATATAAAGATCCTATTTGGATACTAAACAAAGAATCAAAATTATATCAAAAATATAAAGAAACATATTATAAATTATACAAAGAATATCCTAAAGAAAGTACAGCTCAAGGTGGTTTAGAAATAGCAACAATACAAAACCATATGAACAATATAGATATAATTACTATCGGTGCTAATATGGACAACATACATACAATAAATGAAATAACTTATATAAGTTCATGGGAGAAAATATATAATATATTAATTAGTTTTCTAAGTAACTAACAATTAAAAGGTGACATAAAATGAATGAAGTAAACAAAGAATTAAAAGATTATATAAGAATAAACATATTCCCAAAATATGATAAATTCTATGCTCACGGCATGTTACATATAAATAATGTGATAAACAACATGATGATGCTTGCTGATTATTATAATCTAAATCGTAATATGGCATATGTTATTGCCTGTTACCATGATTCAGGATTAAGCGTAGATAGAGATAATCACGAATTAGCATCAGGAAAAATACTTGCAGAAGATAAAGAATTACAAAAGTATTTTACAAAAGAAGAAATAAACATCATGAAAGAAGCAGTAGAAGATCATCGAGGTTCGAGAAAAACAAGGCCAAGAAATTTCTATGGTGAATGTATATCCGACTCCGATAGAGATTTTGACATTCCAACATTAGCTAAAAGACAAATTAATACAACATTAAAAAATTATCCAGACATAAGAACTTTCGACGCTCACTTTGAAAGATGTTATAACTATATATGTGGAAGAATAAATAAATCTGGAGTATTTAATCTATGGACTAATAACCCAATTTTAGTAGAAAGAAGAGATAAATATCAAAAAGATTATTTAAACAAAGAGTATACACGTAAAATATATAAAGAAGCTTGGGATCAAGCAGAAAAAGACGGAACAATAGATAAAATATTAAACTATTACGAAGATTATTAATACAAGACTGGAGCAATCCAGTCTTTTTATGATAGAATGATTGCAGGTGAAAAAAATGCTAAATCAATTAAAAAACAAAATAATTTCAGTTATAGAAAAAACGTTAGGAAAAAATAATATATCAACTATAATAATATATGGAAGCAGAGTTACAGGAACTAATAAAGATGATTCTGACTTAGATTTATTTATTACAACATATGGAACTCATCAAATAATAGGAAGAATACAACTTGATAACCTATTGTTAGAATATCATACTATTCCTGTAGCAGAAATAAACAAGATATCCCCAGATGATATACAAAAAAATTTAGATAGATCTTTATACTCAATTCTAACAACAGGTGAAATTATATACAGAAATGATGATACATATATAATAGATGATATAATTGAACAATTAAAAATGAGACCAACCAGAAAAAGAAACAAAAAAAGTAGTCATCGAAATAATAATTTAGCATTAGAATGGTATTATAAGTATCAAAATACTAGCAATAAAAACCCCAATGTAAAATCATATATCTATTATAACCTAATAGAATCTATCCGTAGATTTGATTCTGATGAAAATAGTTTCGATAGCATGCCTGTTTTTAAATTTTTTGAACTAATCGAAAACGAGATAAAAAGAAAAAATTATTGTATAGAGCGTATTCCAAATAGGGAATATCTAAACATGATGAAACGTGCTATAGAAAAAGAAAACATCAATGATCCTTATATTCAAAAATTAAATAGAAATGAAAATTATCAAAATAAAGAAGAAAGGGAATTTGCTCCAAGAGAAAATCTTAAACACAAAATAGTAATTATTAAAAATGCCATTGAAAGAGTCCAATCATCCATAGGAACATTCTATTACAAGTACTACTATTACGTATTATTAGAAAAAATAAGATATCTATATATGCTAATAAAAGAAGAATCCCCAAACATACTAGATTTTGATTTTAACAGACAAGATGAATTTGGTAATATATTCTTAAAATGCATCAACAATTCAAATATAAGTTCCTTAAAAGAATTATTTGCAATAATACTTAAACAAGATGATATTGATTTTAATAACTATAAAATAAATCTAAATAAACAATAAAGAAAAGAGTGAATCTATGTTAGAAGAATATATAAATAAACTAAATCCCATAATTGAAAAGTTATGTATAAATAATAAAACTGGCGGCCATGATATTAATCATTTCAAAAGAACAATGAAAACAGCTTTATTTCTTCAATCAAAAGAAGGAGGAGACAGAATAATTATAGGTATAGCAAGTTATTTACATGATATACATAGACTATTACAAGCAGAAAAACAAGAATATATAACTCCAAAAGAATCTCTTCCAACAGTTAAAGAAATAATAAAAGAAGCTAAAATAAAGTTATCAAAAGAACAAATAGAAAAAATATTATTTTGTATAGAACATCATGAAGACTATAATTGGAATAACAACAACGTAAGTGATATTAACACTCTCATAGTTCAAGATGCTGATAACTTAGATGCCATAGGGGCAATAAGAATAGGGCGATCATTCGGTTATGCAGCACTAAATAATCAAGATTATTATAATGATCAAATTCCTTTAGAAAAATATAAAGGATATGAAGAAAAACTAAAAGATGTAAGTAATATTCATTTTTTAAATAACAAATTACTAAAACTTGGGGATAATATGAATACCAAAACAGCAAAAGAACTAGCCAAAAAAAGAGTAAAATTTATAAAAACATTTATAGACGAATATATCAAAGAATGGAATGCTAATTACAAATAATATAACTATAGTAATATTTTTATATTTATAAAAAATATGCTATAATCATCGCGAAAGCAAAATAACAATTATTTTAAAACAATTAACATAATAATGGGTGATTTATATGACAATAAGTTATAACGAATTTATGCGCTTAGTTCCTGAAGAAACAAAAGAATATGTAAAAAATGTTCTATCTAATCTTTATTATTTTATTAATAAAGAAAATATAGTACGTGATAAAGAGGATATAAAAGAATACTATAGAGACAATTATACAAAAATGGTTGCAAGTTGTATTATCGCTTTAGACAATACCAAATATAAGGACTTTCTAATACAAAGAGGTTACAAAAAAAGCTTTGTAACAGAAAAACCATCAATGGCCGATTCATTAAAAGAAGAAGTTTTTAACGCCAATATAAGATTATTTGATTTCTATTACGATGAATCTTTATATAAAACTTTATTACCAATAGATATACTTCAAAAAGCTATATCAATAAGAGATAAAGAAATAACAAAAGAAAATTCTAATAAGAATCCGGATGATTTCTATAACAGTTATTTTGGCAGCAATAAAATACGTATAGACATAGATTCATATGCCGAAGAAGTCAGTAGAGCATTTAAAATAGAATTAGAAAAAACAATATATGGCAAATTACCATACAATGTCATTCGTTACATACAAACAGCCGCTAAAATACGAAGAGTATTAAAAATAGGTTTAACCAAAAAAGAAATAGAGGAAAATGATTTTTTAAAAAATAACGAGGATTATTTAATTCCGATTTCTCTACTTTTAGCAATCTATTTATATGACGGCCCAAGTAAAAACATAATCGAAGAATGTCTTAATAAAGAAGGACTAACTTATGAAAGTATAGAAAAATTAATAAAACCTTCATATATTGAAAACGAGTTAAATAAGGTAGGCAGTATCCAAGGATCAATTCAAGAATACTATTTAAATTATATTAAAGACGGCATTAACAAAAATAAAAAAGAAGAAAGCATAACCATATTAGATATATTAAATAACGCTATTAACCGAAACTTTACCCATTCAGTCGCTATTGAAGCATTATTAAATACTTTAGATAAAACATTAGATGTTTTAAACTTAGAAAATAAAATCTATAGTAGCTCTTTTGATTCAAAAGAAAAAGTAGAAAAAGATTATGAAGAACTTTTCAAAGAAGCCCAGAAAGATACTAAAGAGTTTATCGAGTTTTGTTGTAAAACATACCAACTATTAGTAACAAAAACAAAAGATGAAAATTATAACACTGAACTAATAAAAGGATATGATGATGAAGATACATTAGCAATTTATATAGCTGCCCACTTCTATAATTCAACAATCGATAAATTTTACGAAAGTAAAGGTGTTAGCTTCGAAAAAGTAATGGAATTACTAGGACTTAACATAAATTATGAAGAAATAAATAAAATAAAAATAGATAAATCAGTATTACTTGAAAGGTTTAAAAGATATTTTGTAAATGGAACAAACCAAAATAAACAAAAGAATCAAATAACTATATGGGACATAATAGTTAATATATGTGATAGAGACTTCAATAAATCTACTATTATGGAAGATATATTTGAAGAAATTAACCGAAGAGAAAAACTAGGAAAAAATTTTTCTAAACAATTATTAGATTTCGCAACAAATACCATAATGGAGAATAATAGGAAAAAATTCGAAGACTATTTCAAAGACTTCCCTATAGAAAATATCCAATTTTTAACTAATCTATCAATTATATTTAAAAACTATCTTAATAGCAATATAGTATATACTCATGGAATAAACAACTGCCGTGTATTAGCAATAATCGGAGCATTGTTTTCCATAGATGATTATAGATTAAACAAATATTTAGAAGATTTAGGTTTAAAAGAAATCGAAATATCTAAAATAGTTAATGGAAATTATAACAGCAAATTCTATAAAACTAAAGGATATGACTTAGATATTGATATTCTAATCGAATATTTCAATGATTATATCTATGGTGGTTTTAATAAAGATATTAAAAAGCAAGACATACATGTCTTAGATATATTCTTTAATGCATTCAATAAAGATATACATAGTTCAGTCTTTTTAAATAAGCTATTCTTTGACATTGGCTTTGATGCATCGAAATTTTTCAGTGGTGAAGCTAAAAATGAATATTTTGAGGCAATGAAAAGAGAAGAACTTACTGAAAAAATAAGTACAGAATTAAAAGGAATAAGCAATAACTACTATAAAACAATAATAACAGCAATAAACTTCTATGATACCTACTCAAAAGATTTACAAGGAGAAAATCTAGAAATAGTATCATTATTACTAGCTTTTTTTGAAAATAAAAGCAGCGAAAGTAATTTCAACTTTATTATAAAAAGAGGAATAAATAGAAGAGTAATTATCGAATATTTTAAGGTAAAAAGCAAAGATTTAGTAAGTAGTAAGAAAATACCAGAAATTTATTCTCTTCTTCAAAAATATAATAGCAATAGCTTAAACGAATTATTATTAAAAATAATAAGCTCAGAAACTTTTATAAATTTTGCTAAAAGTTTAAGCATCCCTTTAAACGAATTAATCATAGAAATAAAAACGGGAGCAGACTATGAAAGGTCTTTAACAATTTCCCAAAGAATAAATATGTTGGATTCTTTAAAAGTAGAAGAATTAAAAAATATAGATTTCGTTTCCCTTTCCAATTATTCCTATCCCTTAACAATTCACAGTTCCTTTATTCAAAGCGAATATCCAAATGTTATTATTAATAGTGGCATTAATGAAGCAACTGAGAAAATACAAAAAATAATAGATAATATTTATGTTGCACAAGAACAACCAAAGAAAAAAGGATTTTCTTTATTCTCCATTTGGAAAAAAGAAGAACCAGTAAAAAAAGAAATTGTAGTTAACGAGCAAACATTAAGAGATTTAAATTCAATTTCAACTACTTTAATTCAAGAACTTGATATAGAAGCAATAAGATTTGAAGAAATTGAAAACTATATGATAAGGTATAAGCTAAAGTTAGAAGAATACCACCAAAAGGCATTAGAATATTTAGAAGGTTTAGAGCAAGGAACTATCGTACTAGAATCAAAAGGCGACCCAGCAATAGACGAATCAGAATTAGCTTCTTATAAAAAAGTATTAAGAGAAAAAATTGAAAACCTTGAAAAAAGCATTTCACTAATAAGCGGTCAAATAAATATGCTAATTTTAGCAAAAACTAACCACACAATAATAAAAGATAAATTAGTTTTATATCAAGGCGTATTATTACCATCTATTAATAATGGAGTTACAATAAACAGCGCTTTAAAAACCCAAAATGCAAGTTTAACAATAGACAAAAAAATGTTAGAAATATTCGCAAATATTTGGACCAGTAATATAACAGAAACTTTACAAATATTAGAAAGCTTAAGTGAAACAAGCCTTAGCGCCGAAAGAATAGAATCAATCAGAAATGAATGTAAAAAAATAATCGATAGAGAAATCATCGATGTCGAAAGTAGTGAAATAATAGATTCGGGCGAAGATGAACCAATTCTAAAACTTACCGCAAAGAAAAAAGATGAATAATCATCTTTTTTTCTTTACTCTAATAATTAGAAGATCTTTTCAAAGCTCTTCCTTTTTCATTTTCTTTTAATTTGGAAAATATTCCATTTCTATCAAAAAGTATCTTAGATTCCAAAACATTATTAACTCGATCTTCATAATTAAAACTTGTAAACTGACCAGTATAATAACCAACAAAATCATGCCAAAAATAAACACTAACATCCGTTGTATTAATTGCTGCTAAACGAGAGTTAATTTGTATCATAATAGAATCATAATATACATAGTTAATACCATCTTTTAAAACAACGCCAACCTCAAGAACACGATTTTCCGAACCAAAGCTATGGTAATTCCTAGAAAAAACACATTCAACGTTTTTATCTTCTACTAATTGGTTTACCATATCATTAACTTGCTCTAATAAAGCCTTATAATTATTTTCATCAAGATCGAACTTCTCATTAGTGGTTTTATTATCAAGCCGAAGAATACTATTTTCTTTAACAAAATCTAACATTTCTCTAAATTCTAAGAAACGATCATCAATAGTATATATATCTTTATCCATCGCATACATAACGTCAAAGACTGTTTTTGCTCCATTATCTATAGCTCTTCTAGCAAGCGGATCTTTATAGACAAGCTTTTCTCTTAATGTGTCAGGAGATAGATACATACCTCTTTCTTGAAAGATTTTAGTTTGTAAATCAGCTTCAATTTTATCAAGGTAACGAACTAATACAGCTCTGTCCGTAACTCTTTCATCAAACTCATATAAACGCGATAATAACTCGTTTTTTTTAAGCATATTACCTAGAACTTTATTCATCGCATCATGTTCTAACTTTTTCTTTACCTCTGGAGTAACATCATCAAAAGGTGTAATATCATCAATAATAGCTTCTCCAATTTCATGAGCTACAATAGTTATTAATAAATAATCAATAAAAGCAGAATAATCAAATTCTGAATTTGAACCCATTGCCAAAGCAAAAGTTCCAACAACATGTTCAGAAACATTTTCTACTCGATTAGTAATAACATTCCAACGACTATTAGTATACCCACTTCTTTTTTTCTTCCTTAAGAAATAATTATATTCATAGTATTTAAATATCTCACGACATCTAACATTCTCATGACGATAAAATAAAGATAGTATTTTTTCAGCTTCCTTAACTAATTCCTCATCATCAAGTTTATCACCTTGTTCTTCTATCAGATTAGATAATAGAGTATCAAGTAAGTTATACTTATAAACCAAATAAGAATCCTTGGTTTTTTGTAATCTAACTTCTTTTAGTTCTTGTTTATATTGTTCTCCTAATTTAAGATTACCAAAATCATAATTAGGAGCCACTCTATTAAAAGCATCCAAAAAAAGCATCCTTAATACTTTTCCAAGATTATCAGTTTCAGTGAATTCCGAATCAATAGCAATAGCTAATGTCATAGCACCATACAATTTGTCAGCCATACTATAATCATGTTCTATATCTATTATTATATTTTTTAAATCATTAGATTTAACATAAAAATCTAATGTATTTTTTATTTCATCAATATTTTGCATAAAACCTCCTAAATCTATAATATATTATAAACCATTTACATAACAATAAAACATAAAAATTAATAGTATTTAGATTAATTGACTATAATATTAATCATATATATAATTGGATTATAAGAAATAAGGAGATAATATGATAGAAATTAAAAATGTAACAAAAAAATACGGAAACAAAATAGCTGTAAATAATGTATCTTTCAACGTGAATGATGGTGATATATTTGCTTTTATCGGACACAATGGTGCCGGAAAAACAACTCTAATTAAGTCAATTGTCGGAATACATGATTTTGATTCAGGAGAAATCCTAATAAATGGTAAATCAATAATCAAAGAACCTGAAGAATGTAAAAAAATAATGGCGTTTGTACCAGATAATCCTGTAACGTACGAACACATGAAAGCAATAGATTATATAAATTTTATTTGTGATATGTACGAAACAGATACAAAAATAAGAGAAGAAAATATCAAAAAATATGCCAAAATATTCGAAATGGAAGATAAACTTAACGACACAATAGATAGTTATTCTCATGGCATGAAGCAAAAAGTAGTTTTAATAGCAGCTTTAGCACACAACCCTCAAATATTAATTATGGATGAACCTTTTGTTGGTTTAGATCCAAAAGCTGTTTTTGACGTAAAAAAAATACTAAATGAAATGGTTAAAGATAATAAAATAATATTCTATTCTACTCACATTCTAGACGTAGCAGAAAAACTATGTTCAAGAGTAGCAATAATTAAAGATGGAAATCTAGTAAAAAGTGGAAGTATGAAAGAAATAAAAGGTGATAAATCATTAGAAAAAGTATTTATGGAATTAGAGGAAGATAAATAATGAGAAGACTATATTCACTAATTAAAGCATGTTTAACTAATGATATGTCAATATTCAAAATTAATACTAAAAAGAAAAATAAATTTTCTTCTTTGGCACCAATCCTTATATCTCTTTATCTAATGTTTATGATTTGGTGTAGCGCAAATACAATTTTTGAAAAATTAAAACCATTTAATCTTCAATATATAGTATTATCTCTTTCTATAATTAGTATATCAGCAATGACACTTATAGAAGGAGTATATAAATCTAGTGCATTAATATTTAATTGTAAAGACGATATCCTATTGCTTTCACTACCAATTAAAAAGAGAACCATCCTATTTATTAGAATATTAAAATTTTATATCTTTGAATTTTTATTCAATTCAATGTTTCTATTACCATTTATGATAGCTTACATAAGATGGGGACTTAATATTACATGGACTTATTATTTAACTTGTTTCACTATGTTGTTATTATCACCAATAATACCAATCATTGTATCTTGTATAATTGGAATAATAATAGCAAATATATCAAGCTATTTTAAATACAAAAACTTGGTTCAAATAATAATATCCATGTCACTAATTTTAGGAATATTATTTTTATCTTTCAATTCAGAAACAATACTTAATTATATTATTAAAAATGCAACAAATATAAACGACTTAATAACTAAAATATATTATCCAGCCGGAGTTTTCTCATCATTAGTAACAAACTTTAAAATTTCAGAATTATTATTGTTTATTTTAATAAACATAATAACTTTTATAATATCATTATTTATATTAAGCAAATTCTATTTCAAAATAAACTCAAGATTAAAAAATGTAATAGTATCAAAGAAAAACAAGAATATCAAAAGCTTAAATATAGAAAAAAAGTCTCAAACAAGAGCGCTTATAAAAAAAGAATTAAATACTTTCTTTTCTACACCAGTATTTATTATCAACGCCGGATTTGCCCTGGTATTATTTCTAATATTAGTAGTAATAATCTCTCTTAAGTCAGATTATATTATTAATCTATTAGTAGATAAGAATACAGGACTAGGGATATCGAAAAATATAATAAATAACAATATTTCTATTTTCGTATATATACTAATATCATTAACTGCATATATGACATCAATAACTAATTCATCAATCAGTTTAGAAGGGAAAAATATCCAAATTATAAAATCATTACCAATAAAATCTAAAACAATATTACAATCTAAAATATTAGCACCATTAATTATAACAACACCGATATTTATAATCGGCGATTTAATACTTATAATAAAACTTAAAATTAAAATATTAGAAGCAATATTATTACTAATACTATCAATATTGATACCTTTAGTATCTCATTATATAGGATTAATAGTAAACTTGAAATACCCAAAATTTGACTGGGAAAACACCTCAGAAGTAGTAAAACAAAGTATGAGTTCTTTTATAGCAGTAACAATAGGCATGGTACTATTTATAATATCATATATAACTATTACCAAGTTTATAGGACATATTTCATCAATATCAATACTAATAATATCTATAATAGCATACATAATAATAGATATTATGTTGCATATATACATAGTTACAAGAGGATCAAAAATATTTAACAAACTAAACTCTTATTAGGAAAAATTGCTAAAACAAGCAAAATATAGTAATATTGTGTCCGTAACGAAAAAAGGATGAAAAAATATGGAAAACTTAACAATTAGAAAAAATCTTTTAAAAGTAATGATAGCAGGAACTATTACAATATATTCGCTAACAGGATGTTCTATAAAAAGCACTCAAAAAGTACCATTTTCAGTAGTTAGAATTGATGATTCACATGATGAAGAGATAAATAGCGACATACTAACAGATATCGTATATACCTTACCCACTAGATTCGATTATTCTTCAGCATATAAAGCAGTAGATGAAATAAAAGAAATAATATCTAACAATAAAATAGGAACCGTTTTTATAGATATCGGAGTAGATCTATATCCATTAGGAGAAAATAAGAAAGAATATAAAGAATATATTATAAATATAGCCAAGAAATTAGAAGCAAATGGTGTTAATTTTGTACTAATAGGAAGAACAGATCAACTAGATTTTTTTAAAGACTATAAAAGCATGGCTTACTGCGATGAAAAAGCAAAAATAAAAGAATTACTTAAAACATACGATTTTGTAATATTCAAAGATAAAATGTATAGTAACGATAAATATATAAGCGAAGAAAGTAGTCCAGAATCATTCGTAGAAGATGAAGAATACATAGTACAACCAGGAGATTCATTATACGTTATTGCTGAAAAATACGGAGTAGATTATGAAGAGCTTGGAAAATTTAATGATATAGAAGATTTTAAAGTAATTTATAAAGATCAAAAAATTAGAATACCAAGTGAGTATCAAACAGATGGAATTGAAATAGAAACCCTAACTTCTGAAGAAATAGATGAAGATAAAGAACATGCAAATGAAGATATTACAAACACAGAAAGTGCAGATAGCACCGAAGAATTAGCAGTTGAAGAAACCCAAGAAGAAACACCAGATACAGAAGAAGATATACAAGAAGCCGAAGCTGAAGCTAAAGATGCTCCTAATGAGGGCGCAGACGAAGAAGAACCAGAATACGAAGAAGTAGATGAAACAAAATATTACAAAGGAATAGATGTTTCCGAGCACCAAAAAGAAATCGACTGGGAAAAAGCTAAAAGAGTAGATTTTGCTTTTTTAAGAATTGCCGACGCCATCAATAGAGACAAAGAAGGAAATATACTAATAGATGAGTACTTCGAAAGAAATATTAAAGAATGTCTAAGTAAAGATGTAAAAATAGGTATATATATTTTCTCAAGAGCTGAAACCGAAGAAGAAATTCAAGAAGAAATAAACTTCGTATTAGAAAATCTAAAAGATGAAAACGGGGAATATTATCCAATACCTTTACCTATTTATCTAGACGTAGAAGAAGAATGTGCCGATAACTTGCTAAAAGATGAAGATACGAGGAGAAACCAAGTAAAACTAATGCAAATCTTTTGCCAAGCTATGGAAGATGAAGGCTTTGCAACAGGAGTATATATAAATGGTAAATACCTTGATAAAATAAACGAAATAAAGGGAATTTATTCAATTTGGGGCCATGGAGAAAATATAGGAGGTTATCTATACAATAAATACACAGACTTCGACCATATGTACTATGGATATAAAACAGTAGATGAATACTTTACAACTACTTACAATATAAATGTAATACAAACTACATCATATGGAATAGGTTCAGATTTAGGAATAGACGGAAGAGTAGATTTTGATTATGCCGATAAAGAATTCTTCGATGCTTTATATAGATTATTTGAAGAAAAACAAGCAAAAAAGCAAGAAAAAAAAGGAGCAGCATTGACTTTATCAGGACCAAAATATAACAAAAGATGGATTTAATTATCCATTTTTTTATTGATAAAAACAAGAAAAAATATATTTACTTTTCCCCTAAATTTGATATAATTTTCATGCATTTGGAGTGATAAAAATGAATATATTAAAAAGAACTTTCAATTGGGAATTAAAAGATCTTATTAAAGTAATTATAGGATCAATACTATTTTGCACGGCAATTAATCTATTTATAGTACCAAACAACCTCTATACAGGTGGAATATTAGGTATAGCCCAATTAACAAGAAGTTTTATATTAGATATATTTAAAATAAAACTAAAATTTGATTTTAGTGGAATAATCTATTTTATAATTAATATACCTTTATTTGTAATAGCTTATAAAATATTAGGTAAAAACTTTTTCTTTAGAACTATATTTGCAGTAACATTACAAACTGTACTACTATCAGTTATTCCAACAAAACCACTATTAAATGATTTACTAACAAATGTTATAATAGGTGGTTTAATTTGTGGAATTGGAGCTGGAATAATTTTAACAAGTGGAGCATCCACCGGAGGAACAGACATTGTCGGTTTAGTTCTATCTAAGAAAAATAGTAACTTTTCAGTAGGTAAACATGCTCTAGCAATCAATCTTATAATATATATTATAGCAGGTATAAGATACGGAATAGAGACGATGATATACTCAATTATATATTCCTGTGTAGACAGTTTAATGATCGATAAAATGCATGAACAAAATATATGTTCGACCGCATTAATTCTATCAAAAGAAAATCCAAAAGAACTAAATAATTATATAAAAAATGAATTAAATAGGGGATTTACTTATTGGGACGCCAAAGGCGGATATGATGATTCTAAAACATATATAATATATACAGCCCTTACCAAATACGAATTGTTAAAACTAGAAAGGCATATGAAAAAAACAAACATGAATTCATTCATTATAGAAAGTGAAGGAATCGGAATAAAAGGAGATTTTGAAAAGAAATTTTAAAAAATAGTAAGGAAATAATTATGGAAAGATATCATGAAATAGAAAAAAGTATTATTAAAAAATATCGTAAAGAAATATATTCTAAATTCACTAAAGCCGTAAAAGATTACAAATTAATAAAAGAAAATGACAAAATAATGGTTTGTATTAGTGGCGGAAAAGATTCATTCCTACTAGCCAAGTGTATACAAGAATTAGTTAAGCACGGAAAAGTAAACTTTGAAGCTAAATACGTTGTAATGAATCCTGGATATAAAGAAGAAAATCTAAAACTCATCAAAGAAAACGCTAAAGTAATGAATATACCAATAGAATTGTTCGAAACAGATATATTCGCCGTATCAAACAAATTAAATCCTGAAAATCCTTGCTATATGTGCGCAAGAATGAGAAGAGGCCATCTATATAATAAAGCAAAAGAACTTGGATGTAATAAAATAGCCTTAGGTCATCACTTTAACGACGTTATAGAAACAACCTTATTATCAATGTTATATGGTGCTGAAATAAAGACAATGATGCCTAAACTATATAGTAGTAACTTCGAAGGATTAGAACTAATACGTCCATTATATCTAGTTAAAGAAGAAGATATAATAAGTTGGAGTAAATATAATAACCTTAAATTTTTAAACTGTGCTTGCAAATTTACAGAAAAAGCTAGTAAAGAAGAAAACTTTAGCAAAAGAAAAGAAATAAAACAATTAATAAAACAGTTAAAAGAGCAAAATTCAGATATAGATCATAACATATTTAAAGCTATGGATAATGTAAATAAAAATTGTATACTAGGTTGGCGCGAAGATGAGAAAAAGTTTTCTTTTTTAGATACCTACGAAAAATAGAATTAAACTACTATAAAATATACTACATGCATAACTATTACTATGATATAATATTAAAAGAATAGAGGGATATAATGAAATACAAGAACATAGTAATAGCTGGAGGCGGAATACTAGGTAGCCAAATAGCTTTTCAAACCGCATATTGTGGATTCAATGTTGCAATACTTATAAGAAAAGACGACTCCAAAGAAGAATTACAAAACAAATTAAATAAACTATATCAAACATATGTCGAAACGATTGAACTAATGAGTACTGAAAAAGGCAAAGCAAATAGCAATTGGGCAAGAGGTATTGCAAGTATAGAAAACTTCAATAAAAAAGAATGCCTAGAAAAAGCCAAAAAAGCTTTAGATAAGATAGTTATAATAACAGATCAAGAGCTAGCATTAAAAAGTGCAGATTTAGTAATTGAATCAATTACCGAAAACTTTGATGCAAAAATAGCTTTTTATAAAGAAATTGCACCACTAATGCCTAAGAAAACAGTAATAGTAACTAACTCTTCAACCTTGCTACCATCAAAAATGGCTAAATTTACAGGAAGATCTGAAAAATACTTATCACTACATTTTGCCAATACAATATGGAAAAACAATATAGCAGAAGTAATGAGACATAATGGTACAGCTAATAAATATTTTAAAGAAGTAATAGAGTTCGCTGAAGCAATAAATATGATACCTTTAGCAGCTAAAGAAGAAAAATCTGGTTATTTATTAAACTCAATGCTTGTGCCATTTTTACTAAGTGCAATGGATTTAGTAGCAAACGGTATATCAGATCCTGAAACAATTGATAAAGCTTGGACGCTAGGAACAGGAGCTCCAAAAGGGCCATTCCAAATAATGGACACAGTAGGACTAGAAACCGCAAAAAACATCGTTTTGCAATATCAAAAAGTACCAAACATTTTTGATCCACTTTTAAAGAAAATGATGCTTCCGTATAATTACGATGGTATGTTAGATATATTAAACAAATATATAGAAAAAGGTAAAACAGGCAAATCAGCTGGAGAAGGCTTCTATAAATACAATAAATAATCGGATTTAATCCGATTATTTTTATAAGTTAGAAATAATTATTATAATAATATTGATTAAAAATCCAATATAAATTATAATAAACATGAGAATAAAGGGTGATATATATGCTAAAAGCAATATGTTTAGGTAGATCAAAATATGATATAAATGTTGTAGTTGAAAAAACTCCGACCGAAGGAGCAACCATAGAAGTATTTAACAAAATAGGTTGTGGAGGAGGTACAGCAAGTAACGTAGCTGTCTCTCTTGGAAAATGGGGCGTTGGCTGTGCATTAAGTTGTGTAATAGGAAACGACGTATATGGCAACAAAATAAAAGAAGAATTCGACAAAGCCCATCTAGATACAAGATATATTGAACAATCATTTAACAACGATACGCCATTGTCAACTATAATTATCAATAACGAAACAAAAAATTATAATATTTATAATCTATCTGATAAATTCATATCAATTAAAAAAATGGATTACGATTTTTCTCCAGACTTAGTTGTTGTAGATGGATATGACTCTGTATCTTCAAAAAAACTATTAGAAAGATTTCCAAATAGTAAAAGAGTTCTATGCGCAGACATAATAACTAAAGAAGTATTTGACTTATGTCATAAAGCTGGATATGTAATATGTAGTATAAAGTTTGCTGAAATGTTATCTGGAGTAAAATATGATCCAAATTCTGTAAAAAGCTTAGTAACCATATACCAAGAATTAAAAAAGAAAAATCTAAATACTGAATTTATTATTCATTTAAAAGAAAAAGGAGCTTTATATTGTTACAATAATCAAATAAAGATTAGTCCATTAATACAAATGGAAATACAAGACAGACAAGGCTCATTCGACGCATTTTGCGCAGGATTTTCTTTCGAAATAGCCGTTGATAGCGACTTAGAAAAAGCTGTTAAATACGGTTGTATATCTGCAAGTTTAAACTCCAGAACTATAGGAACTAGGATATCAATACCACCATTAGATGAAATCAAAAAAATATACGAACAAAACTATTAGAGATCCATTCACATATTACTGGCCAAAACTGGATATACACGGAGAAACTAGTGCAACTTGTATAGCATTAATAAATAGTTTTATAAATGATAATATAAAACTTAAAAAAAATAGAATAATAATAATTCACGGCAAAGGTACAGGCATATTAAAAAAAGCAACTCATAATTATCTAAAAAAAGACAAAAGAGTAATAAAATATTACATAGATGGCATGAACGATGGACAAACCATACTAGAATTAAAAATATAGTATGGTTTTTCGCATTTTTAGCCCGAAAATACTTGACTTAATACTAAATGAATGATAAACTTAAATCCCAATAAAAGAATAGTTGTTAACAACTCTAATAGCAAAATTTGACGATTGGGGCATTCCCGTGCTAAAATAAGGGCACATTAAGGGAATTAGGGGGTATAAATTATGAAAGGGTTTGTTTTGGATTATATTAACGAAAATGAATTTAAGAAACTCGAAAGAGCATTAAAAAAATACAATATGCTAGCATATAAAAAATTGTTCTTCGAATACTACCCATCACTAAGAAATGGTAAATTTGTAGGAGAGTTAACTGCCCAAAATAAAAAAGCAGGAACTGAAAGTTATGAGTTAAAATTACCAAGTGATCATAGGTTTGCACAAGTTCATGGAGACGTAAAATTAATATATACTGTATATTTAAAAGAGCAAACAATAATGCTTAATACTATAACTCCAGCAAAGATATTGCTAGAGGGTCATAAATCAGAATTAACCACATATAAAGGAATAATGATTTCTAAAGAAAATGCATCTAAAGATAAATTCAAAATCGATTTATTAAAAATGTTAGAAGATAAATAGGCTTATTACAAGCCTTTTTTATTGCATTTTTTTATTAAATCAATTAATATATAAATCAAAAATTATATACAAAAAATTAAAATGTACTAAAAATTGTAAATAAATAAATATATAACAAATATAGATAACAATAATAATAAAATTATAGTATAATAAATATGATAAATATTAATTGGGGTGAAAAAAAGTGGCCAAAACTAAAAATCAAAAGAAAAAAAACACTAATAAATTAGCAATAAAAGCTATAAAAAAACAAATTAATTCCAAGAAAAAGACAATAAAAAATATAAATAATAATAATTTATACAAAAATAAAAGCCTTAATACAAAAAAATCTCAACCTAAATATCAAGTAAAAAAACTTAATAAACCAATATCTAAAAAGAAAATAGAAGAAATAATAATAAAAGATAAAGAATTAGAAAAATTGGATATCCCCGTTATCAAAAAAGAAAAAATTAAAAAAATAGAACAAACAAACAAAGAGATAATAAAAGAAGACTTAGAAAAAAAGATAGAGAAAAAAATAGACGAAAAAATAGAACAAAAAATTAAAGAAAAAATAGATGAAAAACTGAATGATAAGAATAACGATACAACAATTATTGAAAAAAGTGAAGAAAAAGTTAAAGAAAACAGCTCGAGAAAACTAGCAAAAAAAGAAGATGTTTTTTCAAAAGTAATGGATTGGTTTAAAAATCTATCAATTGATAATAATAACTATAGAAAAAGAAAAGTCACAAACATTCAAAAATATGACAAGAAAAACAAAAAAAATAAAAAAATAAAAACTCAAGAAATAGAAGATACTAAAAAGTATCCTAAAAACAAACTATTAAAAGCCTTAGTAATAATACATGAAAACCTATACATACCTTTTGATACAATTATAATACTATCCTTTATTATATTAATAATAGGAATGTATAGAGTACAAGTAATACCTAGTGCGACAATAAAATATATAGCTTGTATTGTAGGATTCTTATCAATAGTTGCGATTTCATTAAACAAATACATAAGCGGAAGAATATTTACAATTATAATAACTGCTGGTATGCTTGGAGGAATATATTATTTAAACAATACATATGACTTTATAAATAACTTAAACACCAAGTTATATGAATATCAAGAATACTATCTAATAGCATTAGATAATGGTAGAAACAAATCAATATACAATATAAACAACAAAAAAGTTGGTTTATTAGAAGACAATTCGCGAAATGTAACGCATGTACTTAATACAAAATTAGATCATATAACATACATAAAATACACAAACCAAGACAAATTATACGAAGAATTCTTTAATAACGAAACTAGAGCAATAATAGTAAAAGAAAACCAATATAAATATATTCAAAACAATAACAAAATTGATAATATAAAAGTAAAAATATTATATAAATTTAATGTAAATACCAAAAAATAGGAGGCCCAAATGAAGTATAAAAGATTAATTGCTTATATTCTAGATATGCTAATTATTTATATAATATCAAGTCTTATATTTATGATAGTATTTAGAAATGATTATCAAAAATATACAGAAGCAACCGAAGATTATATTAATAGCATAACAAATATAACTAAAGAAACAAAAGACAGAAATAAAATGGTAGATAATGTAAATGAAATTAGTTATAACTATATAAAACTTGGTACAACTCAAACAATATTCGTTATAACGACGGAAATAATATATTTTATATTTATACAATTCTTCCTAAATGGTCAGACGTTAGGTAAAAAACTTTTAAAAATAAAAATAGTATCATTAGAAGGAGAAAAACTAGAGGCTGGATTATTTGTCCTTAGAGAAATAGTATTGTTAGTTATTCCAATAAGAGTTATAGATTTAATAGCACTACTAACAACAGGAATGAATACCTATTTAAAAATAAATAATTTAACATCAAATTTAAATTCAATAATATCAATATTAATAATAGGAACAATTCTCTTTAGACAAGATGAAAGAGGAATTCATGATTTAATAAGCAAAACAAAAGTAATAAGAGTAGAAAAAGAGAGAAAATAATTCTCTTTTTTTATTGATTATATGATAAAATATATGATAGGTGATAGTATGAGTAACAAAGAGAGATTTATTAATACTTACGAAAACATAATAAAACCTTTAAGAGAAGATTATTATAAGAATAAAGTAAAACAAGGATTAGTAAATAACGTATTTAACAAAAGCCTTTTTATCATTAATCTAGCTCCAATAATAATATCAATCTTCTTATGTACATTTGGTCAATTCACTTTAAAAAGTACAATAATTACACTATTATTCTTATTAATAAGTAATATATTCATCTCAACTATCAAAAAACAATATAATATATATGAATCTAATTATGAATTAGAAATTAGAAAGATGGGGTTCCTATCGATAAACCAATATGAAAAAAATATAAAAAAATTTATAACAGGAGAAAATGGATATTATAAAGAAGTTCTTCAAAACCTAATTAGTACAAATAATTTTACAAAAGAAAATACCTATAATTTAAAAGATTTAAAAGGTAGAACTTATATTATAAGAAATAACGAACAAAATAACGAATTATATATAATCAATAATAATTTAAAAGACTTACCAGCATTAACAAAATTAAAATATGATAATATAAGATACTATAGATTAGATAAAAATAATAATAGAATTATATTAAAAACAGATATGGACGAATGGTATTATGAAAAAGAAAATGAAACAGTATTTAAGAATTTAATACCAAATAAAAGCATTGCTAGCGAAAACGTAACAAAAAAAGAAGAATATATAAATGATTTCAAAAGATATATGAGTAGAATAAAAAATAAAGATATAATAAAAAATAATGAAAATAATAAAATAAAAGCGAAAAATAAGTCCAAAGCAATATTATTAATTATTCTAGAAATAATTATAATATTATTATTAAATCTATATATAGATTATAAATTATGGTTATCTATATTTTATGTTATTATTCTTATAGGAATAAATCATTATTTACTAAAATACCTACAAATAAAAAATAACACTATGAAAAACGATAAAGATTATATTTTATATTTAAATAACAACAAAGATTGTCAAGATAAATTCACAGAACTTAAACTAGCATTAAATATACCTAAAGAA
The DNA here is from genome assembly GCA_946611635.1 of uncultured Bacillota bacterium. Lineage (GTDB taxonomy): Bacteria > Bacillota_I > Bacilli_A > RF39 > UBA660 > Coprovivens. Next base: position 42,778 of record CAMODW010000002.1, on the reverse strand, counting down.
GTTCAAAAAATATATAGTGATGAAGGAGCAGAATTCCTAACTTGGAATAACAAAGGATACTTTCATTTATTTTTAAATTTAATCTACTTTGACGTCATCTATTTATCTGTAAAAATTGCAGATGTAGATTATTATAAAATAGAAGATAACTATTGTATATTAAAAATAAAAGGAAAAAAATATTCATTTACTAAAGAAGCAGAAGATAAATTTTCAAAATTATTACCTAACAAAGAATATAATTGGGTAAAAGGGCAAACATTGATAAATAAATAAAAAATGATATAATACAAAAAGAGGGGATCAATATGAATAGACTAATAGACTTTCTAAAAGATGAATTAAGAAACAAGTATAGTGGAGCTCTTACAACAAACGAACAGCTAAAAACCAAAAAAATGTATGAAGAAGTAGTAAAAGTATTAGAAAGTGGATCAAAATACGATACTGGCAGAGTTATAGATGAAAGTTGTATAAGACCAATTATGGAAAGCAAAAAGATTTTTGAAGAACTAAAAATCTCTGATGCAGACAAAAACAACATTAAACTTGATAATATAAAAGAGGGGCAATGGAAAGGTATAAAAGAAGTTTTAATAAAGTTTCTAACTAAAAAAATAATAGTAATACGTCCTAGAAAAACAAGTCCAACACTAGAGAGTATCGACGATTATGAAGATTATCTCGATAGAACGTATCCTGATGCTTTAAAGCCCAAACAAATAATAATTGATGCCACAAGCCCAATAATAGATCAAATAAGAAAAAAATACCCTCACGAAGAGACACCAGAGAGCGATAAAGCAATAATTATTTATAATCCTGACACTCCAGCAGCCAAAAAAAGCATAAAAGAGTATTATCAAGAATTCTACGAAGATCAAATAACAAGAATAACTCCTTCAACAACAATAGACAAGAACAAGACTCATTTATTAAATTTATTAAATGAAATAAAAAGCAATGCTTCTACAGCTTATTGCGTAAACAACGTAGACCAAACTACAATTGACGAAATAATTACCGAACTTAATAACGATACAACTGATCAAACTATAGAAGCAGGTAATACAAAATTAGAAATACCAGGAAAATTCATTATCGGACATATAACCGAGAAATATACTATAATAGTTAAAAATGAAACTTACAATAGAATAAAAGATAAATTAAATAATGTATTCGGAAACAAAGCTAGAAACAATATAACCGTTATAAATGCACCAACAAACAGCTTAACAGTTAGAAAAATAAAAGAAAGAAATAGATCAATTGTTGAAAATCTAAATATAACAATAAATAAAATACAATCGAATGGGAATAATATGGGTACACAGAATCTCTCATTAGACCTGCTAAAAAAAATAAGAGATATATTAAATTTTAACGAAAGCGCATACACAAACCCAAGTGAATTTACAGAACTAATAGGCGGATATGTTCCAACAGCTAAACTAGATGAATTTATGAAAATAGCAAAAGAATTAGTAAAAAAAGACGTAAACTTTGACTTCTTAGGAACTTTCAAAAATTTTGTGCCCATCGTAAAACCAGCAGCTCCACCAACAGATCCAAACAATATTCAAGCAATAGAAGAATACGAAGTTGAATTAAAGAAAAAATATAGAGAATTATTTCCGGAATTATTCTTTACAGCAGACTATAATTACAAAAGAGGAAGAAAAAAATACCCTCATGAAATGTTTAAATGGAAGGGCACAACACCAAGCATAGATGAAAATAATGAAAGCGTATATTCAAGATACTATTCAGGAGTATACGGAGATTACCAATATTATAGAAAAAATGAAAGACTAGTTAAAAAAATTACAAAAGCTCCAGGTAAATTAATACAAAAACTATTTGATGCAAATACAATAACACGAACAATGAGAGATATAGGCATGTCAATGAGATTAGAGCCAATGTCTGTAGCAGAAAATGGAGATCATGGTACATACGTTGATAATGTTATAAAAGGAGCTTTTCAAAGACTAAAAATTAATGCAATAATCGCAGGACTTGGAATAGGTGTATATTCATTAGCAATAGGATTTTCATCAAGTGCAATTCCTATAGCAGCAACAGGAGCAGGAGTAGTAACATTGGCTCAAGTATTAATAGACAAAATAATAAGAATACATAAAACGTATAAAGAATTAAGAGAAGCAAGAGAAACTATAGTATATTCAAGAAAAGGATTAGAAGAAGCAGAAAAATACAAAAGAGCAATTGCTGGATTAGATCCAACTAGAGATAGAGACAAAATCGAATTATATAAAAAATTAATAAAAGCACATATTGCTTATTATGAAGCAAATTATAGAATATTCCTAGAAAATTATAAAAGAATGAAAAAAAGTGTTCAAGCAGACTGGGAAGATGAAAAACAAAACCTAGAAAGTGAAAGAGCAGCATATAAAGCGGATCCAGTATTTGATAGCCTATGGACAGATGGAGAAGCACAAATTGACAGATACAGTGGAATAAATAAAGACGAATTTGACAAAAAAATAGAAGCAATAAAAAGTGGAAGGAGTAAATACTAATGCAAGTAGGTGACATAATAACACTAGATTACGATGAAAAATATCTCCTTCTAAGTAAAGTAACATCAAACAAAAAAGTCTATTTCCTAGCAATCGGTGTAACAAAAGATGAAGAAGACATAGACATGGATGATATAACATACTTCGAAGAAATTATAGAAAACAACGAACCATTTGTTAAAGAAGTATATAACGAAGAACTATTAGAAGCTTTATCAGATGCATCAATTCTAAAAACTATGAGAGATAGCAAAAATATAAAAAGAATAATAAATAACTATTACGAAACAAAAAATAGCTAAAAAGCTATTTTTTTTATAAAAAAAATTCTTATAGCATTATTTTATGTTATAATAAGTACATAATAGAATATATGGTGATAATAATGGATTATGCTACAGATCATACAAAAGATTTAGATGATATTTTTTACGCAACTAAAGAATCTCAAGGATACGTAAATGCAATTGGTGCAATAAAATATGTACTCTTTAATGATGACACAATATTTAAAGGAAGAACTCCTGATAGCAATAAATACATATATATATCAAAAAACAAAAATGCAAGAAAAAAAGCTATGTTACTTCAAGATGACGATTTAGCCCAAATATTAATTAAATATTGTTTACAAAGTTTTGGATTACGGGGTCAAAATTTTACAATAACCGACGAAGACTTCCTTATCGACAGAAAAAGAGCAAGCAGAATCAACATAAGTGCTCATGAAATGATAGAAAGAGTCGCTTTTGCTGCCATTGGAGATACATACGTTGCTTATGACTTCTTATATGCAAACCAAAAACAATTAATAAAAGTCGTAGATGCATTTATAGAAGAAAGATATCTAAATAACAAAGCCGAAGAATTAGATAACTTTGATGGCATAATAATAGACAAAGATATGGACAAAGAAACAAAATTCTTGTATTATAAAACATATATTCATTTAGATGAGACATTTGCCGAAATAAAAAGAAATAATGTCGACTATGTCAAATAAGGAGGAAAATAAAAATGGCAAAAGAAAGTCTAAAAGCAGTAGCTGGAAAAGGTAAAGGATTCATAGATGAATTTAAAGAATTTATCGCTAAAGGAAACGTAATGGATTTAGCAGTAGGTGTTATTATAGGTGGAGCTTTTTCAAAAATAGTAACAAGTTTAACTGATAACATTTTAATGCCAATTATAGGTGTACTAATCGGTAACTTAGATTTTACTAGTTTAGCAATAAAAGTAAATCTATATGGCAGAATAGTAAATATAAGATACGGTATGTTTATCCAAAACGTAGTAGATTTCTTAATTACAGCATTATGTATCTTTGTAATGATTAAAATTATAAATAAATTCATGAAGAAAAAAGAAGAAACTAAAAAAGAAGAAACTCCAGCAAAAAGCGAAGAAGTTAAATTATTAGAAGAAATAAGAGACGAATTAAAAAAGCATAAATAAAAAGTATAATTATAAATTATACTTTTTTATTTTTTTAAATATAACAAAGGATATACTAAAGAAGCAATAACACCTAAAATCATAACAATAGCCATAATAATAGCTGATACCTTCAAAACACCCATACGTTTAGCATATTTACTTCTTTTTGGCTTTAAGCTCTTTTTGTATTCTTTAAGTCTAATCTTATACTCTTTTTTTTCCTCATTAGAAAGTAATTCCAACTCTTCATTACTTAAAGCCTTAAACTTCTCACTTTTTGCCATTATTTCACCTCAAACTACAAATAATATTATCATAAAAACTAACAATAGTAAACATAATAAAGTAGAAAAGGTTTATATAATTTGATATAATTTATAATAGAGGTGAAAGTAGATGGAAGCACTCACAATCTCCCAAGCAAACTTAAATACTATAGAAAATAATATGCAAAGTGTAGCTACCGAACTAAGAGGAGTAATAGAACATATAACTGAAGTTAATAATAGAATTAATAACGTAGAAAGTAAAGTATCTGGAGTTAATAACGATATAAACAATGTTGTAGAAGAAATAAGAGTAAACACAATTCTTAATAACGCTAGACAAAATATAATATACAATAATAGTATAATAGAAAAAAAATTTGGATATTATGATTCATTAAGAAGAAAAACAGAGAGTTTATTAGACTGTATAAAGAACAATAACTTAGATAAAAACACCTTAATAGATTTGCGAAATAACATAACTATGAATAACCCTCGTTATTGGTTAGCTAATGCAACATTATCAATTATATATTGGTTACTAAATAATAAAGAAGATTCTAATTTAGAACTACAAAAAGCACTAGAAAAAGACCCAGAAAAAACAAGTTTATTAATGATTATGTTATATTTAGAATTAGATAGAAAAGAAACCGCTTTGCACTGGCTTAACTATTATTTAAACCATCAAGATCCAACAGGAGTTAAAAATGAATTTGTGACAGTGTTAGATTTAGTTTCTTCAGGTTACCTAGGTATTGAAGGTGAAAAAATTATATTAGAAAAAATAAATACTTGGATAGGAAAAATAAATACAAATATAAAAGAAAAAGTAACTAATAAATGGTCTCAAATAATAAATAATAGTAAAAAAGATAATACAAAATTTAATTATATAACTGATTATGCTTTAAATAAAAACGTGATAATTAATAATCTTTCAATATATTGTGCATTTCAAGAATTTAACAATTATATAGATAATGTAGTTAACTTAGAAAAAGAAGAGAAAAACCTAAATAAAATAATATATAATCTCATTTATGATTATGAAGAAAATGAGAAAAAATATCAATTAGACAATCTTAGAAACGAATTATTAATCCAAACAAACGGAAATAAAACTGAAGCTGAAAGACTTTATAATCAAGAAAAAAATATTTTTAGTCAAAAAACAGATATACTTACTTTATTTAATAATATAATAACTGATTCAGGAAAATATAATGTAAGTGATAATACTATTAAAACAGCTCTAATATTTCAAAAAGAAAATATCTTAAAAGCATTAGAAGAGAATAATAATAAAATAAATGATACCGAGATTAATTTCCATATCGATGACATATATGCAAGTACAAGAGACGGAAAAGATTATAATAAAATTAAAAAAAGCATCATTGCAAGCGCTGATAATAAATATCAGGACAGCGATAAATCTTTAATAGCAATACTTATTTTAATAAATATAATAGGTTTAATAGCCGTAATATTAGTAAATAATAATTCCATAGTAAGTTTAATAACATTAGCAATAATAATAATAGTAAACTTTATTATTATTATAAAACTTAATAAAAAAGAAAAAAATCAAGAAGAACAAAAAAAGTCATATATAAATAGTATAAGTAATATAATGGAAAAAAACTTTGCAGAATGTACTGATTATTATAACAAAATTCAAAGTGAAAAAGAGAATTATAATAACTTAATAAACAAAATAAACTCCTTAAAAATAGAAAACGTAATAGTATTAAAAGAAAGAAAAATAAATATAATAAGGTGATAATATGGCAGAAGAAATAAAATATATAGACGAAACTAATATTAAAGAATTAGAACAAAATAATAAAATAGAAGAAATACAAGATAATACCCAAAAAGAAAATAACAAAATATCATTACCAACATGGAATATAGAACCACCATTAGAAATACAAAGGAACATTGAATGACATATAACGAATGGTTAGATTTAATAGAACTAGTTAAAAATAATAATAGAAACATCGATTACTTAAACAAAATGAAAGAATCTATGCAAAATAGTAATATAAACGAATTGTTAGAACCAAAATTAATAGAATTAGTAACCGAAAAAACAACAAAAGCAATAAAGAGAATACTAAATAACTTAAACGAAATATTTAAAAACCCTAATTCTTTAACATTAAGTATTAAAAATCTAGAAAAAGACAAAAACTATATATTCGAATTATGTCATTTAAAACAAATAAAACAAGAAACACAAATAAAACTAATAAATACTATTAACGAAGAAATAAACAACATTTATAATATACTCGAAAAAAAATCATTAGAAATTGATAAAACAGGAATGTACAAAAGAATGATTGAAAAAATGATAAATAAAGGTGATAAAAATGAAATATGATGAATTGAAAAATTATCTAACAAGATATTTAAAAGCACGAATACCATTAATAATTATTGATACAGTCGAAAAAAATAGAGCACTACGATTAATAAAAGAAGTTCAAAATGATATAAACTACGAATTTAAACTATTTAAATTATCTGAAGGAATAATAAACCTAAGAGACAATGCTCAAATAACAGACGAAAACACTATTGCTGGAGCATTAGATTATATAGCTGTAGATATAAAAACTAAAGATAATAACAATTATATACTTGGAGATATTTCAGATGTATCAGATTCCAATATGTTATCTAGATATTTATGCGAAGTAGTAGAAAGATGTGAACAGACATCAAGTACTATAATTATAATAACAAACGATATGTTATGGGATAATCTATTAAGATTAGGTATCTCATTACCTTTAGAATATCCTAGCCAAGAAGAAATATACCAAATAATTAGTAAATATATAGCAAATTATAAATCTCAAATACAAATAGAATGGGACGAAAAAGATACCCAAATAGCTTCTAACTATTTACAAGGATTAAGTGAAATGGAAGTAAAAAACATTATTGCTTCATATATAGCAAAAGGAATAATAACAAAAGAAGATCTAAATGAACTAAAAGACATAAAAAAGATACTATTTACAGATATAGCCGGACTAGAATATATTGATGTACCAGAAAATATGCACATAGCCGGTCTAGATAACTTAAAAGACTGGATATTTGAAAAGAAAGAAGTATTAGATCCACAAAGAAGCGAAGAACTTAAAGCAAGAGGAATAAAACAGCCAAGAGGAGTATTACTAACAGGAGTACCAGGTTGTGGTAAAAGTTATTCAGCCAAAGCAATTGCTTCAATATTTAATTACCCTCTATATAGATTAGATTTAGCAACAGTACAAGGAGAATATGTAGGTCAGTCAGAAAGACAATTAAAAGCAGCTCTTAATAAAGCAGAATATATGTCCCCTTGTGTACTATGGATAGACGAAATAGAAAAAGGCTTAAAAGATAGTAGTTCAAGTAGTGTAACATCCAAAATGATAGGTCAATTTTTATTCTGGTTACAAGAATTTGAAAAGCCAGTCTTTGTTGTAGCATCCGCCAACAGTATAGAAGATTTACCTCCTGAACTAACAAGAAAAGGAAGATTCGACGAAATATTCTTCGTCGACCTACCAAACAAAAACGAAAGAAAAGAATTATTAGACATATATTCAAAAAAATATTTAAGAATAGAACTAGGACCTAATCTAATAGACAAATTAGTAACAATTACAGAAGGTTTTTCAAGTTCTGACATCGAAGCAACTCTAAGAGATATAGCTTATACAATCATCGCAAACCCAAGTCTAAAAATAAGTGAAGAATATTTACTTAATACATTGTCAAATGTAGTATCAATAAGTAAAAATTATCCAGAAAAAATAAACAAAATAAGAGAGTGGGGGAAAAACAAGGCAATTAAAGCATCTAGAGAATAAATTTATACCAATTACTTGACATAAAAAGTGTATAATAATATAATAAAAATGTAAAAGTATGAAGGGAATTGGTAAACAATGGACAAATTAAATGATTTATTTCAAGAATTAGGAATATCAAAAGTAAGATTAGCTAAATATTTAGGTGTATCTAGACAAATGGTATACAATTATTTAGAACTAAAAGATATAAATAAATGGCCAAAAGAAAAAAAACTATTACTATTTAAATTATTAGATATAAGTGATTCTAATGAGATAAAAGATATAAAAGTAACAACTGATTATTTAATGGCCGTAGAAGGTCGTTTAAATCAAGGAGTAAAGAATACAGGAGATCTAGAAGGAACATTTGATTTAAAAGGCTTAAATAAAGAATCACAAGTGTTACTTAGTGATATAACATATTTATTAAAAGAAAAACTTAGTGACGAATCAAATAGGGAAAACTACGATGCATTTCAATATTTATACCATCTATTACAATCAATAGATAATGTTCCTGAAATAAAATATATCTTCGGTTATATGAGCAAAACAACAGGTTTTACCGACCCAGAAGAATACAAATTTAACGAAGAAAAACAATTTATATTCGAAGGTATATTATACTCAGCCTTAAATCTATACCATAATGGTGGAGCATCAAGATCAAGATTAACTGAAACACATAGAAGATTCGTACAAGAAATAGAACAAAAAAAAGAAGAAAAACTATCACGCACACAACAATTAAACACAGTAAAAATACAAGCTTTAAAAGAGCTAGGATACACAGAAATAAACGAATCTAATGCAGCCGAAGTATTTGAAAAAATAGCAGAAATAGAATCAAGAAAGGCCTAAGAGCCTTTTTTTATATAAAGGAGAAATAAAATGGAATATGGAATTAAAAAAGATAGTGAATTTAGCGTAATACTATTCAAAGTAAAAACAACAAACGAAAGTAGCGAAGAAGTATTTTACACCAATATAATATACGAAGTAGATAATAATTTTACTTATCTAGAAGATCAATGGGAAGATAATCTAGACGAACCACTTAATGGAGCAATTGATTGTTCTGAATATGTTAAGAAATATACTGACCAAATTCCAATTATAATACCAAATTTTGTATATAAAAGCCGAATACTTGAAGATTATAAAGAAGCTATAAATACAGCAATTACTATTATAATTAATACCTGCAATGCCTTAAAAAAGAAATATAGACATCAATCTATAATTGAAACAAAAGATGATTTAATAAAGGAAATAATAGAAAAGGGAAAATCATATTCCGAATTATTTTCAAACGAATCCCCTACTTTAACTAAAAAATAGGGGAGGACAAACAATAAAAGATGATAACTAATATCATCTCTTTTTATTTAAAATAAATAATAACTAAATTTATAAGATTTATTTAAGATAAAGAAAAAAATATATATTTATAATCAAAAACAAAACATATAATTATTCATCTTTTTATATTTCGTTTCCAATTTTCAAATCCCCTATTTTAATATATAAAGAAATAGGGGAGTAATATCCAATTATATATATAATTTTAATATATACAAAATACTAATTATTAATCGAAACGTATAAATTATCACCTAATCATATCTCGATGCCGATTTTAAAAATATAATTATAAATAAATAAGTAATAAGATGATAATCTGATCATTAATTTGATTCTCGTTTCCGATTTCAAATCCCCCTATTTATATTAGATTTAAAGTAGGGGAAGTGAGGTGGGCAATTGTCCATCTTTTTATATTTCATTGCCGATTTTCATCTACCTCAAATGATAGATTATTCATTATTTCAAAATTCGTTTCCAATTTTTAAAAATAAAAATAATTTTAAAAAATAAATATTTAAATTTTAAATTTAAATTCTAAATCAAATTTAATTTCTAATTAATATATAAATAATAAAGTATATATTATATAAAAAGAAAAAAGAAATAAACTAGATAATTACCAATATATCTATTATTTATTTCTAAATTTCTTTATTCGCATAATATATATTATGTTAACCGAAGAGAAAGAGAAAATAAAGAGTACTAATATATACCCTATTTATTTTCTTCTAATTTTTTATTCTTACATAATACTGTTTCTCTTTTGTTTTGAGAATTAATAAAAGTACATTCACATAAAGCATAACGACATTCATCAGGACATTCTACAACTTTATTACATTTTTCTAATCTTGATTCTTCATAATTTCTTGGCCTTACAGAAGAAGGATCATCAATAATATCTTTTATTTCTTCCATTTTCAATTCAATATCAGTAATAAGTAAATCATATTTTGAACTTGCAATTATTTGTTCTCCATCAGCAACAGCAGCTTTACCTATACTATTTTTTAAATTTACAAGTTCACTATATAATAAACGACATGAATTAACATTATTACTATCACATAAGTATTTATTATTTAAATACACAACCCAATCATTAAATATACTGTATACTTTTTCTTGTATTAATCCCCTCTTCTCATCATTTTCTTTATACAAAGCTATAGTTTTACCAATCGGCATCAAATCTTCCGTTTTAGAAGATATATAATACTTTTCTAATGACTCATTTATAACCCTAGAATAGTTATATAAATTATTATAATAATAACTCTTTCCTATAAAAAAAGCCCCTACTCCAAATAGTAATACTAAAACAAATGTAATTATTTTCTTTTTCATATTATTCACCTTTCTTATTCCTTGGATGATATGTATAATCATCTTTTAATTTCTCATTAATTAAATGAGCATATATTTCTGTAGTTGAAATATCTTCATGTCCAAGTAGTTCTTGAATAACTCTTAAATTCGCTCCATGACTTAACAAATGAGTAGCAAAAGAATGTCTAAGAACATGTGGAGAAACTATTTTCTCAATACCAGACCTTTTAGCTTCCTTTTTTAATATTTTAAAAAAAGCTTGTCTAGAAATATTCTTTTTACTATTACTAATAAACATATAATCCGATAAACTATTACCAAGTATTATTGCACGATACTCATTTAAATATATAAATAAATACTTAAGAGCAACATCTGCAATAGGTACAATCCTCTCTTTTTTTCCCTTACCAAATACTCTTACTATACATTCATCAAAATCAACATCATTTACTTTTAAATTAATTAACTCTGATATTCTAAGACCAGTTGCATATAAAAGCTCTAACATAGCTTTATTCCTATAATCATATTCATTATTAAGAGGAATATCCAAAAGTCTATTAATTTCATCTTCTGTTAAATAAACAGGTAATTTTTTAGGAATTTTAGCATTAATAATATTTTCACAAGGATTATTAGTAATAATTTTTTCATCAACTAAAAAATTATAAAATGAAGTAAGAACAGTAATATGATGAGCTAGACTTCTTGCTTTTAGATCTTTTACAGAAGATAAATATCTTTGCAATTCGTCATAAGATAAATCAAGAACATTACCCTTAAAATACAAATCGAATCTTTTTAAATCGTAAAAATAACTTTTTATTGTATTATCACTTAAAGCTCTCTCATATTGTAAATAGCTTATATACTTTTCAATATAAATATTTGGAGTATATTCAGCATTCATTATACATCCCTACCCTATAAGAATTATAATATTTTTTTTTATAAAAGTCTATTATAATATCATGATATAATGATATAATTAAGAAGTAATTTATTAGAGGTGATCAAATGGAAATACTAGCTGATAAACTTAGACCAAAAAATCTAGACGAAATAATCGGCCAAACACATCTAATAGGCCCTGGAAAAATAATAAGGAATTTAGTAGATAATAATCATTTAGTAAGTATGATACTCTATGGCAAACCTGGAATAGGAAAAACATCTATTGCTACCGCTATAGCTAACACAATTAATAAACCTTTTCGTTTATTAAATGCAACAATAAATAATAAACAAGATTTTGATATAGTAATAGAAGAAGCCAAAATGGAAGGTGAAATGATTGTAATAATGGACGAAATACATCGCCTGAACAAAGATAAACAAGACTTATTATTACCTTATATAGAAAACGGTTTAATTACACTAATTGGTATGACTACCTCTAATCCATATCATAAAATAAATCCAGCAATAAGAAGTAGATGTCAAATATTTGAACTAAAAGAATTAACTATTAATGATATAATACAAGGTATTAATAGAGCTCTACCCTTATTAAAAGATATAAAAATTACTGAAGAAACAAAAGAATTAATAGCCAAACTATCATCAGGAGATCTTCGAAACGCCATAAACCTCTTAGAAATAGCTTATTATGGCACAGAAGACAAAATAATAACTAACGAAATAATAGAACATATTAATCCTAAAGCAATATTCTTTTCAGATGCTAATGAAGATGGCCATTACGACGTTTTATCTGGTCTTCAAAAATCAATACGTGGTTCAGATGTTAATGCCTCGTTACATTATTTAGCAAGATTAATAATATCAGGTGATTTAGATAATATATATAGGCGATTAAGTGTTATAGTATATGAAGACATCGGTTTAGCAAATCCTTCCCTAGGTCCAAAACTAATGGCAGCTATTAATGCTGCAGAACTAGTTGGACTACCAGAAGCAAGAATTCCACTTGGTACCATCGTAACTGAAATGGCGCTTAGTCCAAAAAGCAATAGTGCCCATATCGCTTTAGATTTAGCAATAGAAGATATCGAAAAAGGGAACGTGGGCAATTTACCAATACATTTAAAAACCAACTCACCATTATACAAATATCCTCACGATTATCCCAATTCATGGGTAAAACAGCAATATTTACCAGATAAAATTAAAAATAAAAAATATTATAAAGCAAAAAATAATAAATACGAACAAAGTTTAAATAAACTACATAATGAAATGATAGGAGAAAAAATATGAAAATAGCAATAATTGGTACAGGAGCTTATAGCTCTGCTATCGCCGAACAATTATACAAAAAAAACAAAAATATTATAATGTGGACTGAATCTCAAGAAAAATATGAGAATTATATCAAAGAAAGATGTATAACCGGTATAATAGAAAATCATTCTTTACCAAAAGATATAAAATTAACTACAAGTTACGAAGAAGCTATAAAAGATGCAGAAATAATATTCCTAGTACCTGCTGCAGCATATGTAGGAAAAATATGTCAAGATATTAAAGATTTAGTAACTAAAAAACAAATAGTATGTATCGCCTCCAAAGGTATAGATAATAACAAATGTGAATTCTTAAGCGATATAGCCTCCAACACCTTGAAAACAAAAAAAATAGCAAATATAAGTGGTCCATCCTTTGCAGTAGATATGCTAAGTAATAATCCTATTGGTCTATCTATAGCAAGCAAAAACAAAAATATAATAAAAACAATAAAAGAGGTATTATCAAACGATACATTAAAATTAAGAGAAAGCAATGATCCAATTGGAATCCAAATATGTGGTAGTATAAAAAATGTTATAGCAGTAGCATCAGGTATATTAGATGGTTTAGGATATCCAGAATCAACAAGAAGTTTTCTAATAACTGAAAGTCTTCATGATATAAAAGAATTAATATCAAAACTTGGCGGAAATCCTAAAACAATCCTATCATTCGCTGGAGTTGGAGATTTACTTCTTACTTGTACATCTACCAAAAGCCGTAACTTTAGTTTTGGTAGAGTTCTAGCTACTGGAGACAAAAAGAAAATAGCTGCTTATTTAAACGAAAATACGGTAGAAGGTTATTACACGCTAAAAAGTATATATAAACTAGTAAAAAGGAAAAGAATAAAAATGCCTATAATTGATTTAATATATGAAATAGTAATGAATAATAAAAATCCTAATTTACTAGGAGAATTTCTAATAAATAAAAAATAGAATATTCAAAATATTCTATTTTTTTAATCTTCTAATTCCCCATCAATTTCTTCTCCTTCTTCATCTATAGATTCATCATCAAAAACATCTTGAGTATCAATATTTTCAATTTTTTCTATTTCAACATCATCATCTTCTTGAGGGGCTTCTTCTAAAACAATTTCTGTTTCATCTTCTTTTGAAATCTCTAAAAAATCATTAATAGTCTTTTTTATTTCATCCTTTTCTTCTTCAGTTTGTGCATTAGATAATAAAAAATCTAAATAAGTGGTTTTTTCACAAAAAGTTAGTTCAGGATTATTTAAAGTACTATCTTTCATGATTTCTTCTAGATTACTATTCTCTACCTTTTCTTCATCCATAAAACACCATTCCTATTTATATTATATCATTAATTACAAAACTTGCCATAAAAAATCCAGCACAATTTGGAACAAATACAAAAGAACCAACTCCCTCTTTAGGTTTACAAGGTATTTCTGTACTTGTTACAACTCTAATTTTATAATTTATCTTCTTTTTACGCAAGATACTCCTAATTTTTTTAGCTAAAGGATCATAGTTAGTTTTCCAAATATCCGTAATAACTAATTTAGATGGATCAAGTCTATTACCGGTACCCATAGAAGTAATTAATTTAACATCATACTCTTTACATTTCTCAATAAGTAATACTTTAGTATTAACACTATCACAACAATCTAAAACATAATCATATAAAGTAAAGTCTATATCATTAATATTAGACTCATCTAGAAACATTTTCTTAGAGTCAACTAAAATATCAGGATTAATACTTTTAGCTCTAATAGAAGCTTCTAAAACCTTATTATGGCCTATATTATTAACGTTTGATAATAACTGTCTATTAAGATTACTAGAATCAAAAACATCAGCATCTATAACCGTTATTTTCCCAACTCCAGATCTAACCAAAGCTTCAAAGGCCGCTCCCCCTACTCCACCTAAACCTACTATAAGAATATTCAAATTTTTAATTTTTACTAATTGATCAAAAGATATGATACGTAAAGACCTTTCAAACATAATATCACCATTTCAAAACAATAAAAAACCTAAGATAGATTTACATGTGATAAAAAACCTGCTCTCCACAGGTGGGCGTCACATAACTTATATTAGGATCCCTACACTTAATAAGCAAGGTCTTCAACACAATAAGCTAATTAGACTCCCTTATAAATCACTTACTCGGTTTTTATTAAAGTAAATCATATACTTAGGTAATTAGATTATAACATCTAAATTTTATTTTGTAAACACCTAGATAATATATATATTTTTTAATGTCTTTATCTTCCTTGATTTGCACTACCAACCGGAGCTAAACCAACTAAAGAAGGATTTAAATTTTGATTATTAACTGGAGGAACTCCTGGAGAAGGAGTCGGAAAGAAATTATTAGGCGCTAACCCATCTTGAACTCCACCAGCATTACTTCCTTCATTATTACCTTCTTCCTCAGTAATAGTTTCAACATTTGTAACAGGACTATTAACTACAATATTTTCATTACTAGCTACAGGATTATTAAGAGTATTACTACTAGAACCATTACTATTTATACTACTCTCTCCAATTACTTGAGTCATATCTTGTAACTTCCAACAATTATTTACATCACAAGAATTACTATTAGGAGCTGGATTAGGCATTTCCATCTTTATAACCATCGGTAATTTAAAAGCACCACCAAATCCTACACAATTACCTGGTTGAAGAATCTTTTGTTTTTCTATAACATCAGCAGATATATTAGGTAACATAGTTCTAATATACTCAATATCTCTTGGATGAGTCATCTTAAATATCAAGAAATTACTACACTGTGCAATAACAGTTTCAGATATTTCAACAGGTCTTTGCGAAATAATATTTAAAAGAACACCATATTTACGTCCTTCTTTAGCAATACGATCAAAAATATTATATCCTATTAAAAATACATCAGCATCTTTCATAACATATCTATGAGCTTCTTCTAAAAATAAATGGAAAGGCATCTTAGCTCTTTGTTTTCTTGATTTAGCAAAATCAAAGAACATTCTAGCCATTATCTTAACAATAATCTTAGCTTGCGTATCATCAATATCTTCTAAATTAATATTAATTACTTGAGCTTTAGTTGTTCTATTCATAACTAAATTAGAAATATAATTATCCATAGAAATATATTGTTCTGATTTATATACATTAGCAATCTTACTATTCATAATAGCTTGTAATCTTACCTTTAATAACATAGAATCATCATATAACTGCTCATTATCTTGAAAACCTTCACTTATTAAAGTAAATTCAAGAGCTTGAGCATAATCTTTCATAGAATAGAAAGCATTAACAGGCTCTTCTATCATTTCTAAATCTTCATTTATATGTCCTAAAATATACTCAGTAATTAACACAGATTCTCCAAAATTACCATTACTATCTATTTCAAAACATTCCGATAATGTTCTAGTATAACCTAGTCCTTGAATAGTGCTACCAAAATCAAAATCAGCAGTATGACACACCTCTAAAACTTTAAAAATTTGATTCTTTTTATTTGCAGTAATTTGGTTACTATACAAAATAGCCATTAAAGCTTTAGCAATTAAATGATTTTTATATTCTTCAGCTTGTTTATCATTTTTACTAAATATTCTTGTAAGTTTTAAAGCTCTCTCTAAAATAGGTATTTGACTATGTTTATCAGCTTGTAACATAATAGTCAAATCATCAAGATTTAATAAATGAAATGGAATATGTAATTCATAATCTGTTTCTTCTTGTAAATTAGTAGTAATAAATTTATAAGAATAATTAGGATTATATTTATCTAATTCTGCAAAAGCCGTCTTATACTCACCATAAGCATCAAAAATAAATATATTAGCATTAAAAGATATTAGTTTAGGATTAGCAAAAATATTTTGAACTATTCTCGCTACACCACAAGATTTACCAGAACCAGTATTACCAAATACAGCCATATGATTAGCAAACAAATTATTAATATCTGCACACACTTCATATCCTTTATAAATAGAACTAGTACCAACTTTAAAAGTTGTTTCATCATATACTCCAACAATAGCTCTTAATTCTTGATCATTAATAGTTCTAATAGTACTAGACATAACAGGCTTCCTAATAACACCAGACACATATTTGCCATCATGGAATTCCCCTAAAAATCTAATTTTTATTATACCATCATTTACTTCTTCAACTTCACCTAAAATCAGTTGATCTGGAGCTTCAAATACAACATGAACATTCATCAAATCTCCCATTTGTTCAGCTGATGCCGTAGTTTCAACATGAGCAGTATTTTCAGCGATAAATTTAATTTTACCAAACATAGCAACACCTCTTTATTATCTTCATATATTATAACATAAAAAAATAAATATAAAATTATATTTATACTTATTTTATATAAAAATTATAGATAAAACATTATTATATTGAAACATTACTTTTTGTTCGTTATTAATGTTTGCTTCATAAATAATACTTTATAATACTATTCTTTCTCTTTTATATTAAATACTATACCGCCAATAATAACAGGCACAAAATAAGTAATAAATCTCCATAAGATCAAAACTACTCTAATATCAGATTTTGCAATAAATTTGCTAAAGAAAGCTCCAAATCCATACTCAACTCCACCTGTCGCTCCAGGAATAGGAACGTAACAACTACATATAGTTATAAAAGAAGATATAGCTATAGTATTAAATATATTAAGTTGATGATTAGCACCCGTCGCATAAGCTACAAATAAAGGGACACTTAATAAACATATTAATTGTAAGATTTGTAAAATAACTCCTCTAACAAAGACAAATTTATTCTCTTTCATCAATTGAGCAGATTCATAAAAACCTTCACAATTTTTATCCCACTTTTCTATAGTCTTCTCTTTATCTTTAACAATACCTAAAGAACTTAAAAATTTAATAATAAATCTAACTACACCTTTATTAAATTTTTTATTAAAACTAACAAATATTAAAAACAATAAAATAATCATATTAATAATATAACCAATAATAAACATGTGTAACGCAAAAGGTCTAGCATCAATATAACCTAAAAATAAACTATATACTAAACAAATAGAACTTATAATCATTAAAGCAATTTGATAAATAACATAAAACTGTATAACCGATGTTGAAGCATCACTATATTTAACTTTATCTTTATGTAAGACATACAACTGCATCGGTTGTCCACCACTAGCAAGAGGTGTAATACCATTGAAAAAATGCGTCAATAAATTAAGTCTAAAAGCTTTTTTAGGAACATAATCCTTTTTATATTGTTTTACAACATAATAATAAGACAACGCATCAAAAACATAAGATAACATATAAACTCCAAGAGCTATTAATAACAGAAAATAATTAGTATTACCAATATCATGAATAACTTCACTCAAATTATCTTTAAGTATAAAATATAAAATAATTATAGTAAGAAATAAAACTATAATAGAATTTTTTCTAATTTTATTTTGTTCCATAAAATCACCAGTTTCCAAAACATTATATCACTTTTAATACAAAATAAAAAGTCAGTATATATCATACTGACATTATTATCATCTTTTATCAAGCTCTCTATGTAAAATGTCTTTAGTCATAACTGGATTAGCTTTTCCTCTTGTATTTTTCATTACTTGACCAACAAAATAATCAAATAAATTATCTCTACCGCCTTTATATAATTCAATCTGGCTAGGATTTTCATCTAATATTTTAATAATTAAATCCGTAAGTTCTTTTTCATCACTAATCTGAGCATTATCCTTAGAAATATAGTTTTTAGGTTCTTTTTTCTCTTCTAGAGACTTACTAAATACCTCTTTAGCTTGTTTAGAAGATAACATACCACTATTTATTCCATCAATAATTTGTTTTAACATCTCTGGTGTTAAATAAAAATCATTAATAGTAATACCTTCTTTATTTAATTCACCTACTATATTAACAGTAACCCAATTACTTGCAATTTTAGAATCTATGCCAACTTTAACACATTCTTCAAAATAATCAGATATAGCTTTTTCTTTAACCAAAACACCAGCATCATAATTACTTAAATTAAAATCATTAATATATTTCTTTTTACGATCCATAGCTAGCTCTGGAATAGATTCTCTTATCTCATCTAACCATTTTTTATCTAATTTAATCTTAGGTATATTAGGTTCTACAAAGTATTTATAATCTATTGCATCCACTTTACTTCTCATATGAATAGTAGCTTGTGAATCTTCATCCCATCTTCTAGTTTCTTGTTCTATTTCTTGATCATATGTTCCATTCTCTTTAGCTTCTGTTTGTCTTTTTATTTCATAATTAATAGCATCTCTAACTCCACCAAATGAATTGACATTTTTAACTTCAACTTTTATACCCCAATTATTAGGATCATTTTCATCTAACGAAGCATCCATAATAGAAACATTAACATCACATCTTATTTGTCCTTTTTTGCTATCAGCTTCAGAAATTCCTGCATATTGGTAAACACTTCTCATATGTTCCAAAAATAGAACTGCTTCTTCAGCACTATGAAGATCAGGTTGTGTTACTAGTTCAAGAAGTGGAACGCCAGCTCTATTATAATCAATATTAGAAGTTGAATAAAAGTGATCAAGTGATGCAGCATCCTCTTCCAAATGAATATTATCAATACCTACTCTAAATATTGACCCATCATTTCTTTCGACATCTACATAACCATCCATACCAACACAATCTTCAGGTGGATTTTGAGTAATTTGATAATTTTTAGGCATATCTGGATAATAATAATTCTTTCTTTCAAAATACATATATTCAGGTTGACGACAATTTAATATCAGACTAGCCATTAAAGAAAGTCTTACAGCTTCTTTATTAACTACAGGCAACGTACCAGGGAAACCCATATCAAGAGGTCTAACATTACTATTTGGTATTTCAGAATATTCATTTTTAGCCGAACTAAAAACCTTAGATTTAGTTTCGCTCATTTCACAGTGCATCTCTAGACCTATTTTAGCTATATATTTAGTCATGTTTTACCTCCCTAGCTATTTGATTCTTATATTCCATAGCACCTTCCAAAGCATAAGCTATATTAAGTACATTTTCATCATCATAGCAATTACCAGTAATATTAATACCAACTGGTAGATTGCTTACAAAGCCATCAGGAATAGTAATTGAAGGAAATCCTCCAAAATTACCTACTTGTAAATGTTCATCTAAAGTCATAGTATTAATATCTAACGGTTTATCTAAATCTTCAAATTTCTTAGCAGGACCAATTCCTACCGGACAAAGTACCGCATCATACTTATTATATAATTCTTTCCATGTATCAACGATTAGTCTTCTTACTCTCTGCGCATTTTTAAAATATCTCTCTTGATTTTCTTTTTGTAATACATAAGAACCAATAACAAAACGTCTTTTAATTAAAGGACTAAATCCTTTAGTACGATGATCCTTCATCATACTAATATAATTATCTCCTTCACCTCTAGGTCCAAATATTATACCTGTTAAATTAGACATATTAGAAGTAGCTTCAGCACTATGAATAACTCTATAAACACTATAAGAAGCGTTTAAAAGGGTTCTATCAACAGAAACTTCTTCAACCTTCATACCAAGTTTTTTTGCTATGTCTAATGTTTTATGGAAGTTCTCTAAATGTTCTTTTAATTCTTTTGTCGCATTCGGATAATTCTCTATATCACATATTTCTTTAACATAACATATCTTCTTACCTTTAACTTTACCATCTAAAGAATCTAATAAATGGATATCTTTAGAATCCCAAGAAGTCATATCATTTATATCTTTGCCCTTCATAGCATCAATAACTATAGCAGCATCACGAACATTACGAGTTAAAACTCCTAATGTATCTAAAGAAGAAGCAAAAGGAAATAAGCCATATCTAGAAATCATACCATAAGTAGGTTTATAACCAACTATACCACAATAAGCAGCTGGTTTACGAATAGAATCTCCAGTATCCGAAGCAGTAGCAAATGGATATACTCCAGCAGCAACTGCTGCTGCAGAACCAGAAGAAGACCCGGCGCATGACCTTGTAGTATCCCAAGGATTTTTTTGAATACCTGTATGACCAGTAGTACCAGTACCTCCCATCCCAAATTCATCCATAGCTGTCTTATTAACTTTTACAGCTCCTGCTTCATTTAATTTTATAACTGCCGTAGCATCAAAGAAAGGTACATAATCTTTTAAAGTATTAGATCCTCCCGTACTTAAGATATCTTTAGTAGAATAATTATCTTTTAATCCATATGGTATACCAGAAAGAAGATTATCAGTTACTTCTCCTCCCTTAGAATCATCTAAAATAGTGACAAAAGCATTACATTTCTCTTGTACTTCATGACTTTTCTCTAAAGATTCCTTAACCAGTTCATCACTAGTTACTTTTCCTGAAATAAGTAACTCATGTAATTCTTCGATACTCTTATCCATATATGACATTATTCTTCACCTCCTACTACACGAGGAACAACAATTTCCCTATCTTCAGTATCATCACAATTTCGTAATAAATCCTCTATAGGTACACTTTCTTCAGGTACATCTTCTCTAAATGTAACATAGAATTCATCCAAACAATGCGTCATTGGTTCAACTTTATCAATGTCTTTAATTTCATTTATTAAATCAATATTTGCATCAATTTCATCGAATTCATCTAATACCATTTTATTCTCTTCTGGAGTTAGACCTATAAGTAATTTATCTGCATAATCATCAATCATTTCTTTTGTAAATTTACCCATTACATCACCTCATTTAATTCCTCTCATATTATAAACCATATCAAGAAAAAATACACTACATAACTAAACTATAATTAGCATAAATATATTTAATTCTTAAATTCAATACCCAGTTCACGCAATTGATTATTTGATATTTCACTAGGTGATCCCATCATTAAATCAGCACCACTACTACTCGTTGGAAAAGCTTGTACTTCTCTTAAGTTATCTTCATCAGTAAGTAACATTAATATTCTATCTATACCAGGAGCCATACCTCCATGAGGAGGACAACCATATTTAAAAGCTGTAAATATTGACTTAAACTTAGTCTTAACTTCTTTTTCCGAATAACCAACAACTTTAAATCCATCTAATAAACTATCTAAATCATAGTTTCTAATCGCACCTGAAGCCATTTCATTACCATTACATACAAAATCATATTGATAAGCTAAGATACTCTCTATATCCTCAGTTTTATCTTTATTATATTTCTTATGTGGTAAACTAAATGGGTTATGACAAAATTCCCATTTTCTTTTATCATAATCCCAACTAAATAAAGGAAAATCATTAATTATACAAAATTCATATTTACTTTTACAAATCAAATCACATTTTAAACCTAATTTAGTTCTAATTAATCCCGCATACTTCCGAGCAATATCCATTCTTTTATTAGCTATAAAAAACATTACACTATTAGTTTTCATATCAAACTTATTAATTAAATTTTTTCTTTCTTCATCCGACAAAAACTTATCTATTGGTCCTTTTAAACTTCCATCACTAAGTAATGTAATATAACCTATCCCAGGCATACCTATTTCGCTAGCATAATCTACTATTTCATTAAACCAACTATTACTTTTATCTCCAATATCATCTACTACTATTACCTTAATAATACTATCTTTAAATGGTTTAAAAGTACTATCTTTAAGTATACTACTAGCATCTTTTATTATTAAAGGGTTTCTTAAATCCGGCTTATCAGTTCCATACATTTCCATACTATCCATATATTTGATTCTTTTAAATGGTTTACTAGAAACTTCTCTATTCCCAAACTTAGTAAAAATATCATAAAATATATCTTCACCAATTTTTAATACATCTTCTTCTGAAACAAAACTCATTTCTAAATCTAATTGATAAAATTCTAATGTTCTATCACTTCTAGCATCTTCATCTCTAAAACAAGGAGCTATTTGAAAGTATTTACCTATTCCTCCAACCATTAATAATTCTTTATATATTTGTGGAGCTTGTGGTAAAGCATAGAATTTACCTTTAAATAATCTTGAAGGTACAACAAAATCTCTAGCACCTTCTGGTGAAGAAGCGGTTAAAATTGGTGTCTGAACTTCAATAAAATCTAAATCATACATTTTATTTCTAATATAATGCAATAATTTACTTCTTAATTTAATTTTATCTTTAACTAAGCCATTTCTCATATCAAGATATCTATATTTTAGCCTAACATCTTCTCTAACACTTTTAGAACTAAGTATATCAAAAGGTAAAACATTTTTAGACTTACTTATTATTTCTAATTCATCAATTAGTAATTCTACTTTACCTGTTTTTATTTTAGTATTTACGGTCTCTTCAGATCTACTTCTTATTGTACCTTTAACTCTAATAACACTTTCCTTACTCAAACCTTTAAATATACTATCATCATTACTTACCACTTGTAATATATCTGTTTCATCTCTTAAATCTAAAAATAGTACACCACCATGGTCTCTTATATTTTGAGCCCAACCAGATACTATTACTTCTTCTCCTATTACTCTTTCATCAATACTTGAACAATATATTGTTCTATAAACTTCCTTCATATTTTTTAACACCTTTCTAAATAAAATACCCGTATTCATCCTTAAATAAGGACGAATACGGGTATTCGTGGTGCCACCTTACTTCGTTACTATTTAGTAACCTCAACAAGCTCTAACAAGCTCTACAGCTATAACAGGCTGTACCTGAATTAATCTACTACGTCTAAACTTTTCGATAACCAACTCCAAGGTGTTCTTTCAAAATAAACTTACAACTAGTTCCCACTATACCTAGCTCACTTATATAAGTATTTATTTTTACTTTTCCTCTTCACAGTTTTTAATATTCACAATTACCAGGTGTTCTAGGATAAGGAATAACATCTCTTATATTTTCAACACCTGTTAAATAAATAATTAATCTTTCAAATCCCATACCGAATCCTGAATGATAACATCCACCATATTTTCTCAAATTTACATACCACTCTACAGCTTCTTCATTTACATTCATTTCTTTCATTCTTTCATGAAGAATATCAAGATTATCTTCTCTTTGCGATCCACCCATTAATTCTCCCGCTCCAGGGACCTCTAAATCTACAGCAGCAACCGTCTTACCATCTGGATTTGTTTTCATATACCAAGCTTTAATGTCTTTAGGCCAATCAGTAATAAATACAGGGCCATTAAAATACTCAGTTATATATTTTTCATGTTCCTTAGCTATATCATCTTCATAACTAGGTTCAAATTCCCATTTAACTTTAGCTTTCTTAAGTAAATCTACAGCATCATGATGAGTGATTCTTGCAAAATCTGAATTAACAAGTTTTTCCAATTTCTCTCTAAGACCTTTTTCTACAAATTTATCGCAAAAATCTATTTCATCTTTACATTTATCTAATACATATTTAACAACAAACTTTAACATACTTTCTTCAATATCCATTAAACCATTTAAATCACAAAATGCAATTTCTGGTTCAATCATCCAAAATTCATTAGCATGTGTTTTAGTATTAGAGTTTTCTGTCCTAAAAGTAGGTCCAAAAGTATATATTTTCTTAAAGGCCATAGCAAAAGTTTCGCCATGTAACTGACCAGTACCTGTAATATAAGCTAATTTACCAAATAAATCCTTAGAGAAATCAACCTTCTTACCATCTTTAGGTAATTTATTAAAATCTAAAGTTGTTATCTTAAACATTTGATCTGATCCTTCACAATCAGCAGTAGTAATTAACGGTGTATGAACATACAAATAATTATTACTTTGAAAGTATTCATGTATCGCTTGAGCAGTAACACTTCTAACTCTAAAAACAGCTTGATATAAATTAGCTCTAGGTCTTAAATACGCAATGCTTCTCATAAATTCGTTTGTATGCCTTTTAGGTTGAAGAGGATAATCAGCAGGACAATCACCAAGAAGTTCAACTATCGTAGCTTTAAGCTCAAAATCTTGACCAGCTCCCTGACTTTCCACAAGAATACCTGTAACCCTTAAAGCACATCCAACTAACAATTTATTAACTTCATCAAAATTATATAAATCCTTATCATAAACAATTTGTAAATGTTGTTGACAAGTACCATCACTAAAATCAATAAAACCAAATTCTTTTTGTTTTCTATGATTTCTAATCCAACCTTCTACAGTAATAGTATTACCTATAATACTATTTCCCTTTTTAAATACATCAACTAAATCCATTTCTATCACCTCAAATTTAAATCTAAATAATCATCTATTTCTGATTCTTTAATCATTTCTGTTTCTTTAGTAGAATTATTCTTTACTTGTATCTTACCTTCAACTAAATCTTCACTATTTAATATAACTAAATATTTAGCTTTAAGACGATCAGCTTGTTTAAATTGACCTTTTAAATTTCTAGAATTCCATTCTGTCTCAACTCTAAATCCTTGCAATCTTAAATCTTGAGTTAAAGCTATAGCATACTCTTTTTCTGTTTTATTAACATAAAGAATAAAAGCGTCAATACCATCACTAATAGGTAATTCTATACCCTCTTTATCTAAAGCCATAACGAGTCTCCCCATGCCGCAAGCAAATCCAATACCAGGAGTATCTGGACCACCTAAATTTGCTACTAATCCATCATATCTACCACCAGCAGCAATTACATTATTTGCTCCAAAGTCTTTAACAGTAGCTTCTATTTCAAAAACAGTATGAGAATAATAATCTAATCCTCTTACTATTCTAGGATTAACTTCATACTCAATATCTAATACATCTAAGTAATTTTGAACATCTTCAAACCTATTCTTAGACTCCTCATTTAAATAATCTAACATAACTGGAGCATTTTTTAATATCTCATTATCAGCATCCACCTTACAATCTAATATACGTAGTGGATTCTTTTCTAATCTTTCTTGGCAATCTTCACACAAACACTTTATATTAGGTTTAAAATACTTAATTAAAGCATCTCTATAATTATTACGAGATTCATTATCTCCAAGACTATTAATATTTACTTTTACTCCTTTTAATCCCAACAATTTAAAAATATTAACAGGAATACTTATAACTTCTGCATCTATAGATGGATCAGAAGAACCTAATACTTCAACACCAAATTGCGTAAGTTCACGATCTCTACCTGATTGAGGCCTTTCATACCTATACATTGTTCCATTATAATATAATTTTATAGGTTGAATAGCATCTCCATACATTTTATTTTCAATAAAACTTCTAACTACTCCAGCAGTTCCTTCAGGACGTAAAGTCATACTACGTTTACCTCTATCAACAAAATCATAAGTTTCTTTAGTAACTATATCCGTAGTATCACCAACTCCACGATGAAAAACCTCAGTATTTTCAAAAATAGGAGTTCTTATAAAACCATAATTATATCTTTCCATCATCTCATCTACTACAGATGAAACATACTGCCATTTCTTAGCTTCAATCCCATAAATATCATAAGTTCCTTTAGGTTTAGTAATCATATCATTCAACTCCTTCTACATTAAAACCTTCTATATTCTTTTCTAATTTATTAACAAAATCTCCTATATGTTGACCATCAACAAATCCATGATGAGCCATAATCATTAAATGAGTAAAAACTTTTTCCCCTTCTTTAAAGAATTTCCCCCATATAAATTGTGGAATTGTAATATTTTTATCAAAAGGTACTACTAAGCTAGTAAAATCCATCCAAGGAGCACAAGAAACCCATATTTGCTTTTGTCCATAATCGACTCCTTCTAACCCTTTATTATAATCACTTTCTCTTCTTTTATACTCCTTAATATATTCACCATAATCATCTATATATTCCGTTTGAAAAAATCCAACATCGTTATTAGTTTTTTGCGTATATCCAATATTAATTTTATCATAGTAAGCAATCTTGCCATCAACCAATCTATATTTAAAATTATCAACTTCATTAATAGTCTTACAAATAACATAGCTAATAGTAGCATAATGATATTTATGAACCTCACAATAATTAATAAGATTTGTAATATCAAGTTTAACAGTTAAAAAAAGAAAAGGATTATCTCTATTATGAAACATAAGAAAAGTATCTTTTCTTTCATAATCTTCTAAACTAATTATTTTATCCATCTAAAGCCTCCTTAAAATAAAAAACCTAGATAATGTAAGGACGTATAATTACGCGGTGCCACCTTACTTTACCTAGGTACTCTCAAATATTTTTATCGCTATAAAGCGTCTTGCTATTAATTGAAGTGTTCTTCATATATTATCCCTTAAGAATTCTTTCAGCTACTAAAATTCCTCTCTAATTAAGTACCAAATATACTACTCCTTCAACAAGAAATCTAAAATTATAATACTATCAATTCAAATAGATGTCAATTCTATTTCCATCTTTTGGCATTAAAATGGAACATAGTATGACCATATTTTAACTCTCTTCCTTCATAAACGGTAATAACTCCACCTTCACCATTATCTTCCAATTCATATTCTAAAGCTGGATGAAAATGATTATTTTCAGTATCAAGCTCTCTAAAGAATAATTTAACAGGCTCTTCACGATCATTAAGAACATAGTCCATAAAATGAATAGTATTATCATCATACTTCCAATACATAATATAGTATTTAGAATGTATAATCGAAGACACATTAGGAACATCTAATAAATAGCTTCCATCTAATTTATGTATTTCAAAAGCATAATATTCTTCACCAGTTTCTAGCTTAGCTTTATAACCAGTTTTATAATAATAAGACATATTATAATTCTCCCAAAAATCATAAATAACTTCTTCAGAATCCTTAATCAAATATTCTTTCTTAGCCAAATCATAAACAGACCATTTACCATCTTTACACAAAATATAAAAACCAGTCGAGCTATTATAATTTATAGAGTCATAAACAAAATCCAATATTGTTTCGCGAGTTCCATCTTCTTTAAAATTAACAAGTCCCCATTTTCTATTATCATAGTTTCTAACTATATAATAGTTATTTTTATCACCTATACCATAAGAATATCTATCAAAGGTAGATAATTTAATATCTGAATAGCGATCTAAAATAACTTTATTTAATATATCATAATAATAAATAGTTTTAATAGATTGATCATTTTTCTTATCTTTTTCATTATCTAATGAATCATTTACAAAAGCATATTTACTATGTAAAACCGCCATATTAACAGGTTTTTTTCTGGCTAATAAAATATCTTTATTATCAATATCAAACTCATCTACTCCAGAAGTAGCCAAAGTACAACTATCTTCAGTATTAATACATTTATAAGCCCCTATTAAATTTGTTCTATTAGTATAAAAATAAACCAATCCACGATAATTAGGTTCAAACTTAGGATTATTAGGAATAGAAAAATCTTTATATGTTACTGGTAACCCATTAGTTAGTTGACATTTTTTAACTCCAATCCAAAATGGTACAAACTCCGTATATCTCGTAGAAGTACTGTCATATTTTCTATAAGTATATCCAAGTGTAGAATAACTATGAACAAACCCATCATCACAAATATGTTTAGTATGAATCGCTAAAATAGGAGGTTCATCTCGAGTATAACGAAAATAATTAACCATAAACATTAAAACCCATATTATTATCAAAATTAAAATAATAATCTCTATCAATTTCTTCTTAGTTATCTTTGCAGGTGCATTATACATATTAATCACATCCCCTTCTATTTTATCACAAAAATAAAGAAGAATAATACTATATCTTCTTTATTTACAATAGTTCCACATCACTAGAATATAAATAATATTCTCCTAAACTATTCTTTTTAAAGATATGCTTATAATAAACACCATCTTTTTTTATAAGATTTTTATCAATATCTGGTATTTCTTTTTTCTTATCATCGCAAAACTCATCACCATAATACTTCCTACATATTTCATCATTATCGTAATCTATATGTAAATAATACTCATAAACAACCATTTCGTCCTTTTTCTTATATGCCTTATCTACAAAAGAATAATCACGACTAGAATTACTATAATATGTCATATGGCAATAATATTTTTTATTTAGTTTACAATGAAAACCTTGAAAAGAAATCTCTTCTAAATCAAGATCACGATCTAAATCAAACAATTTTCTTTCATATTTTTTTATAACATCTTTATCAATAACTCTAACCTTACATGTATCAGAAGAAATAAACCATAAATTGTTTTTAATCTGACACATAATCTTTGTAGGTCTAATATTTAACTCGCTATAATCTTCAGGAGTTAAAGATAATAAAATTTGTTTGAAAATGGTTTCATCATCAAGTGTATCAGCCTGCATATTACCATTTCTAAGATAATCTGAAGTAGATAGTACAGAAATCATATTTGTTACTTCCTCAGATTTAACATCTACATCAACCATTTTTTCATCATTAGAAAGTCCATACGAACTACTAGTATAATGGTTAAAACCAAAATATAGCATTCCTGCTAAAACAAGCCAAAAACACATAACAAATACCATTTTCTTCATCACATAACCATCTTTCTTACTTAGATTCAATAATTATAGTAGCAGGGCCATCATTATGTATAACTACTTTCATATCTGCCCCAAAAACACCAGTATAAGTTGGCACAATATCATTTAGTTTTTTAGTCATCTCATCATATAACGGAGAAGCTTCTTCTCCTCCAAGAGCTTTCACATAAGACGGGCGATTACCTTTAGAAGCATCACCATATAAAGTAAATTGACTAATTAATAAAATACTCCCACCAATATCTTTAACACTTTTATTCATAACCCCGTTTTCATCATCAAATATTCTCAAATTAACAATTTTATTAACTAAATAATCGATTTCCTTACTACTATCACCACTAGTAAAACCAACTAAAACATTTAGTCCATTATTAATTTCATTAATTAACTTACCATCAACAGTAACACTACTATAGGTTACCTTCTGAACAACAACTTTCATATCTAATTATTCCTTCTATTAATCTCTATAACAAACGGTAATGATTTAACATCACTTATAAAATTATTTAAATTACTAGCATTCTTAGTTTTAACAATAATTTTATATATAACATTTATACCATCTTGAACAGTAGTTACACCATCTACATACACATCACGAGCCGCCGCTTTAGTAACTATATCTAATAATCGATTCTTTTCGTTTAACACTTTAATAAACAAATCTGTTTCATAAGAGTTATCTGAATTATCATTCCATTCAACGTCTATCAAACGATCAGCACCTTGAATATTTGCACAATCCTTTTTATGGACAGTAATACCTTCCCCCTTAGTTATATAACCTATAATTTCATCACCTTTAACTGGTTTACAACACTTAGCAATATTTACAAGTATATCATCAGAACCTGCAACCAAAATATCACCAGTATTAATTTTATTATTGTTATTATTAACAAAGTTAGAAATCCTATCTAAATATACATCCATTACATCTTTTTTATCTTCAAACACAAGATCAATAACATATCCTGGAGTAAATCTTAAAGAACCAACCGATAAGTATAAATCATCAACACTATCTAGTTTAACATCTTTTAATACTTTTTCAATATTTTTTTCACTAAAAACTTCATTAAAAGTTAAATGTCTCTTCTTTATCTCTTTTTCTAGCATTTCTTTACCATTTTTTATATAATTAGCTTTATCTTGCTTACTAAAAAAGGATTTAATCTTACTCTTAGCTTGAGTAGTCTTTACAAAACTAAGCCAATCCTTATTAGGATTAGGTTCCTTCGCCGTATTTATCTTTACAATATCTCCATCTTCAAGATTATAGTTTAATGGAACTATTTGATTATTAACTAAAGCCCCAATAGTTCTATCTCCTACACCACTATGAATTCTATAAGCAAAATCAATCGGAGTAGCTCCTTTAGGAAGCTCTAAGACATCTCCTTTAGGTGTATAACAATAAATAAAATCTGTTAAGAATTCATTATTAAAATTAGACGCAAACTCTTTATCAGAAGTTAAATCATTATTAGAATCAATAACATTTCTAAACATTTCTAACTTTTGTTCCATTAAACTTTGTATTTTTACTGACCCTTTTTCTTTATAAGACCAATGAGAAGCAATTCCTTTTTCCGCTATTTCATCCATCTCATAGGTTCTAACTTGAACTTCATATAAATGTCCACCTTCCCCAAAAACTGTAGTATGAAGACTTTGATACATATTCTCTTTAGGATTAGCGACATAATCTTTAAAACGCCCAGGCATAGGTCTATATTTACTATGAATTAAACCTATTGTTAAATAACATTCCTGCTCTGTTTCAACGAAAACTCTAAGAGCTAAGATATCATAGATATCATTCCATCTCTTACCATTTTGCATCTTATTATATAAACTATGAACTGATTTAACACGTCCCTTGATTTTAAACTCAACACCATTTTCTGTAAGAATCTCTGAAATACTGCTCTTCATATCATTTAGTAAACCATTTAATTCTTCTTGAGAAGAAGCAAGTCTTTCAACAATATCATTATAAATATCTGGCTTTGTATATTTTAAACATAAATCTTCAAGTTCACTCTTAATACTATTAATACCTAATCTATGAGCAATAGGTATTAAAACAGTTTCCGTTTCATTAGCTTTAGCCTTTTGTTCTTCAGGTGGAAGAGCATCTAAAGTTCTCATATTATGTAACCTATCAGCTAATTTTATAAAAAGAACTCTAACATCTTCAGATAACCCAACTAACACCTTTCTTAAATAAGCTGCCGAAGAATCCTGATCATCTCTTAGTTCAAGACGATTAATCTTACTTATACTCTTAATTAGATTACCTATGTCATTACCAAAAATATCATAAATCTCATCTATAGTAGTATCAGAATGATTCACAGTTTCATGAAGCAAAGCAGCAGCTATTGTTATATAATCACTATTTAAATCCAAAAGTATATTAGCAACTTCTAAAGGATGTGTTATATAATCATCACCATTTAATCTTTTCTTCCCTGCGTGTTTTTCCTTAGCAAACTCATAAGCTTTACTAATAACATCTAACTCCTCTTGATTTTTAAATATCTTTTTTAATCTATCATAAAGAATTTCAAAAGTAATACTATCACTTTTCATAAATTCACCACCTTCACTCATTAAAAGAATTATCAAAACTGTTTAAATAATAAACAATTATTTTTTTTCTATCATAATTAATAATATCATCAACAATATCACACAGAGCAATATTTTCTCTATTATTCCAAACATTTTCGACAAATATTTTCCATATCATATCTTCTTTTATTTTAACATATTCCAGTTTAAAAATTTCTCTTTTCTTGTATCTTAAAACTGGTAATACCCTAACATATAAATCATATTCATTAAGAATATCATCCATATTATCACCAACATATCCCTCTTACATTAATTATATAACAAATACTATTTCAAACAAAGAAAAAAAGTCACATTTATTATGACTTTTTTAAAATATTAATTTATAATTTCATCTAAATTTTGTTTATATGGTAAACCTTTATCACCATAATAATCTTTAATAAATTGTTCTCTATAAGCTAATAAACTATCATTTTTAATAGCTTCTCTAAGTTCTTCAGTAAGTCTTATTAAATATCTAATATTATGAATAGATAACAATCTAGCCCCTAGTGTCTCTCCAGCATTAATTAAATGCCTTATATAAGCTTTACTATATCCTTTCTTACAAGTATAACAATCACAATTAGAATCAAGACAAGAAAAGTCATCTTTATTCTTAGCATTCTTAATATTATATTTACCAAACTTAGTCAAATAATGCCCATGACGTGCTAGACGAGTCGGACTTACACAATCAAAAATATCAATACCACGACATACATTTTCAACTATATCAATTGGATCACCAACTCCCATTAAATATCTAACCTTACCTTGAGGAAGATACTTAGTAGCATACCTAACCATTTTATACATAGTTGGCTTATCTTCACCAACAGAAGTACCACCAATACTATAACCATCAAAATCCATTTTAACTAATTCTTCGGTACAATATTTTCTTAAATCTTCATATTCGCCACCTTGAACAATTCCAAATAAAGATTGGCGATCATTGTTAAAAACATCTTTGCCTCTCTTAGCCCATCTAAGAGTTCTTTCAACACTTTGCTTACAATATTCATAAGAAGCTGGCCAACCAATACATTCATCAAAACTCATAGCAATATCACTATCTAACTTATTTTGTATTTCAATACTTTTTTCCGGAGTTAATAAAAGATTATCACCATTTAAATGATTTTTAAACTTTACTCCTTCTTCACTGATATCCTTCGGTTTAGCTAAACTAAATACTTGAAATCCCCCACTATCAGTTAATATAGGTCCATCCCACTTCATAAATTCATGTAAACCACCAGCTTTAGCAATAATATCTTCACCTGGCCTTAGCCATAAATGATAAGTATTAGCTAAAATTATTCCTGCCTTAACATCTTTTAATTCTTCTACACTAAGTGTTTTAACAGTCGCTTCAGTTCCAACAGGCATAAACATCGGAGTTTCAAAAGTTCCATAATTAGTTTCTATTTTACCTAACCTAGCTTTAGTATTTTTTTCTTCGTGTTCCAAAATATATTTAATCTTCATAATATCATTCCTTGCGGCAAAATTATATCATATTGGTATTTAAATGGAAAGTTACTATTATTTAAAAAAAGTATCTCTTAGTTAAAATTATTCTACATTTTATCAGTAATAAACATCGCATCTCCGAAACTGAAAAACCTATATTTATTATTAATAGCTTCCTTATAAGCTTTCATAATATATTCTTTACTAGCTAAAGCAGAAACTAACATAACAAGGGTTGATTTAGGTAAGTGAAAATTAGTAATTAAAGCATCTATTGCTTTAAACTTATAACCAGGATATATAAATATATCAGTATCCCCACTACACGCTTTAAACCTACCATTATTATCAGAAGCAATAGTTTCTAAAGTTCTAGTACTAGTAGTACCAACTGCTACAATTCTTCTTCCTTCATCCTTAGCTTCATTAAGTATATCAGCCGTTTCTTTATTCATAACATAATATTCACTATGCATCTTATGTTCTAGTACATTTTCAACTTCAACAGGTCTAAAAGTACCAAGACCAACATGTAATGTAACATAAGCAATAATAATACCTTTATTATCAATTTCTTTTAATAATTCCTTAGTAAAATGTAATCCAGCAGTTGGAGCAGCAGCACTACCAGATACTTTAGCATAAACAGTTTGATATCTAGATTGATCTTCTAATTTTTCGTGTATATATGGAGGTAATGGCATTGTACCAAGTTTATCTAATATTTCCATTAGTATTCCTTCATACATCAATTTAACATGAATAATACCTTCATCAAGTTTCTCAACAACCTCACATTTTAGAGAACCATCTCCAAATTTAATAATTGTTCCTATTTTTAATCTTTTGCCAGGTTTACCAAGACATTCCCAAGTATCATTACCGATATCTTTCAATAATAATATTTCTATTACAGCCCCAGTATCTTCTTTTTCACCAATTAATCTTGCAGGAATAACCTTAGTATCATTAAGTACTAAAACATCCCCTTTATTTAAATAATTAATAATATTGGAAAAAACTTCATGTTTTAATTCTCCAGTATTCTTATTTAAAATAAGTAATCTTGAAGAACTCCTGTCTTTAAGAGGAGTTTGAGCAATAAGTTCTTTAGGTAAATCATAATCAAATTCATTAATATTCATAATATCATTCCCTTTTGTCTTATCAATTATATGAAAAAAGACTCATTTTGTCGAGTCTTATATTTATAAATAGGTATAAAATGGAAATGAACATGAGGTTTTTCATTATCTTTTATTATTATCTTTCTTATCTTCTTCTCTTGCTATTAAATAATCATGTAATTCTATCGCCACATTTTCAGGGATTATTTCACTTAATTCTTCAATTGGAGCATCTTTCATTTTAGAAACACTACCATATTTTTTTATTAATTCTTTTTTTCTAACACTACCTATACCATTAATATTATCTAAAATAGATGCGATACTTCCTTTACTTCTAAGTTGTCTATGATAATTTATA
Organism: uncultured Bacillota bacterium; assembly: GCA_946611635.1. Classification (GTDB taxonomy): domain Bacteria; phylum Bacillota_I; class Bacilli_A; order RF39; family UBA660; genus Coprovivens. The sequence continues at coordinate 7,525 of CAMODW010000002.1, read as the reverse complement.
GTAAATCTATGTACTTCATCTTGCATTCTAGTTAAATAATGAAATACATTACTAGTTCTATCAAGAGGTATAACACTCATATCACTATCTACTAAATCATTAGTCATATGTTTATCATTTTTCTTTAAACCAACTACTTTTACAGGACAATTTAATAAATCTAATATTTCTTTTGTAACAGCCATTTGCTTTTCTCCACCATCTACAATAATCAAATCAGGTAGAGTTTGTTTCTCAACCATAGCTCTTTGATATCTTCGATATATTACTTCTCTCATTGCGTTATAATCATCGTTTTTTTCGAAAGAAATCTTATATTTACGATACTCATTACGAACAGGTTTTCCATCTATAAAAACCACCATACCAGAAACCGTAAACTCTCCAAATAAATTACTATTATCAAAAACATCAATTCGATAAATGTTATCCATACCAAGTAGCTTGGCTAATTCTTCATTAGCAACATTAGTTCTAATTTCATCCTTTTGAATCTCTTCTAAACTATTATTTAAATTCAATTTGGCATTATTAAAAGCCATATCTAATAGTTTCTTCTTAGTGCCCTTTAATGGAGAAATAACATTAGTAGAAACAACTTTTCTAATATTTTCTATATTCAAATCTTCAGGAATAAGTATTTCTTTCGGAATCTCATTTCTTGAATAAAACTTGGCAATATAATATTCAATTTCATCAATCGGATCAACTGATAAAGGAGTAATATGATTTTTATGATTTAATAGTTTGCCATTTCTTATAAAAAGCAATTCTATTGATAAATATCCTTTGTCAATATAATAACTTATAACATCTCTATCAATAAAATCATGTAACTCAACACTTTGTTTAGTTAATACAATATCAATATATTCTAATTCTTTCTTTAAGTCCATCGCCATTTCATAGTTTAAATTTTCAGAATATATATTTATTTTATCTAATATTTTTTTTCTAAGAATATCATCATTTCCTCTTAAAAAAGATAATATTTCATTTTCCATATCTCTAACTTTCTCTTTATCAATATTTTTAGCGCAGTAACCAAGACATTCGCCAATATGATAATAGAGACATAATTCTTTCCCGTTATTACACTTCTTTAAAGGATATAATCTATTTATCAAATTAACTATTCTTCTTGCTGCATAAGCATTAGGATATGGCCCAAATAGTTTCTTCTTATCTTTTCTCTTAATATTCAAATATCTTGATACTTTAAGCATTGGATATGGCTCACTTATATATTCAATATAAGGATAACTCTTATCATCAGTAAGCATTATATTATACTTAGGATTATATTCCTTTATTAAGTTTATTTCTATAATAAAAGCTTCTAATTCAGATTCAGCAACAATATAAGTAAAATCTTCTATCAAAGAAACCATTTTAGCCGTCTTACCAGTATGAACCCTATTAAAATAAGAAGAAACTCTTTTATGTAAATCTTTAGCTTTTCCAACATAAATTATTGTTCCATTTTTATCCTTCATTTGATAAGAACCAGGTTTATGAGGCACTAAAGCAAGTTTATCCTTAAACTTCATAAGTATCACCTAACTTCAAAATATAATTAAATAGTCCTAAACAACCTTCATATATTAAAGAATAGACATACTCAAATCTACCAGTATACCAAGGATCTTCAATATCAATATTATCACCAGAAAACTCTCTTAATTTATGAATTTTGTTTTCACTATCTTCACCAATAATATTTATAATATCATTTAAGTTTTTATTTTCCATTACAATTATTAAATCAAACTCTTTATAATCTTCTTTCTTAAAAACCTTAGCTTTGTGCTTTTCAATATTAATCTTATTTTTATCTAATACCTTTTTAGCTTCCGGATCAATGTCATTACCAATTTCTTCAAATGAAGTAGCTCTACTAGTACAAGACATTTTATATCTCTTATTATTTAAAAAAATAAGATCTTTAAATATAAACTCAGCCATCGGACTGCGACAAATATTTCCATAACAAACAAAACAAACCCTAAACATCCAATCACCTACTATAAAAATCAAACAAAGAATAAAATAAAGAAACAAAAAGTACAATAGATAAAATAACAGATATTATTACTCTCAGTACTAAATTACGTTTCTTACCCATATCAAAATTGTATGAATAATAATAATTTTGCAAAGAATAAAGTATTAAAAAAGCCATCAAAAAAGTACCTTCTAAAAACAAATCAATAGTATCTCCCAAATGAAATAAAGGACTAAATAATAGAATAATCAATATTATAATAGCAGTATAGAACTGCATCTTATATAATAATAAATTTTTCCATTCTCTATCATATACTTTAAGCTTCCCAGGCAAAAAAACAATCTGATTTACTAAAAATATAAATGCAAACAAAAAAACAAATAACAATTCAAATATTACATCCATAAAACAATTAATAATTAATAAAATAATAGAAATAATAAAAAAAGTAATAGATAAAATAATAAATATTCTATCAATAAAAGCAATTTTTTTATTCATAACAAAAACTCCTTATAGATATTATAATAAATAAATTAAAAAAGTAAAAACTTTTGTTTTTACTTTAAAGCATTTCCAAACAATTCTTCTCTTTGCAGCTTTTCAAAAAGATCGTCAAAATCTTCCCCATCAAATGGTATAGTATAAAGATTTTGACAAATTGTAAAGCCTTTAATGCCTCCGACATTACCTATATCAACCCATCCATATATACTAACCTCCCCAGGATCACTAGTATATATGCCTCTACTAGCTTCATAATAAATTGAATAATTAATAGTTGCCCCTTCAAGAGATTTTATTTCTTCTACCCTACGATTTTCTTTCCCTTCATTATCATAATAAATAATCGATGAAATTTCCGCATCAACTCTTCTTTCATGCATTAAAATTCTTTTATTATTATTTCTCTCTTGATTTCGTCTATCATAAGTAACATATAAATCCCCATCTTTTATTTCTACCATAGAATCATTAAAACACATATAATGTACAATATCAGCAAAGCATCCATTGTACAAATAAGAATTCACATCATTAGAATCCATTAAATAAACACATCCACGATAATTAACAAATCTTAAATCATCGGATTCCTCAACCAATTTTGCAATATGTTTACCTAGTTTCTTAGAAACTCCAATAAGTAAATTACCAAATAATAATTGTTCTAATTCGAAAATAGTTTGAAGATTATCATCATCAACAATATCCATACTATTTAAATCACGAAGTACATATTTCAATCTTGTTGAATTATCCATAAATAAATCCCCCATTCAAGTAAAAACTATGATAACATATAGATAGTTATAAAGCAAACACTAAAGGTAAAAGAGGTAAAATATGAAATTAATAAACACCTATACATTAGAAATTAAGAAATCTAAATTTATAGCTTATTATTATGAAATAAAATCAACAGATGAAGCAAAAGAAATACTAGAAACATTAAAAAAAGAACATAAAAAAGCTAGACATATACCTTATGCTTATAAAGTAAATAACACAGCTTCAAAATCAGATGATAAAGAACCAACCAACACAGCCGGTCTTCCTCTATATAATCTAATCGAAAGAAAAGAATTAGATAATATACTTATAGCAGTAGTAAGATATTTTGGTGGCACAAAGTTAGGTGCTGGGAATCTTCTAAGAGCTTATTTAGAAAGCGCTAATAAAGCGATAGAAAAGATGTCTTAAAAGACATCTTTTTTAAATTTTAAAAGTATAATAAGAAGATTTAATATCTAATTTATTTGCTTCAACAAAGTCATTAAATATTCTTTGCCTTTCAGACAAGCCATCTCTATCTATAGCTTCCCTACTTTCTTCTTCCATCTCTGCACGTTTTTTATCTATAGATTTTAAATCTAATTCTTTTTCTAAATCAAATCCTAACATAGCTAGTTCTCTCAAACACTCATCAATAAAGGTACTATAACAATCAGGTAAAAAAGATTGAAAAAGTTTTTTGTCGAATATAGTTTCTTGAAAAAAACCGGGTAAATCATTTACTTCAATAGAAGAAATATCCTCAAAGCATTCATTTATACTATTAACAACTTCTTTATCCCTATTTCTATTAAAAAAAAGAAAAAGAAAGCCAGTATTAGATAAGTATTTTCCATATTCTTCACATTTTCTAAACCATTTAACTAAATAATAATATAAATAAGAAGAAACAAAAAGACGAAGATAACAACTGTCATCAAAATAAAGCAACCCATGTTCTTCAAAATAATCAACAAACTCCCAAGTTTTAATCTTATAAATAGAAATTATATTTTTTATTTTCTCAAAGGATATATTGTTCATTTCTCCTAGAAACGAGTTTATTATATCTTCATGTTCGTTACAAAAACCTTTAAATTCATTTTCTCTATCAACTGCTACTTGTGTCTTGTGCATTGTTATCCCCTTCCATTTTAAATGTATAACCACGATCCAAGCTAGCAAAATCAACACAGTATTTTTCAGAAGCAGCAGCAATAACTTCATCAAAAGAAGATTCATCAATTGGAGAACTCGTTAAATCTTTCTCTAAATTTGCAATAATTTCATATACTAAGTCAACCATTTCTTTTTGAACTTCCAAATGAAGCATATCTGCATCAGCTTTTACAGCTTCAAAAAAATTTAAAAACATACCATTCTTAAAGAATGAAACATAATCCCCATCATTTATTAAAGAAACATAAATCTCAACTATTTTATTCGGAGAAAACGACCTAATCATTTCAAAAGAATTAATATATGTAGCAACACAATTATAATAATGCTGAAAACGAATACGTTTCACAATAGGATTCGCATTAATACATTCTTGAATCTCGTTTAAACAATATATCATTTTTAAAAAAGTTCGCTCAAAAAAAGCCACATAAAGATATTTAATATAAGAATCTCTACCGAAAATATCAAACCCCTGTTCTTCACCAAGCAGTTTTAAATCTTGTAAATACCCAAAAGCAAAATAAACGGGATTCTTATAAATAAAATCCGTGGGATAATCACTAAGAGAACCTTCAAGATGATCTTTAAAATTCGAATCTCTCAATACGGGAAGTAGTTTATCGATTTCACTTTCTATTATATTAAAATCTCCAATAATTTTATTATAATATTCTTTTCCCAATTTAATCACCTCACCAAAAATACCAAGTGATTAATATATTAACACAAAATAATTAAAATAACAAAAAAGAACTATTTCAATAATAGTTCTTTACTATTAGCAAACTTAATTTTATTAGTTTCTATAATATATTTAGCATTATCATAAGTAATAAAACCATTATCTAATAAAATCTTCATAGAATTATAATTAATCTTATCAGCGGACTCATTACTACTTATAGATTTAGCAACATCTAAGCAAGAATCAAAAGGTTTAGCAAAAATAGGTCTTAATACAGGCATATTATAATATATTTTATTAGCAACAGAAGCCTCAACAGGACTATCTGTTAAATTACTAAAGAAAAATACTATAAAAATAAATACATATAAGAAAAATAAATACTCAGCCATAGAAACAAAAGCACCAAGTATTGGAGTAGGAATACCAATACTCATAATAAGTCCAATTACTTTACTAACAAAATTAATAAACTTATTTAAAATATAAACTATTACTACCATAATTAATGCAATTATGACAAAAGCAATAAATTCATAAAGTAATACATTTACAACCTTATATTGCATATTAAAAAAAGGAGCAAACTTATACAAAAGTGTACTAATAGGATTTTTTAAGTACAAGGATAAAAATATAATAATCCCCCCTTCAATAACCCTAACACTTCTATCTACAAATCCCTTCATTAAACCTACTATAAAACCAACAATAGGAACTACAAAACAAATAACATTCATTACAGAAGGACCAATTGTATCCAAATATCTAACCATTTATTATCACTCCTATGATATCTCAATTATATTATAAAAATAATGAATTTAAAAGGAAAATATGATATATTATTTAAGAAAAAAGAGGTGGCTAATAAGATGACAATAGTATTTAAAGTTAGTGATAACATAAAAGAAATGATGATAAAACATTATAGTAAAATGAATCCAACTAAACCACAATACACTATTTTCCAAGTTAAAGATTATGACTGTGTAACAACACTCTATGAATCAGGAAAAGTAATGTTCCAAGGTATTGGCGCAGATATAGAAAGTTCATACTGGATAGAACAAGAAAGAATAAAAAATAATCGTTATATTGATCCTGCCGGAGAATCAAAAAAGAAAGATAAAAAAACTAAACCCGAAAAGAAAGAATTCTATATTTCATCTTCCTCAGTCGGATCTGATGAAGTTGGAACAGGCGACTATTTTGGTCCTCTTGTAGTAACTGCGTCATACGTACCAACTGACAAATTTTCTCTTCTAGAAGAACTAGGAGTAAAAGATTCAAAAAAACTAACAGATGAAAAAATAATATCTATCGCTCCTACTCTTGTAAAAGAAATAATTCATACTACTTTTATACTAGATAACAAATCATATAACGAATATCATAGTACAGATATTAATATGAACAAAATAAAAGCAATATTACATAATAAATGTTTATTATCCGTACTAAAAAAAGAAAATGTTAACTATAACAAAATAGTAGTCGACCAATTCGAACCTGAAAAAGCATATTATAACCATTTAAAGAGCATGCCAGAAGTTGTAAAAAACATAACTTTTATAACAAAGGCTGAAGATAAATGTTTATCTGTAGCATGTTCATCTATAATAAGTAGATATATATTCTTAAAAGAAATTAAGAAATTAAGCGAAAAATATAATACTATCATTCCTCTTGGAGCTAGTGAAGAAGTAGACAAAGTAGCAGCACAAATAGCCAAAAAACACGGAAAAGACATTTTAAAAGAAATAGTAAAACTAAGCTTCAAAAATACTGAAAAAGTTGAGAAACTACTAAAAGAGAAAGATTAAACACAACACAAAAAGGACCTTATAAAAAGGTTCTTTTAATATTTTTTAAAAGAAATATAAATCTTTAATAACATACTTTCAAAAAGAATAATTCCAAAGCTAACTTATCAGTAATCCTACCTTGTTTAATCTTATAATCAAGATCACATAAATCCAACAAATAATCTTCTAATTCTTTGTCCTTATAAGAATAACTATAATTTATTAATTTATCTATCTGAAAAGAAAATCTGATTCCTAAAGTACTCATCATATCTTCTTTACTCTTTTTTCTAATCATCGATTTAACCAAATAAACATTTCTATACTCGTTAGCAAGCATACTCATTAACATAATCGGACTATTCTTATTTAACAAAAAATCATCGTAATATTTAAAAATATTTTTTATATCTTTATCCATTATATAATCAATAAATTTAAAATTATTATCTAAAACATTACTAGAGATAATATGTGTAAGATCCTTCATATTTAATTCTTTCTTAGAATATAATAACAATTTATCTAATTCATTCATTATTAAATCATAATTATTATCTAAACTAT
>CAMODW010000001.1 GCA_946611635.1 uncultured Bacillota bacterium | reverse complement strand
AAAAAGATAAGATATTATTAAAAAAAGGTATTATAAAAGAAAGAAGAGATAAAGGATAAATAATAAATGAAATAAAAGGTATATAAATAATATTAAAAAGAATACTTCCAACATTAATCTTATAAAAAAAGAAAAGATTAACAGGTAAACTAAATAAAAAAGCTATAAAACTACTATATAAAAGTGATATTAACTTATTATCAAAATTATGATCAGAATACAAAAGTCCAAATACACATACAAAAGAATAAATAAAGGAAATATCATATATTATTTTATAATTCAAAGTAATTAATATAAAAGCTGTAATAAATAATATTTTAATATTAGATACATTTAGATTATACTTATCGTTTATCTGCTTCAAAAAAAGAAATACTATAGTTCTTAATATAGAAGCAGGAAAAAGAATAATAAAACCATAAATTAATAAGAACAAATCTAATATTATAGTTTTAAATTTATATCTTCTAAAGACTTTCAAAATAAAAAAAGAAAATAAACCAATATGCATTCCTGAGATGGCAAATAAGTGACTAACTCCCAAGTCTTGATAATTCTTATAATTGCTCAAAGAACTTTTATCTCCTAATATAAAGGTTTTAATATAACCAGTAGTATCTATCTTATTAATTCTTTTAATTATAATACTTTTCAATTTATAAAGAATATTACTATTCTTACTAATCATTTTTATATCACTAGATTTCATAATATAAAATATATTCTTATTATTTAAATACTTTTTATAATTAAAAGAGTTAGGAACTGTATTATTACTTGGTTCATAGATTAACCCTTTAACCTGAATAACATCACCATAATCAAAAGATTCATCGCCATAATAATTAACTAATATTTTATCTGTCCCTAAAAGAATTATAACTTTTTTATCTTCTTCTATCGTATAATCAAGTACCTTACCAACCATTTTATTAGAAATATTATTATTAAAATCAGTAGATTTTTTATTTATTATAGTAAAAATAATAATAAAAAATAATAAAAAAAAGAAAAGAAAATAATACAAATAGTTAGATTGTAATATTTTCTTTAATTTTTGCAAATAAAGCTTCTCCTATTCCAGTCACATTTTTTATGTCTTCAATACTATTAAATCCACCATTCTTTTCTCTATATTCAATAATAGCAATAGCTTTACTTTCACCAATTCCACTCAAAGTTAATAGTTCTTCTTTAGAAGCAGTATTTAAGTTTACTTTCTTATTAATACTTACATCGCCACTATTACCAAAACTATAGTTATCGTTATTACTTCCACTAATAATAGAAGCTCCTTCACAAGAACTTATTTCATATTTTGGACAATTACATACTTCTTTTTCTTCATTATCTTTAATATCAACATTATTTTCTTTCCTATAGTTATTTAATTCCGCATTAGTATAAACATAAATAACCATTTGATCTTCCAATTTTTTACTCAAATTAATATTCTTCGTAATACCTTTTGAAGTAACTCCACCAGCTGCTTTTAAAGCATCATCGACAATATCACCTTCTTTTAGAACATAAACCCCTTGATTAACTACCGCCCCTTTTACATCAATTCTAATATCATTACTTTCCTTAATACATTTTTCTTCTTCCTTAACTTCTTCCTTGCTTACTAAAGCAATATTTTTATCAGGATTAACAACAATGCTTTTCTTTTTATTAAAAAAAGAAAAGATATTTAATACTACCAAAAAAGATAATAATAAAACTATAATACCATCTCTAATAATTTTATATTTATCATCATCTAGAAAACTCATAAAACCTCCTTAATATAATTTTTACTCCTTTCACTATATATTTTAGCAATAAATAATCAAATTCCTTTAAAAAAGAATCTTATTTAAGATTCTTTATTTTATTTCTTCGTTCTTCAACTTTATTTTCTATATTAATTCTTTGAATAACTGCCATAGCAAGTATAACAGATATTCCATAACTTCCCCCATAACTTAGAAAAGGAAGTGGCACCCCTGTAAGAGGTATTATTCCGAGTATACCCATTAGATTAATAGCAATATGTGCAAATAAATAAGTAAAAATACCATAAGCCAAAATACTATTCCTTAGATTTTTAGCATTCTTTGCTATTTTAAGAATAGCAAAAAGCATTACAAAATATCCAGCTACTATAACTATACCAAAAATTAATCCCAACTCTTCAACAATAATAGCAAAAATAAAATCCGTATGAGCTTCTGGTAAATACATATATTTTTGTGTAGAATTACCTAATCCAACACCACTTATCCCACCATTATGAACAGCAATATAACTATTACAAACCTGATAACCAGTATCTTCTTTATATCTTGAACAAGGATTTAGAAAATTAAATCTATTTAATTGGTAAGAATCAAATATTTTATCTTTAAATAACAATACCGCAAAAGCAAATATTAATAATAAAATACCTACAATTTTATAAACAAATTTTTTATTCTTTTTCGACATAGGTATCGAGAAAAATGTAAAAGCTGCAATCATAGCAATAATAATAGCACCACCTAAATCAGGTTGCTTAGCCAATAACCCAAAAATAATTACTGAAAGTAACATTGGATATAATGCCATAAAAGCAAAAAGCCATTTATTATTATACGTTTTCAAAGAAAACTTATAATAATACATACTCAAATACATGATTAAAGCTAATTTAGCAAACTCTAAAGGTTGCAATCTCCTACCACCCATTTGTAACCACGCTTGTGCACCATTGGATATTTTTCCTACAAACAAAACCATTACCAAAGCAGCAATCATTCCATATAAAAACAATCGATAAATATACTTATACTTACTTGTTGGAATAGCTATAACAAATAAGCTTAAAAAATATGCTAAAATAAAATATCTTAACTGTTTAAAAGCAAAATAGTTAGAAACAACATTATATCTTAAGACAGCAGCAACTGAAGAAGCAGATAAAATCATAACTATTCCCAAAATAGAATAAGCTATCATTAAAATCAATAATAAAAAATTTAAATTTTTTAAATTATTCTTCATAACTATCCCTCTATAATATAATATCACATCTTGAGGTTAAATAAAAAGAATAGTTAAGTAGTATAACCATATATTTACAATATTAACAAATTTGAATTTTCTCCAAAAATTTGATATGATTATTTACGGTGAACTTTATGAAAAAATTACCCAAAATAAAAATATTAGATGAAAAAAATAAAATTCTTAGAACTAAGAGCAAAGAAGTAACATTCCCATTGCCTGAAGAAGATAAAAAAAGAATAAATGATATGTTAACTTACTTAGAAATGTCTCAAATTGATGAAACTAGAGAATATTATAATTTAAGAGCTGGAATGGGCTTATCTTATATTCAAATTGGTATTCCAAAGAGAATATTTGTAATATCAGAAGAAATAGAAAAAGGCAAATTCGAAAGACATATAATAATCAATCCAAAGATAAAAAGTACCTCAGAAGAAATGGTATATATCGAAGAGGGTGAAGGATGCTTAAGTATTAATCGTCCAACCGAAGGAATAGTACCAAGACACGCTAGAATAACAATAGAAGCCTATGATGAGGATGGAAAATTATACAATATAAGGGTTAGAGAAGAACTAGCAGTATGTTTCCAACATGAATTAGATCATTTAAATGGAATATTATTTGTCGATCGAATAGATCCCAAAAACCCTTATAAAAATAAAGATAAATACAGAGCTATATAAAAAGAAGTTTATAACAAACTTCTTTTTATATTGTATTTCTTTCTTCAAGTCTAACACTAACTATCTTAGATACTCCACTTTCCTGCATTGTAATTCCATACAAAGCATCAGCAAATTCCATTGTTTTCTTTTTATGAGTAATAACAATAAATTGGCTTTTTTCTTTTTTAGATTCAAGATAATGCCCAAAATTTTCTACATTTGCTTCATCAAGAGCGGCCTCAACCTCGTCAAGAATAACAAATGGAACAGGTTTAACATTTAAAATAGCAAATAGTAAAGAAATTGCCGTTAATGTCTTTTCTCCACCCGATAATAGAGCAATAGAATTTAATTTCTTTCCAGGAGGCAAAGCAGATATCTCTATACCAGTTTCTAATATATTATCAGGATCCGTAAGTTCTAAAACAGCTTCTCCACCCTTAAACAAAGTCTTAAAAACTCTACTAAACTCTATCCTAATTTTTTCAAAAGTTTGAACAAAATTAGTTTTCATTATTTCATCCATTTCATCTATGATATTTAATAAGCTTCCAATACTTTCTTCTAAATCCTTTTTTTGATTCATAAGAAAACTATATCTATCATTCAATCTTTCATACTCAGGAATACTACCAGTATTAACTTCTCCTAAATCTCGTATCTTTGCTTTAAGATTATTAACTTCCAAGCGAACATTTTCTGCTTCATCTTCAAGAAAATATTCATTCTTAGCTTTTTCATAAGTCATACCATAAGTTTCATTTAAAACAAGCAATAAGTTATCTAATTTAACATCCATCTTACCAAGCTTTATTTCTTCATTCTTAAGAATATTCATTTTACTATTATAATTACTATTAAAATCTTTATATTTCTTTTCATACTCATTTATTTTATTAGTAATATCAAACTTATTACTTTTTAATTTAGTTAATTCTTTTTCTAGTAATTCTTTATTATTTAAAACTTCATAATACTTTTCTAAAATAGAATCTAATTCTTTTTGTAAACCTTTACTAGAAACATTCTTAGTTCCTTCTAATTCCATCTTTTTATTATTTAAGCTTTCTTCTAATCCAAGAACATATCTATTTTTTTGTTCAATCATTCCTTCTAATACACTTTTTTCTTTTGAAGCTTCATTATAACTTATAACTAATGCATCATAGTTTTTATTCAACATTTCTAAGTTGCTATTACTATCATTTAATTCAAATTGTTTCTCATTTAATCTATGATTTAAATCTTCTAATTCTTTTTTTTCTGATAATATTCCCTTTCCGGTTTTATTAATACCACCAGACATAGCTCCACCACTATAAAGAATATCTCCATCCAAAGACACTACTCTACATTTATAATTAACCATTTTACCGATTCTATTTAAAGAATCAATATTATCTACAACAATAACATTTCCCAGTTGATTCAACATAATATTTCTATACTTTTTATCATAATCTATCAAATCTACAGCTAAACCAATATATCCTCTATCATTTACAACATCTTTTATTATTTCATTATCGATATATCTTCCTTTAATAATATTTAAAGGATAAAAAGTAGCTCTACCAAGTTTATTATCTTTTAAATAATTAATTGCATTTTTTGCAACTATTTCGTCATCAACAACTATAACATTACAATTAGAGCCTAATGCTGTTTCTATAGCAACACTATACTTATCAGGAACTTCTATCAATTTAGATAAAACTCCTCTAACACCAGTCAATCTAACATTATTAAGTACAGATTTAACTGCATAAGGTAATTTAGTATCATTATTAATATTATCATTTAAAATATCTATCTTATTGGATATTTGTAATACTTCCTTATTAAGAGCATTTACTATATTAGAATGATATATTCTATCTTTATCTAATTGTTCAATTCTCTTTTTTAAATCTATAAGTTCTAAATTCTTAGTTTGAACATCTCTATTATCACTCTCCAACTCTTTATTAGCAACTTTAAGATTACCTTCTATATTATAAATATCTTCTTTTAAAGTTATAATATTATTTTCGAGTTTTTGATCATCAACTTCATACTTTTGTCTTTCAATAGTAATTTGTTTTTTACTTTGTAAATCACTAAGTTCATTAACTAATAACATAATATCTTTATTCTTATTATCAATTAAAGTATCAATTTTAATACTGTCTAGTTTTAGATTCTCAAGTTCTTCATCATCAGAAGAATAGTTTTTACTTAAAGTATTAATCTCCATATTTAAACTATCAATATTGCTCTTTACACTTTGGTATTCATCATTAATAGTTTTTATATCATTAGCAATTAATGCAACATCTCTTTTTTTAAGTTGTTCTTTATAATCTAAATATATTCTTGCTTTATCAGCTTGTTCTTTAAGTGGAGTTAAAGTAACTAACAATTCATCAGTAAGAAGATTAACCTTTTCAATATTATCCTTAGTCTTATTAATTTTCTTTAATGTATCTTCTTTTCTTTTTTTATATTTTAAAACTCCAGCAGCTTCTTCAAAAATAGTTCTTCTATTCTCGGGTTTGCTATTAATTACATCGGAAACAGCACCTTGACTAATAATATTAAAAGATTCCTTAGAAGCACCAGTATCCAAGAATAAATCAATAATATCTTTTAATCTCACTTTAGTATTATTTAAATAGTATTCATTTTCTCCTGTTTTATACAATACTCTTTTTATTTCTACTTCTTTGAATTCTGTATTTAAATAATTATCACTATTATCAAAAGTCAGACTAACTATCGATCTATTATTACCTTTTCTACTTTTACTACCAGAAAATATAATATCACTCATGGAACTATCCCCACGTAATGCTTTTACAGATTGTTCACCTAAAACCCATCTTACAGCATCAACAATATTACTCTTGCCAGAACCATTCGGCCCTACAACACAAGTTATTCCAGGTTTAATTTCAATCTCAGTTTTATCAGCAAAAGATTTAAAACCATCTGCTCTAATATATTTTAAATACATCTTAACACTACCATTCCATAATTATTCTATTTAATAGCATTCTTATTTATAGCATCCAAAGCAGCTTTTTGTTCAGCTTCCTTCTTACTTTTACCAACACCTTTGCCATAAACAATATTATCTACAACCACTTCAACAGTAAACTCTTTATCATGAGCAGGCCCAACTTCTTTAATAACTCTGTATTCTAAAGACTTTTTATCAGTTTGAACCATTTCTTGTAACTTACTTTTATAATCCCCAAAAAACATATCATGTTCCTCAACACAAGGAATAACAACTTTATTAAACAAATCTCTTGCCGCATCTATGCCCAAGTCCAAATATATACATCCCATTATACTTTCAAATATATCAGCAACAATTGTATCATTTATTTTCCCTAATTGACCATGACCAACTCTAATATATGGAAAATAATCTAATCTTTTCGCATAAAAAGCACAAGCTGCTTCACAAACATAAGAAGCCCTAATTTTACTCATATTACCTTCACTTAAATCCATATTATTATACAAATAATCACTCATAAGTATTTGAAGAACAGCATCACCTAAAAATTCTAACCTTTCATAACTTTTACAATGATGCTCATTAGCATACGAAGAATGAGTAAGCGCTGTCAATAATAAATCTTTATTCCTAACATGAATATCAAACTTTTCTAAGAAATCCATATTAATCACCTATAACATTATAACAAAAACAAAAGAATAATTGAAGAGATTATATTAGCAAGACAAAAACCTTTAAAAAAAATTACTTTTATAATATAATATTAATATACCAAGGAGGAATTATGAAAAAATTATTATACATTTTGTTATTAGTATTTATGACAATACCTTTAGGAGGATGTTTCGAAAATACAAATACAAAAGGAACAAAAATTACTACGACAGTATATCCAATCGAATATATAGTTAACAATTTATATACTAAACAAGAGATTACTTCAATATATCCAAACGGAATTGATACAAACAATTATAAATTAACTAATAAACAAATAGATGAAATATCAAAATCAACAAATTTATTCATTTACAATGGTCTAACTGAAGAAAAAGAAATAGCTAGAAAAATAACTAATAAAAACAAAAAAATTCAAATTATAGATGTATCTTACGGATTAAAATATACAAATAGCATTGAGGAATTATGGTTAAGCCCAAGTAATTATTTAATGCTATGTAACACAATAAAAAATGATTTAATCGAAATAACTAATAACAAATATTTAACAAACGAAATAAACGAAAACTATAAAAAAATTGAAGAAGATCTATCTATATTAGATGCTAATTTAAAAGCCATAGCTGATAATACAGAAGCTTCTAAAAAAACATTAGTAATTGCAGATAATGCTTTTGGTTTTCTACAAGACTATGGATTTAACATCATAAACATCTCAGATAAAAATAATATAACAAATTCAATTAAAGAAAAGTTTAAAAACGGTACATATAATACGATATATGTTAGAGCGAACTCACCAGTAATGGATGAAGTAAAAGACTTGGCTGATAATTATAAAGCTAAATTAATAGAAGTAGAAACAATGAATACATTAACAGAAGAAGAAAGAAATAATAAAGAAAATTATATTACTATTATGAATAAATTCTTAACAGATTTATCAAACAACACTTTAAACTAAAAATATACTAGTCTAAACTAGTATATTTTTTTTGAAAATATTCATATAAAGAATCACATTTATTCTTATTCATATCATCTTTATCCTCATAAGGATAAGGAATACCAAGTTTAATATATTTTTCCCTTCCTAATCTATGAAAAGGTAAAAACTCAACCTTTTTAACGTTCTTTATATTATCTTTTATATAAGATGCTAAACCATCCATATATTCTAAATTATCATTAATATCAGGAATAATAACTTGCCTTACCCATACATCATTGCCACTATTATTAAGTTGTTTTATAAACTCTGAGACATCTTCTAATGATTTATGACCAGTAATACTAAAATACATTTCATCATTTATAGCTTTTACATCTAAAATTACTAAGTCTACATATTTTAATAACTCATTATAATTTCCCAAGCCAACACCAGCAGTATCAAGAGCAATATGTATTCCTTCCTTTTTTAATTCCTTACAAGTTTCTAATAAAAAATCTATATGTAATAAAGGTTCTCCCCCTGAAAAAGTAACACCCCCACCATTTTTAAAATAGGGCTTACTTCTTAAAACTTTTTTTACAATATCTATTGAACCATAATTAAGTTCTCGCTTATTCCACATTTCTGGATTATGGCAAAACTTGCATCTTAAATTACAACCATTAAGGAAAACGACGGTCCTTATACCAGGACCATCGACCAATCCAAAAGTTTCAATAGAATCTATAGAACCTTTAACCATTACATACTCTCATGGAAAGTTCTAGAAATTACTTCTTCTTGTTGTTTTCTTGTAAGTCTATTAAATCTAACAGAATATCCCGAAACTCTTATAGTAAGTAAAGGATATTTTTCAGGATTATTCATAGCATCAATTAGAGTTTCTCTATTTAAAACATTTACATTTAAATGATGAGCTCCTTGAACAAAATAACCATCCATTAAAGTAACTAAATTATCTACTCTGCTCTTTTCATCATTGCCTAAAGCAGTAGGTACTATTGAAAAAGTATTAGAGATACCATCACGGCAACAAGTATTCCAATCTAATTTTGCAACAGAATTCAAAGAAGCTATTGCCCCACTAGAATCTCTACCATGCATAGGATTAGCTCCTGGAGCAAATGGAACACCTGCTTTTCTACCATCTGGAGTAGAACCAGTTTTAGAACCGTATACAACATTAGATGTTATAGTTAAAACTGATAACGTTGTTTTAGCATCTCTATAACAAGGATGTTTTTCAAGTTCAGAATGAATTTTTTCCAATATTTCCTTAGCAATACTGTCAACTCTATCATCATCATTTCCATATTTTGGAAAGTCCCCTTCAATTTCAAAATCAACAGTAATACCATCTTCATCACGTATAGGTTTAACTTTAGCGTATTTAATAGCTGATAAAGAATCAGCAGCAACAGATAAACCAGCAACACCATAAGCCATTAAGCGATTAACATTTGTGTCGTGTAAAGCCATTTGAATAGCTTCATAAGCATATTTATCATGCATATAATGAATAATATTCATTGCATCATTATATATTTTTGCAACCTCTTCAAGCATACGCCAATAACTCTTTTTTACCTTATCATAATCAAGATACTCATCAGTCATTTTTTCAAATCCTGGAATAACAAGTTCTCTCTTAACTTCATCGATTCCCCCATTTATAGAATAAAGTAAAGACTTAGCTAAATTACAACGTGCTCCAAAAAATTGCATATCCTTTCCTACTCTCATTGCTGAAACGCAACAAGCAATAGCATAATCATCCCCCATAGATGGTCTCATTAAATCATCATTTTCATATTGAATAGCATCTGTTTTAATACTCATTTTAGCACAATACTTTTTCCAATTTAAAGGTAATTCTTGAGCCCATAAAACAGTCATATTTGGTTCAGGTGCAGGATCTAAATTAGTAAGAGTATGTAAGATTCTATAACTAGTTTTATTAACCATACTCTTGCCATCATTACTTATACCACCAATTGAACATGTCACCCAAGTTGGATCTCCAGAGAACAATTCGTCATATTCAGGAGTTCTTAAATGCCTAATTAATCTTAATTTAATAACAAATTGATCGATTAATTCTTGAGCCTCTTCTTCATTTATAACACCATTTTTCAAATCTCTTTCTATATAAATATCAAAGAAAGCATCAATTCTACCAATACTTTCAGCAGCACCATTATTTTCCTTCATAGCTGCTAAATAAGCCATATATGTCCATTGAATAGCTTCCCTAGCATTCTTTGCTGGTTTAGATATATCAAAACCATATTTCAAAGCCATTTTAGTAGTATCATCTAAAGCTTTATATTGCATAGATAATTCTTCACGCAAGCGAATAACATCTTCTGTCATTTCATCAATAACCATATTATTCCATTCATTTTGTTTTTGTTCCATTAAATAACTAGTACCATATAAAGCAACACGTCTATAATCTCCAATAATACGTCCTCTACCATAAGCATCAGGTAATCCCGTTAATAAACCTACATGGCGAGCTTGTCTAATCTCTTTAGTATAAGCGTCAAATACTCCTTGATTATGAGTTTTTCTAAATTCATTAAAATATTTATCTACTGTTGGATTAAGCTTATAACCATAAGCATCTAACTCTTGATAAACCATTCTAATTCCACCATACGGATTAACAATTCTCTTTAATGGTTCATCAGTTTGTAATCCAACAATAACTTCATTATCCTTATCGATATAACCAGCTTTAAATGCATTAATTCCAGACATATGATCAACATCAATGTCTAAAACATGTTTTTTAAGTTCTTCTTTTAATAGTTTTTCACATTTACTCCAAACTTTATCAGTTTTTGAGGATTTTTTTTCTAAAAAACTTTCATCCCCATCATATTTAGAATAGTTTAATTGAATAAAATCTCTAACATTGATTTCATTTGTCCAATTTCCAGCTTTAAAGCCATCCCATTCTTTTTTCATTTTTCCACTCTCCCATCTTTATAATAATACCACAATAATAATTAAAAATATATTACTTTTTTAGAAAATTAAAAAACTCGAATTAATCGAGTTTAAAAGTCAACTTGGTGACCCGTACGGGATTTGAACCCATGAATGTATGCGTGAAAGGCATATGTGTTAACCACTTCACCAACGGGCCATAAATGGTGGGCCTGGGGGGACTTGAACCTCCGACCTCACGCTTATCAGGCGTGCGCTCTAACCAGCTGAGCTACAAGCCCATTTCTTAAGCCATAAATATAATAACCTACTTTTTACTTTTTTGCAAGTATTTCCGTCATTAAATCTCGCTGACTAGTTAAGTATATAATAACAATTCAAAAAAATCAACAAAAAATTCATGTTAATTCAAAAGAATTACATTTTTTGCTAATTCTTTTGAAAAAAAAGTAGATTATTTAAAAATAATGTTGTATAATTATAAACGAACTGACAAATGTCTTCTTAGCTCAGTTGGTAGAGCAACTGACTCTTAATCAGTGGGTCTGGGGTTCGAGCCCCCAAGAGGACACCAGTTTATTAATTAAAACTCCAACGGAGTTTTTTTATTTGAATCTATAGCTAAAACATAATATAATATAAACAAGTGGTGATAATAATGAAAAAAGATGATGTAAAAGCTTTTAAAAATACAAAAAGAGGAAACAGAATATATCCAACACTAAACAAACTTCTAATAGATGGTATACTATGTTTACTATGTGCAGTATTTATAATCGTTACAACTTTAATATTTAAAGATGGTATATTTTTCTATTTCTTAGCAGCAATACTAATTATATTTGGTATATATTGTATATACATGTCTTATAACTTAAAAAAGAAAGAAATTAATATGATGAAACATGCTAAAAATAAAAAAGAAAGCAAAAACGACTAGTTGACAATAATAGATTTTTTCGATATAATTTCATTGTTACCTTGGTTATGGAGCAGTACTCAAGTGGTTGAAGAGGCGCCCCTGCTAAGGGTGTAGGTCGGGTAACTGGCGCGAGAGTTCAAATCTCTCCTGCTCCGCCATGTAGAAATTAAAGCTCAAAAGAGCTTTTTTTTATGAAATAAAAAGGATAATATTTCATTTAAATATTATCCTAATTGAATTTACATAATCATCAAAGAAAACTAATAAAACTATTACCAAAATAATTGTAATTAAAACAAAATTAATAAATAAATAAATAACTTTAGCATTATCTCCTTTAAATTCCATAATCCCCCATAAAGCATTAATATATATAAGCAAAGAATAAAAGCTAAAAGCAATAACTAAACCTAAAGATAAATAAATAGACATAACATTTAATATAGGAACAAACGCATTAATAGCTAAGACAACCGGAAAAAAAGATAATACTGCAATTAATAAATAAGATCCAAAAGATAAACCTTTATTACTAAAAAATGAAGAAGCATAATTTATTATTGCTATAATAAAAACAAAACCTAAAGTAACAATTGCCGTATTAATAAGTATATTAACATAATTTAATTGCGTAATATTAGCAAAATCTAAAACCTTCTTATATTCACCATAAGACATTCTATCAACGAAACAACCACCAATAATATGTCCTATCATAGAAAATATAAATTCATAAATAAATACAGTTAAAGCAACTTTAAATACCCTTTTCCCCTTTACATACTTTTCAGTATTTCTTATTACACTTTTACCAGGAGAAAGCAAAACTTCTATTAAAACAAGTAATACCGCCAAAAAATTACCTGATACATTAACATCATTCTTTTCAAAAGACGCATCATAAACCGGATTTTGTATTTCTTCTCCTACTTTACCAGTATTATCTACACCTTTATAAGTAGTATCTTCTACAAAAGTTGTTTCAACATTAGAAAAAGCCGTACTATCTTCAATATTCGATAAGTCTTGTTCTTCCAACACCTCATTATTTTCTTCAGCTATATTCGAATCATTATTTGAAACAACAAACTCTTCATTTTGCTCCACCTGACTTTGCGAAAACTCTTCTGTTGTTGGATAAGGATTCGGAAAAGCACCATAAGTTTGATTATTGTTGTTTTCTTCATATTGTTCATAATTTGAAGAATTACCCTGTCCTTCTTCAAGAGTTTCTACAAAATTAGTATCTTCTTGATTACTATTAAAAGAATTCATATTATAAGACTCTTCATTAGAAAGAGCTCCTTGCCCTTGATAAAAATCATTATTAGTTATTATCTCCTCACCTGGAGCAAAATCATTAACTTCTGAACCAGCAAACCCCTCATCCAATACTTCATTATTATCTTCTAAAGGCCCTGAAGCACTAACAAAGTTAGAAGAATTATCCTCCATATTTACTTCATTAGAATCAAAATATGTTGAATTATTCATATTATTATCTTGTTCATTAAAAAATTTTGCCATCACACATTCTCCCTTTTAAATAGTATTTATCAATCAAAAATGAAAATACAAATTATTATTTTCTAAATTTACCCCTTTTAAAGAAGCTAATTCTGATATAGAAACAACTTGAAATCCTTCATTATATAATCTAGTAAGCAGAGTATTTAAGTTATCTAAAGTAGATTTATGTATATCGTGAGCAAGGATAATATCACCATCCTTTAAAACACTCATAATATTCTCGACATACCTTTCATCTTTTACCTTCCAATCTAAAGAATCGACATTCCATCTAACAAAAACTGTATTTATTCCCTCTTTAATAGTACTATTAATAGCTCCATAAGGAGGCCTTACTAGTTTTATATCTTCTCCTGTTATATTTTTATATATTTCATTAGTTTTATTCAACTCTTCAATAGTTCCATCTAACTTCAGTTTTACAAATGATTTATGACTATAACCATGAGATCCTATTTCAAAGCCGCTATCTTTTACTTTTCTAACTATATCAGGATATCTTTGCATCATACTTCCTAATTCAAAAAATGTAGCTTTCATATTAAATTTATTTAATTCATCAATTACACTTTCAGTATAGATACCAGGTCCATCATCAAAAGATAAAGCAACAGTCTTTTTATTTGGATCAAGTCCTAAAATATTTAAATCATCACTAATATCGTCAACACAATTATAACTAACTAATTCTTTATAATCTTTACAAATCAAAGTTACATCATATATATAATTATCACCCTTAAAAGATATATAAATATTATCTGGTTCAACCTTAAAAGTATCATAATCGCTACCAATAATACCCTCTACAATAAATAACGGATACTTTACTCTAAGTTCTTTAAAAACAAGGTCACGAAACTTCGAACTATCTTTTACTATATCAAAAGAGTTAATTATCTTATTACTTGATAGACTAACAATATGAGATTCATCATTAATAATAGAATAATAATTATCATCTAATTTTAACAAATCGTCTTTACTAATACCCTTATTATTAAGTAAAAAACTATCAATGGTAATATTCTCCTTATT
Source organism: uncultured Bacillota bacterium (assembly GCA_946611635.1). GTDB lineage: Bacteria > Bacillota_I > Bacilli_A > RF39 > UBA660 > Coprovivens. Next base: position 67,106 of record CAMODW010000001.1, on the reverse strand, counting down.
ACCTATTTTAGCAATTAAACCTTTCTTACTAAAAGAAGGTAAAATGAAAGACAGAAAAATAATAACTACTACAAAAATCGTAAAAAATAATTTATTATTCTTCATACTATCACCTTATCACATAAATATTATATCAAAATCATTGGAAAAAGAAAAATAATATTATATAATTACAATAGAAAGGAGAATAATATGCCACTTGTAATTATAATTATCATTGTAATAGCATTTATAATTATAGGATCTTTAAGACAAATAAATGAGTATGAAAGAGGCGTACGCTTTAGATTCGGTAGATTCGATAAAATTATGAATCCAGGCTTAAATCTAGTACTACCAATAATTCATTCATTTAAAAAAGTCGATATAAGAACAAAAGCTGTTGACGTTCCTGCTCAAGATGCAATAACTGCTGACAACGTTTCAATCAAAATAAACGCAGTATTATATTACAAAATATTCGACGCTTCAAAAGCAATTATTGCCGTTGAAAATTTTCAATTTGCAGTCGCTCAACTAGCCCAAACTACAATGCGTAATGCCGTTGGTGCTGTAACTCTAGATGAATTACTTGGATCAAGAGATAAAATAAGTGATCAAATTTGTAGCATTGTAGATGAAGCTACCGATCCTTGGGGCATTAAGATTGAGAATGTAGAACTAAAAGATGTTTCTCTACCTGAAGAAATGCAAAGAGTTATTGCAAAAGTTGCTGAAGCAGAAAGAGAAAAAAATGCTGTAATAATGAAGAGTGTTGGTGAAGTTGAATCTGCCGAAAACTTAGCTAAAGCAGCAACAATCATGGGAAGTACCCCTGGTGCTTTACACTTAAGAACATTATCTACACTAAACGATTTATCATCAGATCAATCAAATACTATAATATTTGCTATTCCAATAGAGGTATTAGAAGCCTTTAAAGGTCATCCTGATATGGTTTCAAATGTTATTAACAAAGTAAAAAAGGATTAATATAATCCTTTTTTTATTGATTCTTAATATCTTTTCTTTTAAACAAAGAAAAACTTCCCCAAAATATAATAACAATTGTAAAAATACAAACAATAATAGAAGTACCCAAAGTTAAATCTTTAAACGTAGGCAATCCTCCCCACAAAAATTCCCTTAAATTCCAACATATAGTTGGAAAATACTTCATATAATTAGAACTAGAAGCATAATTTAAAAATAAAGAGACAACATATACTACTAAAGGAACCCCAACAGTCATCGCTTCATTATGAACAAATACCCCCAAAAAAATTGTTAGAGTTAATAATATTAAAAACATCGGAATATAGGATATATAATTAACAAATGCAAAACTTAATAAATTCATAACTTTAATACTTGAAACTGAAAAATCATAAATTACTACAGGTGTTAGATAACTCCTGAATCCATATGCAATACCACAAGCCATAAATACAACAAATAAATAAAAGCAAAAGAATAAAAATGTACTAATAATAGAAGCTATATACTTACTAAATAGTATCTTATTTCTTTTATAAGGCCTTATAAGCAACATCTTAATTGTTCCTTTACTAAATTCATCCGCTATTAAATTACCAGCAACAACTATCATATAAACCAAAACAACAATACTAACAGAAGTACAAGTATAGTTGATAAAAGCTCCAATCGCCGTATTATTTGTAATATCATCATATTTATTTTCTATCCTATATTTAGAAGAATACATTCTATTTTCATCTTCTCTTTTTTGTAACAAATCACTATAATCACGGTATTTATCTTCATTTTCCTCTACTGATAAATGTTCTATCGCAAGAGAAACATACTCATCTATCATTATAGAATTAGCCGTATAATCAATAGGAATATTATTATTAAGATGATAATTATAACCATCTATTTCATATTGAATAGACTTCATAGATAATTCTAAATACTTCTTATTGTCTATATTAGTTTCAATATCATATGATTCCTTAGTACTCTTTAAATTTTCAATAGCATCTTCTTTATACTCATATATAAAATCTTTCCAAGTATAATTATTAACTTTATACATTAACTCATCAAGCTTTTGCTTACAATCATTATAATTTTCTTCATTATTATGCTTTAATTTAGCAAAATTCATACAAGATACATATTTACTAGCATCATTATCGATTATATATCTTTGCCAAGATAATCTACCATAGTTCTTATACAACTCATAAGTATCTATATCATTTCTTTCCATAATATAGTGTTCTAAATATTTGCTAGCATCTCCGCCTAAAGAATTATGTTTATTAATCAAAGCACTAACTCTTTGCTTATCAGCATTCTCCATATAATAATTATTTAATTTAATAAAAACAACACTAGAAACAAATTGAAGTAATACAAATAAAGCAAAGAAAATCGTTATTTTTTTATGAAATATTTTATACAATTCATTGTAAATTAAAACTTTCATAAATTACCTCCCATAATCTTTAGATAAGCTTCTTCTAAAGACAATAATTCACGTCTAACTTCATAAATATTATATCCATCTAACACTAATTCTTTAATAAGCTTTGAAATATCTTCATCACTTCTCGAAACACTTATCCCATTTTCTAATACTTTATCACCTTTAACCAAATACTTATCTATTTTAGATAGTTTATCAAGCTTTATAAAAAAAACTGGTTTTTCAGAATTCTTCAAAGTATCCAAGTTAATATCTTTAATTATTTGTCCTTTATCTATTAAACAAATCCTATTACAGAAGCCATCTAATTCGGCAAGATTATGACTAGATATCAAAACACCAATATTTTCTGTTTTAGCAAGTTTAATAATAATATCCCTTAAATCTTTTATTCCTTCTGGATCCAAACCATTAGTAGGTTCATCTAAAACCAAAAGATTAGGATGATTAATTAACGAAACAGCAATACCAAGTCTTTGTCTCATACCAAGAGAATAATTTGAAACTTTATCATCCGCTCTTTCTATAAGATTGACTTTTTCTAATAAATAATCCAAATATTTTTCATCAACATTACCATAATAACGACCAAAAAGCCTTAAATTTTGTCTTCCAGTAAGAAACAAATATAAATCAGGATTTTCTACAATCGCACCAACTTTTGCAATAGCATTTTCATAATCCTTTTTAATGTTATAATTATTAATATAAACCTCTCCAGAATCCATTAATTGTAAACCTAATATTAATTTTATAGCAGTCGTCTTACCAGCTCCATTAGGTCCAATAAAACCTAATATCTGACCCTTTTTTATTTTAAAAGAAACCTTATTTAAAACTTTGTTTTTACCAAATCTTTTACAAATTTTATCAACATTTAAAATAGTATTCATTAAAAATCACCTATTCAAAAAAAGATGAGCTATTTAGTTCTCATCTCTAGATCACTTAAATCTCTAAACAAATCGTCTATAGTATAAACGACAACTTCATTATCCTTAACTACATTAATAACCGAATTGTAAAAAGGTTCTTTCTGACGCAAATCATTTATTATCTTTCTATATTCATCTACAAATGAAATAGTATAATCTAAATTATTATATTTATCATAATAATTATAGTTATGCTTTACTAGTTTATAGCAAGTAAACAAATATAACTTATTTATATCAAAACAACCTATAAATTTATCAATATTAATAGGTTTATCAAACAAATCCATAACAGAATTATATCCATTTAGTAATCTTGTATATTGTTTTTTACACAATTTAACAAAATCCTCAAAAGAATCTTGATTAGAATATTTTAAAAATTCATTCATAACTTGGTTATAGTATTTAGACTCTTCTCCATTATTATATACATCTCTATAAATATCCTTTTTAATCCTTATAGCTTTTTTTATAGCTTTATATGCTTCTTCTCCATTATTATCTATTAATTCATCAATATTAGTAACTATATTTCTTAAAAAAGATCTTTTAGAGAAGAATAAACTTCTTCCTTTAGGTCCAAATTTAGAACAAATGCTAACTTCAAAATTATAAACTATTTCATCATTATTAAAAATAACATTAAGAGGAGTATAATAATATCTCTCTAAAAACTCTTTATATAAGTTTTTACCTTTTTTTATAATAGCAATCTCTGAAATATCAGATTCTAAAGACCATTCCCCATAATAAGTAACTATCGGTTTATATATCATTCTTAAATTAGTTAATAATTGTTCATCCATCACACTAACCACCTATTCTAAAATTAATTATACAATAAAACCAAAAATAATAAAATAATATTTTAATTATATATACAAAATACTATATAATTAATCATTCTTACTTATTATCTTCTTCCTCCATCATTTGTTTTAATAATCTTATTATTTGTCTTTCGTTTCTTAAACTTTCTTGAATTTCTTCATGTAATCTTTCAAGTATTAATTCACTTTTTAAATCTATCTGATAATCATTTTGATTTCTAATACTATCTTTCTTTGCTTGTCTATTTTGACTCATCATAATAATTGGAGCCTGTAAAGACGCTAAACAAGATAAAACCAAATTAAGCAAAACAAAAGGATAAGGATCACTAGCTTTATTTAAAATTGCTGTATTTATAATTATCCAAATTATAATAAAAGCTGAAAATCCTATTATAAACCCCCAAGATCCAGCAATCTCTGATAGCTTATCAGCAAGTTTTTCTCCAGTTGTCAAAGAACTATCTTCTTGTTTATCAACATCAATAGTAATCGGCCTATCAATAAGCATTTCTAATAGTTCCGATTCATCTTCAGCACTAATTTCTTGTTTTAATAATTTCTTTACTAATTCTTTCTTATTTACTACATTTTTATTATCTATTTTACTTTCCATAATAACACCTCTTTATTATAACTATTATAATACTACTTTCTATCATCAAATTCATCATAGATATTTCCAACTATTTCTTCAACAGCATCTTCTATAGTAACAATCCCTACAAAACGACCATTATTATATATAGGACAAATACTTTCATTTCTCTCTTGCATTTCTCTAAAGACATCATCAATTTTATCAGTATGATTAAAACGATGAGTTGGTCTAACAATTTTTCTAATATTAATTCTATTTTTTTCACCCTTTTTAATAATAAGATCTTTTATACTTATTGTACCAATTATATTATTCTCATTATCTTTATATACCGGGAATCGAGAAAACTTTTCTTCTTTAATTTTAGAAATAATACTTTTCAAATCATCGGCTACATTAATCATAATAACTTTGTTTCTAGGAGTCATTACTTGTTGAACTTCAATATCTTTAAAATTAAAAACATTAAGTATATACTCTTTTTCTTTTTCTTCTATTATCCCTTCTTCTTGACCTAATAAAATCATTGTTTTAATATCTTCTTCGGTAATTCTATCTTTGTTTTCCTTAATCTTAAATGTTTTACATATTATTTCTGTAGAGAAAGATAAAAATATAATTAATGGATAAAACATAATTTGAATCGCCTTAATAAAGAATATATATTTCTTTGCTAATCTATAAGGGTCATTAATAGCTACTCTTTTAGGAACTAATTCTCCAAAAATCAAAGTAAAATAGGATAAAACAATCGTTATAACAATTACTAAAATAGTTTTAATAAACCTTATAGATATTTTACTACCAACAAAAAAAGTTATAAAATAATTAGCAAAATACTCAGAAGCAAACGCTGATGCCAAAAAACCTGCTAATGTGATGCCAATTTGAATAGTAGATAGGAATAAAGATGGTTGTTCAATTATTCTATTTATAGCTATCGCCTTAGTATCTCCTTTATCTACATCTTCTTTAAGTTTTATTTTATTTAAGGATAAAAATGCTAATTCGCAAGAAGAAAAAATACCATTTATATAAATAAGTATCATTAATAATACAATACTAATAATCATTAACATCTCCCCTACACTATAATAATTATAGCACAAAAAAAGAAGAAAATATTATTTTTCTCCTTTATTACTATCATCTTTAAAATCGACTATAGTAACTTTATTAACATAGCCTTTGTCATCATAATCAATTTTAATTTCATATTCATAAGGAAATTCTTTCAAATCTTGTTTAAGCGAAGCAATCTCATCACTATTTGTCGTATTTATATCATTAAAAATAACCGTAATTTTTCGATCATTCTTCTTATTATTTTGAGCAACTTCATCTAACAAAGGACTAATAGATGCCTTAGGATTAGTACCTTTGTAAAATTCAAAAGTACTATTATATCTATTAATATCAAACTGTTTAGAAGAAGAACGAACATTTATAAAACCAAAAACAATAATTGAAAGAACAACAACAAATATTACTCCGAAGAAAATTTCCATTCCTTTCCCTATTTTTTTAGTATTATTAAAAACATCTAAAGTAGCTTTCTTTAAATCTTCATCCATCCTAATATAAACATTTTTCGTTTCGTTTAATTGATACTTAGTTTTACAAAAAGGACATGTAGCAAATTCTTTATTTTCATCAATTTCTACATCTCCCCCACAAGATTCACATTTTAATTTTTTCATAAAAACACCTCTATAATATCAATATCACAAAAAAATAATAACATATTTAAATTAATATATCAATTAGATAAAATAATTAAAAAATTAATCTTTTTTCTTTATTTTTATTAACGATATTATTGCTATTAAAGCCCAAAAAACTTGCAAAGTAAAAGAAAACCAAGCGTTTTTAGGAAATAAACCTATTGCCATAAAAACCCCAGCAAAAAGGTTTAACAATTGATATAAAACTCCATTACTAATCTTGCCTGTCGATAACAATAAATAAGCAAGTAAAACTAATATCATCCCTATCCACCCAAAAATATCATAAATCAACATATTCATCACCTTACTCTTATTATAATCAGTCTAATAAATAATATCATATATTAAAACTTTAAACAATCCTATCATATTATTAGATTCTAAATATAAAAAAGTAAATAATTCAAATAAAAGGAATACACATTTTCCTTTTGAGTATAACTGTTAACATATGATATTCTACGCTTCCACTCTGTTTCAAGTAAAAAAGCTCTAAGTTCATTTTCAATACCAGCCGCAAATATCCCATTTTGTTCCAATATAATACTTCCCCTCAACATAACTAAATACTAAAACAAAATTTAGCAAAACAAAAAATCAATTCTAAAAAGAATTGATTTTATTAGTTAATTGAACTATTGTTCAAAAAATATCTTCAATGGTGCGAGTGAAGGGACTTGAACCCCCACTCCGTTAGGAACTAGATCCTAAGTCTAGCGCGTCTACCAATTTCGCCACACTCGCATACGTGGTGGACCTCATAGGACTCGAACCTATGACCGCCCGGTTATGAGCCGGATGCTCTAACCAACTGAGCTAGAGGTCCATCGACTTTTTAATAATACCACATCTTTTCAAAACATGCAAGGTATTTCTTTAAAAAAAGGGATAAATAATATTAACTTACCCCTAATACTACAAAAAATACAATCATTGCTATAAATATTATATTAACAAATATTAAATTACCATATTTATCAATATCTTTACCAGCAAGTTTACTTATATACTTTAATAAAACAAAGAATACATTATATACAAAAATACCAACAACAGAAGCTACTAAACATACATCATATAAATCATTACTTGCAATAGATTTAAAAGCTTCTAAACTAAAACTAACACCAGATACCATTCCTATCACTATAGCTATAAAAATAGCAATAATAGTAATAATATCAATTATGTTTCTATCATATCTATTCTTAAGTTCAGATACTCTACTAGATAATTTAGCATAATCTTTAGATGAGGAAGAAAATTGATCTTTTAACAATCTTATTTTAAAACCATCCGATATTAAATGCTTAGTAGAATTATTTCCTTTCTCTATTCTATCAATAACATCAAAATAATTATACATACTAACCAATTGATCTCTATGAACTTCCATTTCAATATTCTTTAACATTTTAAGATAAGTATCATCTTCTAACAAAATAGATTCTGCATAAAAACAAATTTTCTTTAAATTAGAAGAAAACATACTATTATCATTTTTATAATAATTATAAACGAATTTATTTCTATTATCAGTATCATTTAAAAAATACAATAAATCAAAAGCAACAATAAAACAAACCATATCAGTATCATTACCGCCAGATGCTAATCTTTTTATTTTTTCGATAATCTTTTCTAGTTCTTCCATAAAACGAACACTCCTCAAATAAATTAAGTTATATTATAACACATTTATTTGAGTAATAAACCTAAATCTTCTTTTAAATAAAAAATATATAAAAATAATAAATCCATAAAATCCTTTTCACTAAGTTTATTCTTATTCTTTATGACTTCTGAACTACTAAGTGTATTAATATCAATCTTCTTCTTTTTACAAATTTTTTCAATAACCAAACAAGTATCTAATACTTCATTTAGAATTATTTCTCTCTTAGAAAAAGTATCTAAGTTATTATATCTATATCTTAATTGTTCTATCATAACTTATACTCCTTTTTTAACTTGTAAAATGCACTATTATTTAGAAATGATTCATAAGATATATTAAACATATCACGACTTTTTAAATAAATATCAGCATCTAACTCTATTTCATATTCTAAATTGAAATAAGTCCTAGCTACATCACTAATCATTTCATAATCAGGATTTAAAATAGAGTAAGAAGGATTGGTTACCTTTAATATACATTGACATACATATTCAAGTAAATCCCTAGTATTTAATCTATTATTTTTAGAATTCTTATTAAATATATCAACTAATTCTTGAGTAGATAAATCTTCAGCAATATAAAATAAATCATAATCCCTAGTATCATATTCCAAACTTTTAGAAACTAAATTACTTTCAATCTGCTCATTAATAAATATAATTCTCTCTTTATGTACATTTGCAAGAATATCTTTCTTACTAACAATCTTTTTGTTATCAAGCAAATTAAAGTCTAATTGCGAATTAATACTCGGATTATTTTTTAAATAAAGTGTAATTTCTTTTCTTAGTTTCTCATATCTATCAAGTATTTCTAAAGGATTATATAAAGAATATAAAAAATTAATAATAGCATACCTTACTGTATTATTTCTTTTTAAATATAATGAATGAGAGGCATTAAATAATAATTGTTCCCATATTAACTGCTCTATATTATCTGCAAGAGACTTTAAACCATTAATAATTTCAATATTCTTCTTAATATCTTTTGATTCTTCAAAATTAAATCTCCCATCATAGTATAACTTAATTAACCTTTGACGAATAGAAGGCGCAATATCAACTTTATTAGGATTTATTATTTGACGCTTAGCAAAAATCTTATCATATTTTTCCTTATATTTCTTTTCTTTAGAAACAAAATCTTTAAAAATACCGTAACTCAAATCATTAGTAACAATAGTATCATAAAAATCCGAAACATTTTTCTTTTTATTTTCATATAAGAATAATAAATAACTATTTAATTTTGATTCCAAAGTGGAATCAAAGTCATCAAAACATCCCTTATATATTAACTCCATTTTCTCTTTAATAAGATTATAATCACTACTCAATTTAGCTTTTTCTAATATTCTTCTATTAGTAGAAACTATTCTTTTAATAGTTTTTATATATTTATCTAAATTATCATCAAAAGATATTATTATATTAACATCAATATTAATAAAAGCATCCAGTAAATCTATCAATTTATCATAATATGTACTATCAAAGTCTTTCAAGATCTCCTTGTAATACTCTACAAATGACATTTTTTTTGCTCTATCTCTCAATCTTTTTTTATCCAAAGAACTAAATCTTTGAACATAATCAGGAGCCACTTTATTAAATTCATAATCATTAAAAAAAGAACAAGATAACACAAAAGGCATTTCCTTAATAGAGTTATTATTCTCTACATATCTAGAATACAATTCAAAATACTTTTCAAAAAAATATGGATAAACCTCCATAATTTTATCTAATTCTTTTTTTATTTTACTCTGGTAAACAGTTAAATTACTTTTGTACATTTCGATATCATCATGATAAAGATTAGTTACTTCTTTAAGTATTTCTATAATTTTATTTATATATTTATTAATCTTATCATATTCAATCATGACATTATTTCTATATAAAAAATTATCATAAAACAATCTAAAAGCAGAAAATCCCTTCATTTTAACACCTTCTTACTCTTTTATTATTTATTCTCCTCAATAAAAGCAACACTATTCATAAAAGCAAACAACTTATCATCGCATTCTTTATTTTCTTCAGTATTAGAAGACTTAATAGTATAAAAAGATCCATTATAAACTATAACAGTATAGGCATATCTGGCTATTATATCTCCAGAAGATACTTTAGAACCATCATCAGGTAAATAAACTATTCTTTCAGACTTCCAAGTATTACCATTTATTTTCATCTCTTGTAAAGTAGGAACAGCTTTACTATCAGTTTCATAAGTCTTCTTAACGTATTGAAAATAGTCATCAACATAACCATTCGGATCACTAGGTACACCGGATAAAATTTCAAAAGAACAACTATTACCATGTTCCTTAGAAGAATAAAACTTATAATGAGACCCCGTATTACTTAACTTAAAATATTGAGGAACCTTAAATTGTAAACCATCTAATTTCTCTGCAGAATCCATTCTTAAAAATTTAAAATAAACAAAGCATAAAATTATCATAAAAATAATAACACAAGAAAAATTAAAAGCTATACGGCCATATTCTTTAACTTGAATACTATTTAATCTATCTATATTAAGTTTCTGTTTTAATCCTTCAAAAGGATTCTTAGAAGTTTTTAATTTAAAACCTCTTTGATTATCAATACTACTTGTATTCTTATTTTCAATTTCAATTTCTACATCATTATCATTGTTGTAGAAAGATTTTTTATTGCCATTAAACATAGCAAATGCACTATTCACTTTATTCTTAGAAAGTTTATTGCCACCATCATTCTTTTTTAAGCCAAACCTATCAATACTAGTACTATTATCTTGTTGATTATTTGGAATAAAACTCGAATTCTTTTTATTCCCTTTCCCCTCATCTACAAAGCTATTAAAACTTTTAAAAGCATCAGGGACATTATTGTCTTCTTTCTTTACCAAATTAGATTTAATAGTTTTAGCATCAAAACTATTTTCAGTAGGAAAAAACATATTATTAGATGGTTTTACCTCTTTTTCTTCTTCTCTAGCAGCTTCTTGCATTTCTTTAGGTATATTAGGGTTAGTACTATAACTTATTTTCTTAACTTTTCCTTGATTAGAATCGTCGCCTTTTTTCTTTTGTTTCTTCTTATTAATCTCATCTTTACTCTTTAAATCATTTTTACCAAAGAAACTATTTATTTTCTTTTTAGATTTACTTCTATTATCAAAAGACATAGAGTTCAATTTATTAATCTCTCCACCAAAAAAGTCCCTAGAACTACTATTATGAGAAAAGAAAGAACCATTATTATTGTTAGAAGCCCCTCCTAAAATATCCTCACTATCAACGTCTATATCTTTACCATTATTAAAAACATTATCTACGCCCTTAGTTATAGAAGAACCAATACTTTTATCAAAATTTGAAGAAAAATCACCAACTGAAGCAGATGCTGTTAAATCTGCTCCACACATATAACACTTCTTTTTAGAGTCATCCAAAATAGTTCCACACTTAGGACATTTCTTCATAGTATACCTCCTACAAATCTATAAATTGTAAACTTCTTAAAAAGCTATCCAATGTAAGATTACACTCGTTTAAATCATCAAAATTAGATAACTCTAAATTATAAAAAACACCATTATGACCAGCAGACAAAAATCTATGTCTTAAAGCCGTATAATTATCAGAAGGATTCTTTCTATAATATACATTCATATAATACCATATAACATTATTAATCTTTATTGATCCCTCTTGAAATAAAGGAATAGTTGAAACATCAACAACATCTCCATAATCATTATAAGTTGGAAGAAGTTGACTTTCTTTTATAGAAAAATAATCTTTAATATGATCACTAGAACTAGTATTATCAATAGTCACCTTAACAGAACAAGAAACTCCTTTATTATTGGTTAAAGCATAAACATCTCCGCCATTATTATCACTTGTTTTTGTAAGTGTTGAATCCACCTTATAATACAAATTTTGTGTTACAGGCTTCAATACTTCTTCCTTATTAATACTCTTAGATACCATCACAAAAATGAAAGAACCTAATACAATTAAGAATAAAATACCTCCGACCTTAAAGAAGATATTATATTCTTTATAAATATCAATAAAGTCTTTTTTATCATCTTTCACTCTTTTTATTTCAACATCACGATAATTATTTAATCTATTATTATACTCTTCTTTCTTTTTATAATAATCTTCACTTAAAGGCATATTATTATAATTAGAAGAAGAAAAATCGTTTTTAACAGCAGATGTAAAACCATTTCTTCCAGGTGAAGAAAAATCATTTTCGCCCAACTTTGTCCCACACATGAAACAAAATTCTTTGCCTTCTTCAACATAATTACCACATTTAGGACAATTCATATTTACCACTACTTTCCTACTTTATTAATTATATCATAAAAGATATTAAATATCATTTTTATTATCAAAAAAATAACTAATTATATACATAATGAATAAAACAATTAGAACATCAAAATATATAGAATTTGAAAAACAAGATGTAATATACATTCCTAATACCGTTACCAAAAAAAACAATATAACCCTATTGAAAATAGCTATTAAAATCCCATATAATCCAGCTTTATCTTTAACTTTCTTTAAATGAAAATCAAATCTTTGCTCACTAGTAGCTTTTTTTATCATATAAGAAGCAAAATAAACAGAAGGAATAAAAGTAATACACATCCCCATTAATTTCATAAAAGCTTCCATACTACCCCTCCATCGAATATTTCTTTTTTATATAATCACAATCTGATTCCTTTGTACCTTTTTTTAATAAATCAGGAACATTAAAACCATTTTTTTGATAATCATAAGTAAGTTTAAATTCATAATATTCATTACCATTTTCAAAATTACAGAAATTATTATCACGATCAAATACAACATAAGCGGTTTTAGATGTCACATCAAACCTAAACATCCTATTCCAATTAGTATCAATAACATTACCATTAATATTAATAGGAAATATTGAATTAAAATCATAAATCATTCCTTTTTCAGAATACAAATATAACTTATGACTAAAACTGTTACCAATTATATCTTCATCTAAAACAAGTAGATAATCATTAAAGGAATAAAACTTAGGAATATCATTAAAAGACTTTAAAATCTTACTATAACCACTAATACCATTATTAAGTGATATTGAAAACTGATTTAATTCCTGATTATAAGTATAATCATAATAATATTCTTTTTGCGAAGATATTTCTCCAGAAAAAGAATAATAATGCCCCTCGTATTCAGAATTATCTATTATAAATTTCAAAGAATCATAATTAACTTTCGGAGATTTAATAATTACATTATTAACAACAGGTATTTCATTTATAGAATCATCTTTTTGATAAGTCTTTTCATCTAAAGTAACAGTATATTTACTATCATTTTTCTTATCAAATTTAAGATTTTCTGATTTCCCTTCAGAAATAAGAACCGTGTTCAAACAATTGCCTTTATATAACATATAATCATCATTTAAAACAACTAAATAATCATTAATTGAATTCACAACGCATCTACCTAATAAAGTTTTCTCTCTTTCAAGCTTATTTTTTATTATATATACTCCATTTTTAACATCATAAACTTTTTTTCCACTTAAAGAAGGAATAATTCCACTTTCACCCTCATTACTATTTCCTAAAAATAAATAATAATAACCAAATCCAGTTATAAGGCCAACAACAAGTATAAAAAAGAATAATTTAAGTACTAAACTCGACCTTTTCATAACATCATCCTCTATTATATATAGATTATAACACATAGAAAAAGAAAATAAAATCTCAAAACATAAAATTTAACAAACAAAAAACACTCTTAATAAAGAGCATTTTTACCACATTATTCTTGATTAGTATCTTGAGTATCGAGATTATTATTCTGATCATCACTAACTATAGTATTATCTTCATCATTCTCTTGATTTTCATCGCTTTGTACTACAGGAGCTGAATACTTTTCATAACAACCGTTATTATCATAAATATAATATTCTTTTCCTTCATAGCTTACTTTAATATATTCATCATTATAAGCAATTAAAGTTAATTTAGTACCCGATTTAATAGTATTAGCTACGTTGTTAAATAAATAATAATAAGGTTCTTGTAACAATTGTTCATCTTTTGTCAAAACAATTGCTTCATTAATATAATCCTTCTTCCATGTAGTAGGAGGTAAATTAATCTTTTTTATACTGTCTATATAATAAATATTATCATCATAAGAAATTCTAATAAAAGAATCCGATATCCCTGTAATTATAACACTGCTTCCAGCAGATATAGAACCAGCTTTATTAGGTACCGACAAGCTAGGCGTAGTCCTTAAATAAGTCTCTTCTTTCATAGAAGCTACTACTCTTACATCTTTAAAAGTAAGTGAAAAATCATTAGCATTACTATTTACTCCATTAACAACTTGCCTCTTAGAGATATCATTTGTAACTGAAAAATAAGAAACATTCATGTCAACCCGACCAGTTATGCCTGGGACACTTCCAGAAGAAGTATATTGCCACATATGATAATTACCTTTATAGTTAGTTTTATCAGTATAATGAGCAAGCCAAACCCTATTACTACCAAACCTACCTACTTCTAATTTATTATTAAAAGCATTTAAATAAGAATAAATCATAGGAGTATATCCCTTATTACGAATATAATTACAAAAAGCTAATGTATTATTTGTAATTTGATGATCAGATAAACCTCTCATTCTCGTATCTTCTCTATTACCGAATATTTCTATATCATAAGCTATAGGATAACTAATATCATAATTTTTAATAACTTCTAATACCCATGCAGCTTCTTCTTGTGCTTCTCTCTCATTAGTAGCAGCAGTAAAAAAGTATACACCAACATTAATATTATTTGCTAAAGCACCTTTAATATTTTGATAAAAAGTATTATCCATCATTATTTGTCCTGATTGATACCCTCTAAAACCGATTCTAATCATCGCAAATTTAATTCCCGCTTCTCTAACCTTTTTCCAATCAATATTTCCGTTCCAAGTAGAAACATCAATACCCATACTAGTTTCATTTGTTTCATATCTAGATATCGCTTCTTGGGCACTAACTTCTTTACCAACACCTTTATTAGCTGCTACTTTTTGCGGATCTTCTTTCTCATTTTTAGAAGCAACAATTATTTCTTTAGGTTTTATTTCTAAAACAGGTAATTCGTATTCATAAGTAACAACACTCGGTGTACTATCAGCAACATTATCAAGCAATTTATAAATTGCCTCTTCCTCATTTAACGAAGACACTTCAAAAGACACTTTTTTTGAAGAATAAGTCAAAGAAATAGTAGAAATAGATATTATTAAACCTAAAACAAGTATAATAAATTGAAATCTATACTTTTTAAACTTATTTGTTTTCATTTTCTCACTACCTATCTTCATCTTTTAAATAAATAAACACTCCAAAAGCCACAACGAATATTAAGAACAAAATAATCATTCCACCAGCTAGTGACTCTGACCTTTTATTATTGTTTATAGCATTTTTATCATAGTTTTCATCAATAATAGATTCCGCCTCAATATTTTTAGAATCATTAACAGCAAGACTATTTATAAAAATTCTATTATTTAGTATATTAGCATAATTATCTGCATTATAAATATAATGTCCACCATTATTATAAAAAATCTTCATTTCTTTTAAATAGTACTCTTCACCAAGCTTAACTGGAATATCACTAATATTGAAAAAAGGCCTATTATCTAAACTTTCAACATTAACTAAAAAACTACTAGTTTCATCTTTTTTTACCCATTCTAGTTCAATATCAACCATCTCTTTAGTATCACCATTAATATTTAAATATATATTTCCATTAGGATTTATACTATCTTTTATTGTAATACTATTAAAATCACGCCAAGCATTAGCATCTACATTATTATCATCTTCAACAATAAAATACTCTTCCCTTTCATCGATTAACAAATGATTAGAAGCATTAACATCTGTAGTAATTCTAGTTTTTTCACCATCTACATAATTAATTAAAACTTCTTTGATAAAATACTTTGAACCAACAATAATATTATTATTATAATACGGCAATTCAAAATATGGTTTTTCTTCCTTTAAATCCTTTATATTTACTTTAAAAGAAACTCTATTATTAGTTAATACTAAATCAACCTTATCTATATCATTTGTATCTCCATTTACTAAAACAAAGACTTTTTCATATGGCACAACATGTTCATCCTTAACAATTTTAATACTATTAAAACTTCTCCAAGTATAACTAGTTTTAACAGAATTTGATACATTCCAAATATAAAAAGTACCAAGCAAAAAAGCCAAAGCAATTATAAATATAGAGTAACGCTTAAAAGTCTTTCTCATATCACACCAACTAACTTTCAATAGCATATATATTATTATTAACTATCATTCTTTTATCCTTAATAATTATATCACTTCCATCAAATGTTTCCAACACTTCATCATCGTAACTAATAAGATTTAATTTATTATCATTATAATAAACCAAAAAATCTTTGTCATGATAAAGTAAATCTCCCCAAATATTCTTCACTTTTTTTCCTTCTTTATCAAAAATATAATCTTTACCTTTAGTTATTACATAATACATATCATTTTGAACCTTAACTATATCTTTAATTTTCTTAATACTAGCATTAATCTTTAAATCATTAACCAAATCAGGCGAATAAATACTTATAGAGTTTTCATCATAACTATAAATAACATTTTCTATACCAAAACCTATTTCTTTTAAATTAGATATTTTCTTGTCTTTAATAATATACATATTATGATTTTTATAATCTTTATCTAAAGAATCTTCCAAATAATTATTTATAATTAAATACTTAGAATCCATCTTATAACCATATAAACTAGCATCTTCTCTTAAAGAATAATCTATAATATTATGTGCTATTTTCTTTGAAACTATTATTTTAAGATTATCATCATAAAAAGATAATTTATCATTTCCTATCAAATAACCACCAGCAACATATTTAATAATATTATATTTATTCTTTATTAAAACTTTATTATCTTTATCCATAATTCCATATTTATGTTTTAAAGAAAATATAATTTTATCTCCACCATTAATAAGATCATCATATTTTACTTCTAACTTATTATTACCATCAATATCAAATGAACCATATAAATCATCTTTTTTTACTATAATATTATCTTTTGAATAAGTATAAATAGAATTATTAACTATTCTATCACCTACCAAATCAACTCCATCTAATACAACCAACCCTTTATTTTCAAAATTATATATATATGAATCATTATCCTTATATTGAACAAACCCAATTAAATAATCATCTTGGTTACTATAAACAAGGGGAATAACTTCGCTAACATCATTTATAGTAAATAATTTATCAGGTCCTTTTTTTCCTATAGTATAAACATTAAGTTTATCATTACTTACATTATAAAAAATAGGAGTATCTTCATCTTTCATAAATAATCCCTCATAAGTAATTCCATTATCATTTAAATAGAGTTCATTTCCATCATTATCTATTATACTTATTATCTTATTACCATTAACACCTATAAAATACTTATCAAAAGGTAACAAATCATAATCAGAAACAAATAATTGCCTTATTTTAAGCGTTTCTATCTTCTTATCATCACTATTTAAATGTAACAATATACCTACTATAAATATAATCAATAACATCAATACTACAGTTGCTACTAGTAGTATTCTATTTTTCTTACTCTCATCCATAAAAATCACTATATAAAATATATCACAAAATACAAAAAAAAAGAAGCAAAATAACTTCTTATTCTTCTATTTCAAAAGCTTCTAATTCGCCATTTTCTTTTAATATCTTATTTACTTTTTCTGTAGCATTATGTAATTTTTCAGAGCAATACTTAACCAATTTCATAGCTTCGCTATATCTTTCTATTGCTTTATCTAAATCTACACTCCCAGCTTCCAACTCTTTAACTATCCCCTCTAATTCCAATAATGCATCTTCAAATGTTTTTTCTTCTTTTTTCACAGCCATCTTAATCAATCTCCTTAACTTCTGCTTTTATATTTCCTTTTGATAGTCTTACATTAATACTATCGCCAATTTTAACCTGTTTACTATCATTAACAACTTCATTATCAACCGTTGTTAAACTATATCCTTTACTAAGTATATTTAAAGGATTAAGCAATTCTAATTTATTAATAAGTAACTTATAATTATAGCTATTTGTATTTATAACACTTATAATAGTTTTCTTTAAACTATCACTGTATTTAGCTATAGTTTCTTTTTTCACATCATAAATACCTAAAGGATTCTTTAATATATAACTAGATTTAATATTATTAAGTCTAACTTTATATTCAGTCAACTTAGTATTTATTATTTTATTTAAAGAATCAAATAAAACATCTAATTTTTGTTCTTTAATTTCATATAAACTCATCGGATTTCTCAATATAAAAGAATTTTTTAGTTCATTTAATTTCCTATTATTTATTATTAAAATATTATTTATTGCTTCATCTGATCTAATTCTATATTGATCAATTAGACTATTTAAATCCACTAAATTAGGCACTGCCATTTCTGCCGCCCCTGTTGGCGTTGGTGCTCTTAAATCAGCAACAAAATCGGCAATAGTAAAATCTATTTCGTGCCCAACAGCTGAAATAATAGGTATATTAGAAGCAAATATAGCTCTAGCAACTATTTCTTCATTAAATGCCCATAAATCTTCTATAGAGCCCCCGCCACGTCCACAAATAATAACATCTAAATCAAAGTCCTGTGCTCTATTCAATTGCGCTACAATACTTTCCTTAGCTCCAACACCTTGTACAAGAGCAGGAAATAATATCGTTTCGCATATAGGATATCTTCTTTTTATAGTACTTAAAATATCCCTAATTGCAGCTCCAGTCGGGGCTGTTATAATACCAATCTTTTTAGGAAATTTAGGAATAGTTTTTTTAAATTCCTGTTTAAATAAACCTTCTTTTTCTAATTGAGCTTTTAATCTTTCAAATTCCAAATACAAATTACCAATACCATCTAAGCTCATTTCTTCTACATATATTTGATATCCACCATTAGCTTCATAAACAGTAACTCTACCACAAACTAATACTTTCATGCCATCTTCAGGTTCAAATTTTAAATTCTTAGCTGCTGTACTAAACATTACAGCTGAAATGCGACTATTCTCATCTTTTAATGTAAAATACAAATGACCCCTAGTATGATGTTTAAAATTACTAATTTCACCTTTTAAATAGATATGATGTAATTGTTCTTTCTCATCAAACATATTTTTTATAGCCCTATTTAAAGCAGTAATTGTATAATACTTTATTTCATTATTCATATAATCACCAAATACCTACTAATAATTATAACACATTTTAAATCACTTTATTATCTATATTTAGTCTAAAATTAGACTTATAGCAAAAAAATAAATACATATAAAAAGGAACTATTGTTCCTTTTTAACCATCATTAACACTCTTTTTTTCTTCTTTTTTTATTAATGTATAAACTCTTTGATCATAATAATCATCATCGAGTTTATAACCATCTTTTCTAGTATATTCATAAGACATACCAACTGCTTCTACTAATGCAATAGAATCTACATTACTATAAACATTTTTATACAATTCTTCAGCATCTTCAACAGTTATTTTTCTTAATAATAATCTTTCTGTTTCCAAATCCCTATATAAATCTATTTTCTCTTCCATATTATACCTCTATTATAAATAACTATATATAATTAAAAAACAGCTTAAAAGCCATTAATTATTATTATTAATCTTATCAAGTACAGCATTAATCATCTTTCTTACTTTATCATCACTATATTTTTTAGAAAGTTCTATTGCTTCATTAATTGCCACTATATTAGGAGTATCTTTCTCATATAAAAGTTCAAAAATACCAATTCTAAGAATTTGTGCTCCAGTCTTATCAATTCTATCTATAGTCCAATTTCTCATATATTTATTAGCTAATTCATCTATTTCTTCTTCATGAGTAATAACACCATATACCAAATCTCTAACAAATTCATTATCTATCTCTAGATTATCTTTAATTAACTCTTCAATATTATATTCAATTTTTTGTTCTTTCATAATATCTATTTGATAAAGAATAATCATAGCTTTTTCTCTTAATTCACTTCTTGTCTTTCCCATAATGTTCACTTCCAAATCACTAGAAGAATTATAACACAAAAGAAAAAAGAAAGGAACAATCTTTCTTATTTACTTATTAAATTTAATTAATAATATTATCAAAAAATTTAATAACATCTTTGGTTTTATTAAATTTCAAGTTCCCAATCATATCAAAAAACTTCTCAACATATAATAAATCTTCTCTATTATTTACATACTTTGTTAAATCTTTTTTATTAATTCTCTTTTTTAAATAAAACGGTTTAAGTCTTTTATCCGAAGGATTATATCCTTCTATTTTAACTCTATACCAAGAACCAATCCCCTCTACATATTCATATATCATACCAGGATATTCATAATCACTAGTATATCTTTCTATAGATTTTAAAAACACTAAATCAAAATTAGTAATGTCTTCATTTTTATTTTTTCTCGTATCTTTAATTATTTCATCTTTTCCTTGAAAAAATTCTATTACTATTACCTCTTTATCTCTTTTAAATATTTTTAAAATACCTCTTTCTTCACTTGTAATCCGATCATGTAAAAAGGAAGCTCTAACATTAAATTCAAGTATGTCACTTAAACCATAAAAATATTCTTCTCTATACAAAAATATCACTAACTTTCTAAGATTATTATATAACCAAAAAAATGAATAAAAACAGTTTATACTAAAATATATATGTTGCATTATCTTATATTGTTATAATAATTTTTATATACTAAATCCATTATTAGTACCCATTTGTTTTTTCTCGCTCTCAGTAAAAATGAACCAATCTTTTCTAACTTTTAATAAATAGTCTAAATCTTTGTCAAGATTATTTTGAGAATAAAAATCTAATCCCCATAGTTGAAAAATTTTATTTTCTTCCTGAGAAAGTAAAAAAATAATTCTAGCTCCATATTCATTAAAAAGACCATCTCTAAGCCAATTAAAAGTTCCAGATATCAAAGGATGTTTTAACTTGTTATCAGGATGATTAGCAATATACCATTTCTCAT
The DNA here is from genome assembly GCA_946611635.1 of uncultured Bacillota bacterium. Taxonomy (GTDB): domain Bacteria; phylum Bacillota_I; class Bacilli_A; order RF39; family UBA660; genus Coprovivens. The sequence goes on along the minus strand of CAMODW010000001.1, from coordinate 45,662 downwards.
AATCCAACAAATTAGTAAATAAAAGAACAATATTTCCTCTCATAACAGCTTGACGAATCATATAAAATTTGAAATCATCATTAAGATTTTTTTTACCATCAAATTCAACAATTTTAGCTGGACGTAAAAATTCACTTGTATCCATCTCTAGTATTGATTGTTTTAATTTCATCTTCATATATATATCATCAGTATCAAAAAAATACCACATACTACCATCAGAAGTAGTTAAACGATCATTTAAACATTCGATACAAAATTCTATTACAGCATCTTTCTCCTCTTTACTATAATGATTTATCATAAAATCACCTCGAACGTATATTAACATAAACTCAATTTAAAGCAAAATTTATTAGTGTTACTTCTTAGACAACTCTTTTAATTCATACAATATATTAATTGCTTCCATTGGTGTTGTATTAAGTGGATCAATACCTTTTACTCTATCTAATAATTTATTATCTTGAACAATATCAAAATTAAAAGAAACTTGCTCAGATAAATCTCTATTCCCTTTATTTTTACTCTTCTTTTCATAATAGTTTAATACTTCTTGTGCTCTTGATAAAACATCATTAGGAAGACCAGCTAACTTAGCCACATGTATTCCATAACTTTTATCAACCGCACCATCTTTTATTTTATGTAAAAAAGTTACTTTTCCATCCTTTTCAATCGCTTCAACATGAATATTCTTTATCCCCGTATTTTTATAAGCCAAATCTGTTAATTCATGATAATGCGTACTAAATAAAGTTTTACATTTTATATGATTATTAACATACTCTAAAATAGCTTGAGCAATACTCATTCCATCATAAGTCGCTGTACCCCTACCAAGTTCATCAAAGAGTATTAAAGAATTAGAAGTAGCATTACAAATTGCATTTTTAGCTTCTAGCATTTCTACCATAAAAGTACTCTCACCAGAAACTAAATCATCAGAAGCACCTATCCTTGTAAATATTTTATCAAAAATAGGTAGTTTACAGTACTTACAAGGGACAAAAGACCCCATTTGAGCCATTATTATTATAATAGCTAGTTGTCTCATATAAGTAGATTTACCACTCATATTAGGACCTGTAATAAGCATAGTATTATCAGTTTCACTCATCATACAATCATTAGCAACATATTCTGATTTTGAAACCCTTTCAACAACAGGATGTCTTCCTTCAACAATCTCTATTCTTCTTTCCTGAACCAGTTCAGGTCTTACTAAAGAATACTCATCAGCAATTATAGAAAGAGATACTAAAACATCAAGTTCATTTATAACACTAGCATTAGCTTTTAAATTAAATACTTCTTTCTTAATTTCATCCTTTATCTTACAAAATAAATCATATTCAATTTCAACTATCTTTTCCTCAGCATTTAATACTAAAGCTTCTTTTTCTTTAAGAATTGGTGAAACAAATCTTTCCGCATTAGCTAGCGTTTGTCTTCTTTCATAACCAAATTCTTCCTTTACAAACTGTACTTGTCCTTTACTAATCTCAATATAATAACCAAATACTTTGTTATAACCAACCTTTAAATTCTTTATTCCCGTTCTTTCTCTTTCACTTTCTTCTAAAGAAGCAATAAATTCTTTACCACCACTTCTTATCTTTTTTAATTCATCTAATTCTTTATTATAACCATCTTTAATAAGATATCCTTCATTTAAAGTAATAGGAGGATTTTCATAAATAGCTTCTTCTAACAATTTAAACAACTTGTTTTCATCAACCATTTTAAAATCAAATCCTAATACTTTAATCTTTTCATTAATAACAGGAAACACTTTAAGACTATTCTTTATTTGTAAAACATCTCTCGCATTTAAAGAGCCACCAAAGACTTTACCACATAATCTTTCCAAATCATAAACTTCATCTAATAAAGAACACAACTCTTCTCTTACTAAAAAATCTTCTCTAAGCTTATCTACCATATCATATCTTTTATTTATAGCTTTCATCTCTTTTAAAGGTTGCATCAATTGTTTTTTTAATAATCTTGATCCACCTGCTGTCTTAGTTTTATCCATAAACCAAAGTAAAGAATACGTTCTATCTTTTAAGCGTAAAGTTTCAACAATTTCCAAATTTCTAATAGAATGAATATCCATTTCTAAATATTCATCCAAATTAATAATCTCTACATTATTAATATGTGATAAATTCTTTAATTGCTTAACTACAAGATAATAAAATAAATGTTTTATCCCTGTAACATATTTAATATCTTTAATATCTTTATATACTTCTGAGTATTCTCCTTCTAAATACTCTGTACTTATATCTACTTCAATACCATAATTATTACTTAAAAGTTCTATCAAATTATTATCTGATGAATCACTTAATATAACCTCTTTTATACCTAAATTAAGTATAGTACTAAGTAATTTATCTTTAGGAATATCAATTAAAGCTAAATAACCTGTCGAAATATCCATATAAGTTAAAATATAAGAAGTCTGAAAATCTAATAAACTAGCAATATAATTATTATCATGTTCATTAAGCATATCAAAATCTACAATAGTACCTTTACTAATTACTTGAGTTACTCCTCTTTTTACCATACCCTTTGCTTTTTTAGGATCTTCAAGTTGCTCACATATTGCGACTTTAAAACCTTTATCAATAAGTTTCTCTATATAAGGCTTAACACTATGAAAAGGAACTCCACACATTGGAACCCTTTCATCTAACCCGGCATTTTTACTTGTCAAAGTAAGTTCTAATTCCCTACTTGCTATAATACCATCCTCAAAAAATAATTCATAAAAATCTCCAAGTCTAAAAAATAACAATTCTTCTTTATAATTATCCTTTATTTGCATATATTGCTTCATGCCAGGACTTAATTTATCTCTATCAACTTCTTCTCTTTTCATAATTCATCACGTTATCTATAATACCACAAATAAAATAAAAAGTACTACCATTTGTAGATAGATTTTAAGCCAAAAAAAATATACTAAATCTAGTATACATTAAATAGTAATAAAAATTATTGTTGCAATAAGTAGTAAAAAAACTATTAACGCATATCTACTTTTAGTATCTATATTCATTATATCGCTCCTCAACATATAAGATTATTATAACTAATATTTATTAATATAACAAACACTATCATTATAAATTTACATTTATTTAACCCTATCTTTCTTAAAAAATTGAACAATAGCACCTTTATTAAAACTTTCCTTTATCTTACCAGGTATAACAGAAGGGCTAGGTAATTCATGAACACTATTTATTTTATCTATTGTAGTAACTATAAAACCTTCTTTATAACGAGGTGGAATAATATTTAAAGGAAACATATGTCTCTTAATAGCATTTGTAATCTTTGGATTTTCAAGTTCAGGAAAATACTTTACATAATTTTCTGCAGCTGCTTTCGCATGAGTAAAACCATGCATCTTAAAAAGAGAATGCTTAGTTCTTACTTCTACCAAATATTTTCCATCATCTAATAATTCTAATTCTTCAGTATAAACCCAAGACCATGGATAGAAATCGTGTAATAAACCTGCTATAGCACAAACTCTTATATCAGCATTAAATATTCTCGCCATCAAAAAAGAACGAAAAGAAACCAAAATAGAATGATCCCACACACTTAATTTATGATGATGAGGAAATATTTTTCTTTTTTGAAACTCATCATTTAAAAGAATTTCTTCTACTATTTCATACCATTGTTCAAAAAGCGGATGTAGTATTATCGAATTATCTATGTACGAAAGAACATCCTTATCATAATAATTACTTTTCATTTCTTACTCCTTCCAAATAATTAATCGCTTCCCTAAGAGAATCTACTTTAACTATTTTTAAATCATAATCATTTTCTTTTTTTACTTGCAAAGCTTCCTTATAATTATCGCTTGGAACAAAAAAAATGTCAACCTTATTACGTACTGCTCCAATAATTTTATACTTAATTCCTGATATTTCTCCGACTTTACCATTTTCATCAATAGTACCAGTACCAGCAACCTTTTTACCTAATGTATAGTCTCTATTAGTTAGACCACTATACACCATTAAACTCATCATTAATCCTCCAGAAGATCCGGATTCAGTAGCAAAAGAATCTAACTCCACACTCCTAAGAGAATCTATATCAAAAGTAGTCAAAGAAACAACATTTATTTTCTTTTGCCCTTTTACATCAATAATTTTAGCAGTAGCTTTCTTAACCTTACCAAACCTTACTACTTTAAAACTAATAGTATCCCCAATCTTCATACTATCTATTGCTTTTACGATATCTTGAATAGAATCAACCTTATTATCATTACATTCAATAATATTATCTCCGACTTCTAAGGTAGTTTTAGCATCTTTATATATATACAAAACATTAGTTTTTCTATTTTTTATTTCATATTCTATTTCAGCTTCTTTAAGAGCAGCTAGTACTGCTGCATTTTTACTTTGTTCTAAAAATAATTTATTCCTTCTATTAGCCTCTTCTACTGTTTCGTTTTCAAGTAAACTATCCTGAGTTTTAACTACATCAGCATCATTAGAAATCAATCCATACAATATATACGGAATACTACCTTGAACAACCGATACATAAGCCATATTAAAGCTGCCTTTTAAAGGAATCTTCTGGCCATCAATTTTAACTCTCTCAGTCAAATTAATAATACCGCCAGGCATTTCAACATTATAAGGCAGTTTACCAAATGCAATAAATAAAACAAAAAAAACAAATAAGAAATCTTTTAAATGTTCTACTATTTTCTTTTTCATCTAATCACCAAAAATCATGTTCTACAAGAAGTTGTATGTTTACTCCAAAAACCTGTATGATTATAAAAACCTGCTGGAGCCGTAACAGTATTTCTGAAATAATAAGCAAATTCCAAATCAAAATTCATAATTGTCTTAGAAGTATTTTTAGATAAAATTACCGGATATTTTAAAACAAAATATCTACTATTACAAACATCTACATTACCTGCACCTTTACAATCATATGATAAAATTTGAAATTGACAAGCACTAGCACTACCATTACCAGGATATCTACCACTTTCAAGTTTCCAAGCTTCATAAACTTCAGGAGTTGTAGCCGAACTTCTTTTACCATAACCATATATAAAATAATCATTACCATTAATAGTATTTCTAGCAGTAATCAAAAAATAAGGTTTAGAATTTTTTCCATCATAAACTAACTTAACACACGATTTCATACTATATACATCCCTATCAGCTATTTTATTGCTTAAAGAAGGGCAATCATTAATAGATGTAATAGTTTTACTCAAAAAGTCATTTTCAACCTTCTGCATTATCAAAGATCTATTAGATAAATCATTAGTCTTACTTTCCCCAAGAACTTGCTCGCTCTTTAAATCAACTAACAAATTCAAAACTTGAACCATGACAATAGATACTAAACCTATTGCTAATATAATCTCAATAATTGTCATACCTTTAGAATTTAGCATCTTTTTCATAGTACTATTCCTTTCTATACTAGTTCAATCTTATAGTTGAATTTTACCTTCTCTTTTAATAATTCTTTATCTGAATCTAATTTAAACCAATATTTAATCGAATGAATCTTTGTATATCCTGAGTTTAAAGTTTTCATACCCAAAACATACCCACCTTGACTTCTATCCAAAGAAGATAAGTCATTTATATAAATATCATCTAAAGAAACCCTAATATGCTTAAGAATCTCCTCATTATGAATATTAGGATATATTACTATTTCATAATTAATAATACTCTTTTGATTATTAGTTACAGTATAAGTAATTCCACTATCACATAAAGCCTTACCATCACTTGCTATTTGCATACCACCAAACTTTTTATCATCTAAAATAGTAACAACATCATTATAACTTGCTATCCCTCCATTTTGTCTTGAACCTAGAGAAAACAAAGCATATGCGCAAGCTCCAACAAATAACAATAACGCTAATAATTCACATATTATTTCTCTTTTTAAAACCTTATTAACTTCCATACTTCACCTCATAAGGATTATTAATAGTTCCATCCCCATTACTTAGTAATACATAGTCCCCCAACTCTAATACTTCATTACTAATATGGTTCCCTAACTTTTCTATATTTATAGTATTATCTAAAAATACATCACCATCACTAAACCAATAATTATTATATTCCTTTAGCCAAGTATCAAATAAATCCATATTAGATTCATCAACTTCTCTATTGTTAAAAGTTCTTAAAAAATCTCTTATAGTAATATAGTTATTATTCTCATTATATTCCTCTAAACTTTCATTAAATCTAACCAATTTAAACTTATTATTAATTAAACCAATTATACGATAGACACTATCATTATATTTTATATAGTTATTAGGCTTACCATAATAAATATAATTACCTTCACCATCTTTATACACTTGATTACTATTTACCATTGTATACTTTAGCCCATCTTCTTGAATACTACTAACTCTAATTGCAACTCTATCATTAATATCTTTCTTACTAAATACTTTAACATTAATAAGTATTTGATCTCCAACTTCTCCAAAAGGTTTCAAATTAACAACCTCTTTTGCGTTTTCATCAATTAGTTTAATAGGTGCTCCATCTATAGAATAATATACTTCTGCATCACCATTATAATTAATATCAATTAAAGCATTAGTACTAGTTTTATTTTTATTAACTATACTAATATTACTTCCTTTCAATTCATCTACATTTAATTTATTTACCTTATCAATAGACAATAACTCGCCATTTTCAAAAGTAACCTTCATATTATCTACTTCCTTACTAATAGAAGTATATTCACTAGTTCCAGAATTCTTAGAATAAGTAGCTGACAAAACAACTACCGTCAATGATAAAATGATAAAAATACTAATATAAAATCTCTTCTTCATATCATCACCTATATTATATTCTAATAACATTATATAACAAAAAAAGAAACATTTAAATATAAATGTTTCTTATATATAAACTATTTCTCTTTCTTAAATAGTTTATTAAAAACTTCTAAATAATTCTTAACAGGTATTATCTTAATTTCATCTCTAACCATTTTTGGGATCTCATTTACATCTACATTGTTTTCATATGGTATAAATACTTTCTTAATACCATTATTATAAGCCGCTATTATTTTTTCTTTTAATCCACCAATTTTTAATATATCGCCACGTAAAGATATCTCACCTGTCATAGCTACAGTCTTATCTACTTTCTCATCAAGAAGCAAACTTATTAAAGATGTTGTAATTGCTATACCAGCCGAAGGCCCATCTTTTTTAATAGCTCCTTCTAAAAAATGAATATGAATATCTGATTTATCAAAATTAACTTTTTCCACTCCAAATTCTTTTTTATTGCTTTTGATATAACTTAAAGCCACCGATATACTCTCTTCCATAACTTGACCAAGCATTCCTGTTATTTTAAGTTCTCCTTTACCTGAATATATAGCTGCCTCAACAGGCATAACCATTCCCCCAACTGTTGTATAAGCAAGTCCATTTACGAGACCTGATTGATAAGTAACAACCTGATTCTTCAAATCATATTTTGCCGGCCCCAAAAAATTAATTAAATCACTCTTTTTAACAGTTGTTTTTATCGGACTATTTAGTTCTTTAACAGAATTAGTTACTATTTTCCTAACGATAGTACTAATATTCCTATCTAAATCTCTTACTCCAGCTTCTTTTGTATACTTCGTAATTATATCCATAATAATATCATTACTAAATTTTATTTCTTTACTACAAACAAGATGTTCTTTAAAAATATTAGGTATCAAATAATTCTTCGCAATATCTAACTTTTCAAACTCAGTATAAGATGATAATTCAATAATCTCTAAACGATCATATAAAGCAGAAGGAATATCTTCTTCATTATTAGCAGTCAAAATAAATAAAACATCTTTTAAATCAAACGGCTCCTCTACATAATTATCAATAAACATATAATTTTGTTCAGGATCTAAAATATCAAGCAACACAGATGCAGGATCTCCTTTATAATCCTTAACCATTTTATCTATTTCATCAATAAGTATCAAAGGATTAGCCGTGCCACACTTCTTTAAAGCTTGAATAATTTTTCCAGGAGAAGCTCCTATATACGTTCTTCTATGTCCATTAAGTTCCGCTCCGTCATTTAATCCTCCTACCGATATCTTATAAAATTCTTTCTTTAAGCATTTAGCTATAGCTATAGCTAAAGACGTTTTACCTACTCCAGGAGGTCCAACAAAGCACAATATTGGGCTTTTTAGCTCTTTATTTCTAATTTTAACAGCAATATATTCAATAATTCTATTTTTAACCTTTTCAAGCCCAAAATGAGTAGAATTAAGTACTTCCATAATCTTATCCAAGTTTTTCTCATCAGAACTATATATACCAAAAGGTAAATCTAAAATTAAATCTAGATAGTTTCTAATCGAACTTACTTCAGGATTACTTTCAGTTGTATAATCTAATTTTTTTACTTCATTTGTAAGTTTGTTTTTCAATTTGCTAGATGCTTTCAAATTATTTATTCTTTCCAAATAATCTGCAATCATCTCGTCTTTAAGCTCGTCTTCACCAAGCTCTTTTTTTATAACTTCTAATTTTTCTCTTAAAACATATTCTCTTTGATTCTCTTCAAATTCATTTCTTAATACTTCATCAAGTTTAACATCTAATTGAGCAACTTGTAATTCAATAGATAAATCATAAACTAAAGCATTAGCTCTATGTAAAGCATTAAGTTCTCTCATATATAATAGTTTTTTATTTAAAGAAAAAGGCATAAAAGAAACTATTATATCTGTTAATCTCCCCAAATCTACAACATTTCTAATACTAGCCAAAACACTATTACTAGACATAGAAGTTTCAATATATTCTTTTAAAAGTTCGATAATCTTTCTTCTAAGAGCTGTTTCTTCTACCTCATCAAACTTAGGCAATTCAACCTCATCAAATTCCGAAGTTAATAGATCATAATCTTCTTTTCTATGAATAAACTGCGATATTTTTACTCTCTTAATACCCGAAACAACTATTCTTATATTACCATTAGGTAAATCAAGTTTATTAACTATTTTGCCAACAACTCCTACATTAGGCAAATCAGAAATATCAGGCGCTTCTTCATAGGGATTAACAGGGCATATAACCAAAATATTACTATCATATTTATTAATAGCAACATCTATAACTTTCGATGATATATTACTACTTAAATCTAATTTAACATCCTGATATGGCAAAAGTACTATTCCCTTAAGAAGCATTACCGGTAAGTTATTCATAGCATTTCGCCTCCTAAAAAACTGATAGTCTTTATTATATATTTTTATTCTATTTTTGTAAACTAAATAGAATAAAAAAAAGCAATTTTTTTATTGCTTTAAAATATCTATATCATTTTCATAATTTGAACAATAATCCTCATTAATTCGAGAAACCATTAATTTTGGCGAGTCAAACTTCCCAAGAGCTTTATTATAATGAATTTGATAAATATCATATAATTTGTCCTTGCCATTAATACTTGATAAATCATTATAGCAAGGTACTTCTTCTTTATTATAAAAAACTATAAAATTAAAAGTATCTTCATTTTCACTTTCATAATATCTTTTACTAAGGTTACCACCATCATTTATATAATTTTCACTATTAATATAAGAAACCGTATTATTATTAATTAAAACCAAATCTACATCACTAAGCATTACAATACTATCAGTATAAAAATACAAACTAACACTACTATTATTGCTTTCAATCAAACTAGTAATAGAAGCATCTTTATTATAAGTAATATTATTAGTAGTAAAACTATAATCAACAACATTTATATTAGTTTCCTCACCTAGTTTTACAACCCCTAAACAATTATTACTAAAATATCTAGTAAATTTACCTTCTTTTACTTCAAAAATATAACTATATGAATCAATTGTACAAGTGCCAATATCAACTTTCTTATTTAAAGTTACATTATGAGTATAATAACCATCATTAGCTTTCTTAGCTTTCTTAATATTCTCAATAATTTCAAGTTGTTTTTTATTCCTTTTAGTAATAATACCATCAGAATGCTCCATAATAAAGAATATTAAATAAGACAAAACACATAAAGTAATAATAAAAGATATTAAATATAGTTTATTATCTCTAAACTTAGCTATGAAAGGATTAACATTCTTTTTATTTTCTTTTTTCATTCAACCACTCTTCATCTATTATAATTATAACATTATAAAGCAAAATAAAAAAGCCTTAAGCTTTTTTATTTCATTTCTTCTCCAGTTATAATTGATAAAGCCTTTTTCATTCTCAAATCATATTTAACCACATCAAGTCCCCCAATATAGCTTAAGAATTCATTCTTATCTATACCATACTTCTCAGCTTCTTTAGCAGCATGTTCTTCAACTTCTTTATCAGTAACCTCAATTTTTTCAGCTCTTGCAACTTCTTCGATCAAATAACGAGATTTAACATTTTTAATTGCTTCAGGTTCTAAATCTTTTTCAAATTCTTCTTTAGTTTTTCCTGTAAATTGTAAGTACATTTCCAAATTAATGCCTTGTTGTTGTAAACTTTGAGCCATTCTATCACTTGTTCTTTTAACTTCATCAGCAATTATTTCTGGATTAATTTCTACTTCCATATTATCACAAGCAGCAGCAATTACATCATCATAATATTTATTATTAACTTCTTCAGTTTTCTTATCAGTAATAGCTTTCTTTACTTCTTTATCAAACTCTTCTTTTGTAGAAATATTATCATAACCTAAATCTTGAAAGAAGTCTTTATTAAATTCAGGCAAAACTCTTTCTTTGATTTCTTTAATCGTTACTTCAAACTTAACATCTTTACCCTTTAATTCTTCTGTATAATCTTCTGGGAATTTCAAATTTAAGTCTTTAGATTCACCAGTTTTCATTCCGATTAACCCTTCTTCAAAACCAGGAATAAATGTATGAGAACCTATTTCTAAAGAATAATCTGTTCCAGTTCCGCCGTCCAATTCTTTGCCATCAACAAATCCTTTAAAGTCAATAACAGCTGTATTGCCTTCAAGAACTTCTCCATTTTCTTTAACCACCATATCAGCATAACGAGAAGCAATACGAGCTTCTTCTTTTTCTAATTCTTCTTTTGAAACTGTTACTTTATCTTTCTTAATACCCAAATCCTTATATTTGCCTAATTTAACTTCTGGTCTAGTAATTAAAGTAAACTCTAATTTGATTCCATCTTTGTCAACACTCTTTATATCTACAGCAGGTTCAACAACAGGAACGATATCGTTTTCATCAAGTACTTTTTTATATGCAATTTGTAAAGCAGCATCTGAAGCATCCATAAATAAAGATTCAATACCAAATTTTTTTAAATAAACGTTCTTAGGACATTTACCTTTTCTAAAACCATCTACCTTTAAATCCTTATTACGTTTTTTAAAAGTATCGTCAAGTATTTTTTCCCATTCTGCACCTTTAACTTCTGTTTCTATTTTTTGAACATTTTTCATTAAATATCTCTCCTTAACACCACAATATTATATCTTACTAACAAAATAATAGCAATAAAAAAAGTTCATTTAGAACTTTCTATATTTTAAATTCAGTTTCACTACGTTTTTTTAGATTAATAACAATTACTAATAAAGCTAATAATCCAACAATTATACCAATTTCTGTAAATGAACCAGTATTAGGATTCTTTGCATCCCCAGTAGTTTCTTCTATAGCAACAGGATCAACACTATTTTTAGTATTATCATCATTTATTGTATTAGCAGGAACATTACCTCCATTAGAATAATAATTATACAAATAAGTAGTAAATTGATTGCTTAATACAACTTTCATTTCACCTGTTTCACTATTGTAACAAAATCCCATATTTGTTAAATCACAGCCATTTCCATAACTAACAGTAGTTACTTCAGGATGTGCTGCTTTTGCATCTTTATATGCTTGTGCATTAGAAGATAATTCAACTATATAAGCTAAAACATCGTCAGAAGAAATAACATTGCTCAACTCTACTCCAGGGGAATAGTTATAAGTTAATACATTATCTGTTTGCGAATAACGATAATTAAAACTTGTAGCTCCTGTATTAACTGTAAACTCTGATCCATCAGCTTTATTAGTTACACTATAGCTAGAATTTTGTTGGAATTTAGCAACTATATCAGCTACTGGAATATTTTCCGCACTAACCATACCTACTACTGCAAACATCATGAATGCAAATAAAATTTTCATCTTTTTCATTTTTTCAACACCTCTACTATAATCATTATACCAAAAAAGAAAAAAAAGGAAATGATTAATTAAAATGATTTACAATTATTAAACATTATCAAAATATTAGTGTAAGTTCATACTAGATGAAGAGTCATATTTTTCCCCATAATAATCTAATAACACTTTTAAATCAGTCTCTTCGTCAAGAGTTTCTGGATGCTTAAATTTAACCTGTGTAGGATAATCAGGATTATTAATAGTATAATCATCAAACATTGTTTTAAACTTTTCTAAACCTACTAATTGAGCTTCAGTTGGTTCATCAGGATAATTAAGAACACAAGGGGCAAGCAAAGGAGAAGCTAATCGAAAACACATAGTACCATAATGTTTGGCAGCAGCTTCACCAATATCATTAGAAGGAAAAAGATTATCTATATTACCAAATTTATTTTTTATAGCATCTCTAATTCGGTCACCGTGTGTATTGCAATATTCCTGATAAACACTTCCATCAGGAAAAATCAAGTAAATATAACATTCCCGAGAAAGAGCTTTTTTTATACTACGTTCTAAAAACCACCGAATAGGATTAGTCTTTTTTAGTTCCTCTTCATTACTGCCTTGTTTCGAATCACTAAAAAAAAATCTACTTAAAATACTCTTGGCCATCTATAATACCTCCAAATTTACTATACCATCATTATACCACAAAAAAAGCAATAGTTTAAGCTATTGCCAAAATCTTTACATCATAAGAAGTACCATTAGCATTTACAGATACTACATCTCCAACCTTTTTTCCAATAATAGCAGCCCCAATAGGTGATTCATTACTAATCTTATTTTCAAAAGGATCAGCTTCTAAACTTCCAACAATATAATATTTTTCTTCTTCTTCATCATCTACATATAATAGAGTTACTTCACAACCAACATTAACAGTTGATTTATCAGTAGAGTCTATAATTTGTGCATGTTCTAATTTATATTCTAATTCTTGTATTCTAGCTTCTATTTTAGCTTGTTCATCTCTAGCAGCATCGTATTCTGAATTTTCTGATAAATCTCCATGACTTCTAGCTTCTTTTATTGCTTGAACATTTTCTGCTCTTTTATTAACACGTAAGTCATTAAGTTCAGCTTCCAATTCTGCATATCCACTTGCTGTTAAAAGAATTTCTTCGGCTTTTTTCATTTTAAATCGTATCTCCTTCAAAACACTTCATAAGAATACTACAATTATGTTAAAAAGTCAAACAAATTTAACATAATTTTTCTAATCTAAAACTTAAGTTCAACACGCATCATATCATCTTTTCTAAGCGTTATAGGACATTTAAATCTCACAATCATTTTTGGATGTCTCGCAACATCAATCAAATTCTCTTTTTCGTCATATAATTCATCAGGAATAATAAAAGATGTAGGTTCTAAATTAGGACCAAAAAATTCAACAACATCGCCCGTTTTAAAATAATTTCTTTGTTCTAGTGTTACCATGTTATTATCTTTATTATAGTCCAAAACTATTCCTAAAAAATCTTTATTGCTCTCTTCATCTCTACCAAGAAAATATTGTTCCTTATTAGAAGGTATTTTGTTAAAAAATTGTTCTACACTATCTCTATTAGCGCATCTATTAAGTATTTTTAAAGAATAATCCGTATATTTAGAATCAATATTATGATTTAAAACTCTATCTATTAACCTTCTATAAGTATATATAACTGTAGCTATATAATATACACTTCTCATTCTTCCTTCTACTTTAAAAGAATTAACTCCTACCTTTATCATCTCTTCTAATACAGAAACCATATTTAAGTCTTTAGGAGTCATACTAAACACTTGATTAGAATCCTCTATATCAAAAACAAATCTACATACTTGAGCACATCCACCTCTATTGCTATCTCTAAGAGTAGCATAATTAGAAAGCACGCATCTACCAGATATAGAAGTGCACATAGCTCCATGAACAAAACACTCTAATTCAAGACCAGTTTCTTCTTTTATTCTAAGAATATCACTCTTATGTGCCTCTCTAGCAAGCACAACTCTTGTAGCCCCAAGATCCTTATAAAAATTTACCGCTTCATAATTCAAACTAGAAGCTTGCGTACTAACATGAAGTTCTGCTTTTATACTAAGTTCTTTCATAAGTTGCATAACTATTACATCTGAGACTATAAAAGCATCTACTCCTATTTCATCCAAAGTAAGCATATATTCTTTTAAACCAGCCAGATTACTATCATGAAAAACAATATTAACAGTAACATATACTCTTTTATGAAGATTATGAGCAAAAGATACCGCTTCTCTTATATCATCAATACTAAAATTCTTAGCATTAGCTCTTAAACTATAATCTTGGCCTCCAATATAGACTGCATCAGCACCATATAGTAATGCTATTTTAAGCCTTTCTAAATTACCAGAAGGAGCCAATAATTCTATTCTTTCCATACTACCTCTCCTTCAATTTATATATTGTTTCTTTTTCTAAGAAGCCATCATCTTCTTCATTATCAAGCGGCCTATTAACATCTTTCAAAAAACTCATTAAAAGATCGTGATTTATTAAGGTGCTATTAACATAAAAATATTTAACATTATCCAAATTTAATAATTTATGCCCATTAAATATTTTTTCTGAATACATAACAGTACCATATTCATTCTCATAAGCTCTAAACTTTACGTGAGTAGCCTTATCCTCAATCACTCTCTTATCATGCTTATCTAATTCAAACTCATTATAAAAATTAGTTAAAAGTTTTCTTCTAGAATACATAACTTGATTATAACCATATAAATGAAGAACAATCTCTCCTTTTACATTACTAGCAATGTATTCTAATTCTTTATAAGTAAGTTCATTACTTACTACTACACTATTAACCCTATCAAGCCAAAAATCAATAGATTTTTGATTACAATTAAAATGATTTTGAAATAAAATCATTTCACCAGAATAATTAACATTTTTTAAACTTTGATATACTCCAATATCTTCAAAAAGTATCCCTTTAATTCCTTGAAAATTTGCAATTATCTTTTTAAAAGCATCTATATCTTTACAATCTAAAACCCTATTTACTAATAAATACTTATTTGAAACATCTATTTTATTTATTTCATCTAAACTATATTCCCTATAGCCTACACAGAATCCCTTTAAAGGAAAAAGAAAAGTAGTAACGCCTACTTTCCTATAATCATTTAAATATAGAGGATTATCTAACACTAATAATATTTTAGATATCATTCTTTTTTATGCTTACAGATAAGCCGTCTCCAACATCATAAAATTTTGTTTCAAATTCTTCATTATTCTTTAAGAAATCAATGTAATTTTCAATCTTTCCTACCAATTGTTTTAGATTTTTAGATGCAATGTTATTTCTATTACCAACATGACCATGAAATTTTAAATTATCACTAATTATAACTCCTCCAGGATTAAGGAAATACTTATACTTTTCAAAAAACTTAGTATATTGTCCTTTAGCTGCATCAATGAAAATCATATCATAACTAACTCCTGACAAATTCATCTCTAGAGCATCTTGATAATGAACAGTTATTTTATCTTCTAAATTACACTTTTTAATATTTTTTAAAGCTTCCATATATCTTGATTCATCTCTTTCAATAGTTGTCACAACAACATCATTAGTAGCTTGAGCCATCAAGATAGCAGAATATCCAATAGCAGTACCTATTTCTAATATAGACTTAACATTATTTGCTTTTATAAACTTCATTATAAAAGCAATAGAATCCTTTTCAATAATAGGAACATTATGTTCATTTGCATATTCTTCCATTTCAATTATTTTTTCTCTCATATCAATCACCTAACTATATGTATACCATAATCCTTTACTTTTTAATTCAGCTACTATCGCTGCATGTTCCGAATTATTTTTACTAAAATAAGTTTTTCCATTTTTGTCAGCGACAAAAAAATAATAATCAGATTCTTTAGGATTTAAAACAGCTAATATAGATTCAACATTAGGATTACAAATAGGCCCAATTGGCAATTTACCTGCCATCGAAGCAGACCTTGTATTATATCCATTAACATCATCAAGTTCAGCCTGAGTCAAATCTCGATCGGAAAAATCAATCTGTGCTGCATAATAAGTAGTAACATCACTACCTAAATTCCAACCATCACGTAGTCTATTATAGAAAACTCCTGCAATACCTGCTCTATCATCGCTTTTAGCTCCTTCCAATTCTACAATACTAGCTAAAGTAAGAGCTTTATGAATAGTATTAACATATTGATTATTATCAATCTTATTTCTATAACTTGCCAATTTATCCGCCATAGTATCCAAAAGCTTTTCTGTTATTTCTTCAATAGTTGCTTCTTTTTTAAAACGATAAGTATCAGGATACAAATACCCTTCTAAAGGATAATAAATACCATCATTAAGAATTTCATCAGTCAAAAACCAATACTTAGAAATCAATGTTTCTAGATAGGTTTTATCACTCCATTTTTTTAATATTTCATCTTCAGTATAATCATATTTTTCACTAATAATCTGAGCAAACTTTTTAACCCTTTTTCCCTCAATAAAAGTCAAAGATAAACTATCATCAACAGTTTCGCCATTAACAATAGTGTTTATAATTTCTTTAAGACTCATTCCTTTATTAAGCTCATATGTCCCCGCTTGCAAATTAGTAACATTATTAATTTTTACATAAATATACGCAACAACCTCATTTTTAATAAGTCCGTCTTTATGTAATTCGGATATAATACTTTTTGAGGTCATACCATTCTTTACTTCAAAAGAAACAATTTCTTCTTTAGTTCCAGTTGGAGATAAAGAAGTATTATAATAAACCAAAATTGATATAACTAGTAGTAATATCAATCCTAGTCCAAACATTACTATCTTTTTCATTATGCTGCTTCGTCTATCTTTTCTTGTACTGAAGCTAAAATATTTTCTATTACCAACCATTCTTTCTCAGTTTCTATTGGTAACAAGTCAGGATTGTTCCCTGTAGGATCAAAAACAGAAGCATAAACACGAATACTACCATCTTCATCAGTAGAATTATCTGTATATACTATATAGCTTTTTTTAGTTTCTTCACTATCAAAAGTAAATAATATTTCACATTCTATTTCTTCTCCCTTATCATTAATTATTGTAAAAATTCCCTTTTTTTCACTATTCATTTTTATTATTTCCTTTCATTCTTAAATAAGTATCTAAAATTATACTAGCTGCCACTCCATCAATTACTTTTTTCCTTTTTTTACGACTAGTATCAGCCTCTAACAAATAGTTTTCCGCCTCCACTGTACTTAATCTCTCGTCTATTAAAACAACATCCAACGAATACTTTTCCTTTAAGGCTTTTTCAAAATTTAAACTTCTTTCAGCAGCGAAACCCAAAGAATTATCCATATTTTTTGGTAAACCAAGAACTAAAGTCGTAATACCATTTTCTTCAATCAAAGGAGACAACTCTTTAAATAACAAATCGTAATGTTCTCCATCCCATCTAACAACTTTCAAAAAAGATGCAATCTGATTAGTTTTGTCTGAAATAGCAATACCAAGAGTCTTTGTTCCTAAATCTAGTCCTAAACATCTCATAATCACTTTTTTAAGTATTCCCCTAAAACAAGAGCTACGATTTCTGTTCTATCAAACTTAGATATTTTATCTCTTGCACTCTGATAATTTGAAATATACCCAGGATCGCCACTAATCAAATAACCAACAATCTGATTAATAGGATTATATCCACGTTTTTCTAATGACTTCGTAACTTCTTTAAGCATCTCTTCCGTTTGTTTTTTCTTAATAAGAGTTAAATCAAAAACATCAGTCTTGTCATCTTTCATAACTTCACTTCCTTAGAGCTATTAATATTTTATCATTAAATAATACTTTTGAAAAGATAGAAACAAAAAACAAAAAATAGCTCTAACAGCTATTTATTCACTTCGTACTCTATATTCAAATGTTTATAAGCTTTTTCACACGCAACCCTTCCTCTTGGTGTTCTTTTAATAAACCCCTCTTGCAACAAATATGGTTCTACCACATCTTCAATAGTAGTTACCTCTTCTCCAATACTAGTAGCAACCGTTGCCGCTCCAACAGGTCCACCATTAAACTTAGTAATTAAAGCTTCTAAGTATTCTGTATCCATTTGATCAAGGCCATCACTATCAACATTTAATCTTTTAAGAGATAACTTCATAATTTCATTATCTATTGTAGACGAATCAAAAACCAAAGCAAAATCTCTAACTCTTTTAAACAAGCGATTGGCAAGTCTTGGAGTTTTACGACTTCTCTTAGCCAGTTCCTTTGCCGCATCATCCTCAATAGGCATATTTAATACCTTACTTGTTCTTTTAACTATTTGATATAATTCATCTTCATTATAATAATTCAGCTTCGATACAATACCAAAACGATCTCTAAGCGGAGCAGAAATATCTCCTGCTCTTGTAGTAGCTCCTACTAAAGTAAAAGGAGGTAAATCTATTCTTAAATTTCTACTCGTACCATCACCATTAGATATTACAATATCCAAAACAAAATCTTCCATTGCTGGATATAATATTTCTTCTATATATCTAGGTATCCTATGTATCTCATCAATAAATAATACGTCTCCAGGTTCTAAAGAAGACAAAATAGCAGCTAAATCTCCACTTTTTTCAATAGAAGGGCCAGTAGCTGTTTTAATATTTGTCCCCATTTCATTAGCTATAATATGAGCCAATGTTGTTTTACCTAGTCCAGGAGGGCCATAAAGCAAAACATGATCTAATACCTCATCTCGCATTTTACAAGCCTTTATAAAAACCTTTAAATTATCTTTAATCTCTGTTTGCCCAACATATTCTTCTAAAGACTGCGGTCTAATAGTTTGATCAAAGTTATCAAGCTCTTCTGATTTTTCGCCATCTACAAGTCGCTTCATATTACTTCACTCCATTTATATAATCGTATATTTCCTTCCAATTCTTAACACTTTTCAAATCCTTACGTTCCTTATTGAAATCATCAATCATTAATAAAGAATCAATCCCTTTTGCTAATGCACCTTCAATATTCTTATAATCATTATCAATAAACAAATCAATATTATGTTTTTCACATATATCACTTTTATTCCTAATACCTATAAACAACTTATTATATTTAAAACCATTCTTCTTTAGCCATTTCTTAGTTTTCATTTTCGTAAAAAAGCTATTATCTCTTTTGGTAATAAAATATATTTCATGTCCATCATTAAATAGTTTAGTAATATATTTATTTGCATTTTCTTTAACTTCTAAATCTAAATAAAATTTATTATTTCTAATACTATTCAAAAAACCATCTACATTATAAACATTCCAATAAAACACTTCCATAAAAGTAGAACCATTTTTATTTTTAAATCCTTTACCATTAACATAATTCTCATCATATTCAAGTGCAGCTTCAATCAATTTTTTATGTGTAAAAGAAATAGTATCATCTATATCTACGCCAATCCTCATAATTACCTCATCAATAATTTTAATGCATCTTTAACTTGTTGTTCAACCGAATTAGAAGCATCAACTTGTGGTAATATCTTCTTAATATCCGTTTTCTTATAACCTAAACTTTCTAATACTGACATAAGTTCATCTAATCCGTCATTAGTAAACAAGTCATCATTTTTTACTAATTTACCCTTTAAATCTAAAATAATCTGTCTAGCCATTTTATCTCCAACTTTAGGAAACTTAGTTAAATATAATATATTTTCTCTTTCAATGGCATCATATATAGCATCAACAGAACTAGCAAGTATTGGTAAAGCAATTTTAGGTCCAACACCCTTAACATTTATTAATCTTAAAAACAAGTCTTTTTCTTGTTCACTTTTAAAGCCATATAAAGTATATTCTTCTTCTCTTACATGATTATAAATATATACTTTATACTCTTCATTTTCTTTGTATGAATATGGATTAGGTACAAAAATCATATATCCAATACCATTATTATCAAGTACTATATAATTTGCCCCATATCCTGTAATAATACCTTTTATATAATTATACAATTAACATCACCTACTTACCAAAGTATCACACATATGTTCGTGTGTCAACACTTATCTAATAATAATTCATCACTAATTAAAGAAGAATCAAAACGATAATGACCCGATACTTTTACTTCTTTTAAAACATCTTCTTCTATTTCTTTACCATCTTTAATCATAATCAAAAAGTTTAATCCATCCTTATTCCTTTTATCACTCAAAATACCTATACCATCTTGTAAAAATATAAAATCCCCAGGCTGAAAATCTTTTATTCTTTTATAATCATTTTCTAATTTTGTAGCATTAGAATTAATAAAAGATTTATATAAATCTATTTTTTCTTTCCCTTTATAATATTGCTTATTATCACTATAATAACATTTAACAATTCCTTCTAAATTATAACCAGCATATTTAAAAATTCTTATCAATAGACTATCATAAGTATCACTCTTATTAATTCTTTTTTTTGCTCCTAGCAAAAAATCAGAATAGTCATCAATTCCATTTTCATTATAGTCTATTTTACTATAAAGTGTCTTTATTCCAAAATCACTTGCTTTATAATAATCTTTAACAACAACAAACTTATTAAGAATTATTAAAATAAGAAAGCAAAAAAACACAATTATAAATATTAATATTACACTACCTTTTAGCCTTCTTTTTAAAAGTTCTATCTCTTCCATATTACATCATTAATTATTATTAACTAATTCTCCTATCAAAGCATCTCTATTAGAATTAACCTTATTTAAAAGATCTTCAATTTCCTTAAGACTGCGTTCTCTACCTTCTTGCATATATTTTTTTACTGTTTTACCAAGCTTAGTAATATCATTGTTCTTACCTATCTTATTACCTATTTTTTCCAAATATAATGAGTAATAACATATATATTCTGTAACTTCATTATTTTTAAAGCCATTATCATAATAATCTCTTATATAATCTAACGCCTTATTTATTTTATTTATATTAACAAATCCTTTTTCTTCAGCTTCTACCAACAGTTTTGTTTTAGCTTTAGATAAATAAGATGTAACAAGAACCGATCTTTGATAAGCTTCATAAAAAGTATTAACTTCATTATCCAAATCCTCATTTACAGCAGCTAAACTTTCTTCTAACTCTTTAGTATTACCTTTACTTTGTCTAAACATATATTCATAGGCGGCTTGTGATAGTCTTTGTATTTTACTATTTTCCAAATAAGTATTATCACACAACTTTTCTAATAATAAAGTATGATATACAAAATTCTTATCAATTTTTTTCTGATAATTATCATTAATATATAAAATACTTTCTTTTATTTTTTTACTGCTAGTATTCTTTATACTATTACTAACTTCTTTTTTTACATCTTTTATAAATTTATCAACCGGATTACTACAGGCAGTCAAAAAAAACAAACTTAATAATAATAAAACTAGATATATTTTCTTTCTCATCATTATCACCACTAATATTATATAAAAAAAACATTCAAAATAAAAGAAGATATCATCTTCTTTTATTAAACACTCTATAATAAATAAATTTATATACCTCAAATACAATAATAACAAATAAAGACATTATAAATATTTGTAATATTTCAAATATATTTAAAGGTGCTAATTTTAGTATTTTTGCTGGAATAGGAAAACTAGACAATAATAATTGTAACAATATCGAACCAATTATAGTAAATATTAATAATGGATTATCTCTAACTTTCTCTTTAAAAATAGTTCTATTTTCACTTCGACAATTTAAAACATTAACATTTTGAATAAAGACCATTAACATCATGATAATTGATCTAGCATAAAAAATATCAACATTTTTATCCATTAATTTTTTCCACACTCCAAAGACAATAAGAGTAATCGTTAAACCAAGTATCACAACTTCTCTAATTAAATCCTTAGTAAATAAAGATTCATTAGTATCCCTAGGTTTTTCTAACATAATATCTTCTTCAGCTTTTTCAAAAGATAAAGATATATCTTGTAATCCATCAGTTACCATATTTAACCATAACAAATGAATAGCTAAAAGCGGGATATCAAATCCAAACACTATTGAAAGAATAAAAAATGCAACTTCTGCTAAACCACAACTTATTAAAAATAAAGTAATTTTTCTTATATTAGCATAAGCAACTCTACCCTCTCTTATACCACTAACAATTGAAGTAAAATTATCATTAGTAATTATCATAGAAGCTGTATCTTTAGCAACATCTGTACCACTTCCCATAGCAATACCTATATTAGCACTTTTTATAGCAGGTGCATCATTAACGCCATCGCCTGTTACAGCAACAAACTCTCCCATTCTTTTTAAAGAATTAACAATATCTAATTTATCCATTGGTGTTACTCGAGCAAAAGTTTTAATATTTTTTACAAACTCATCAAATTCTCTTTCCCCTCTAGCTCTATATCTAGCAACATCATCTCCTGTAGCTACTTCATCAAAATTATTACATAATCCCAATTCCTTCGCAATTGCAAAAGCCGTTAATGGATGATCTCCTGTTACCATTACAACTTTTATTCCTGCTTTATAACACTCTTTCAAAGATTTCTTCACATCACTACGAACCGGATCTATAAAACCGACAAGCCCCTTAAATTCTAAGTTTTTTAAATCATTAAGCTTTGTACTTTTTACTTCACCATCACATACAGCTATAACCCTATAGCCCTTTTTAGTCAAATCCTCATTATATTTCAAATATTCTTTTTTCTTCGAAGAAAAAGACAATACTTTTTCTAAAGAGCCTTTAACAGTACAATATAACTTATTATTCTTTCTATAATAAACCGCTGAATATTGATTATCTGATTCATAAGGTATTATTTCTTCCTTTGGTACCATTTCACCACAATTTGCTTTCATAGCTAAACTCAAAAAAGCAATATCTATAGAATCTCCCCAATATTCCCACTCATCATTCTCTCTTCTTAAATGAGCTTCATTATTTAATGCACAAAGCCAAGCAATCTCCTTTACCTGTTTCAAATCCTTATTACCAACAATCTTACCATTATCATTATAACCAGATCCTGTAATTTTAAACTCTTCACCATTAGGTAACACTATTATTTTAGCAGTCTGCTCATTAACAGTTAGAGTACCAGTCTTATCAGTTGCAATTACTGTACAACTACCAAGAGCTTCCACAGCATTAAGACTCTTAACTATAACATTTTCTTTAGCCATTCTTTTTGAAGCTATAGTAAGTGCCATAGTCAAAGCAAGCGGTAACCCCTCAGGCATCGCCGAAACAGAAAGAGCTATTACACTAAAGAATATTGCACTACCTTCATATCCTTTATTAAGTAAAACAATAGTAGTAATTATAGCTATTAAAAAAATAATTGCTGTAATTTGCTTAGAAAACTTCTCAGTTCTAATTGTTAGAGGAGACTTTTCTTCTAAAGTTTCCGTAACTTTTACAGCTATTTTACCTATTTCTGTATTAACTCCTGTACCACATACAATAGCCTTCGCTCTACCAGTAATAACCGAAGTCCCAGCAAACAACATATTTTTTCTCTCAGCTAAAGGAATACTATCAGATAAAACATCATTATTCTTATATATCGCTACACTTTCACCAGTTAATGTTGATTCATCCACTTGAAGATTATGACATTCTATAATTCTCGCATCAGCAGCTATTCTAGATCCACTCTCAACTAGGAGAATATCTCCCTTAACTAGTTCAGATGAATCTATAACATACTCTCTTCCATCTCTAAAAACATATACAGAAGATTTTATCATACTTAAAAGACTATCAGCATCCTTTAAAGCTTTCCACTCTTGATAAGCTCCCATTATAACATCAACCATTATAATAATTAATAGAGCTATACAATCAACATATTCTTTTACTACAAGAGATAAAAGAAGAGTAACAATTAATATTATTTCAATTGGATTACTAATTTCATCTAAAACTATTTTAAAAATACTTTTTCTCTTTTTAGAAGGCAATACATTATATCCATCATTTTTTAATCTTTTATTAGCTTCATCCCTAGTTAAACCACTTTTACTTGAATTAAACTCTTTATATAAATAATCTACACTTTTCGAATGATACATTTCCATCACCTACTATACAATATTAACAAAAATACCATAAATAGTAAATCATTACCAAAACATATACACATTATAATAATAAATCTCAAAAATGTTTTAGAAAGCGGAGCCCATAAAAAAGAAGATATCAAATACAATATCTTCTATCTATTTGTTATTTCAACACAATAACAGTCCATTTGTAACCATAATATAATATTTTTAGAACCTTATCTTTTATTCCACCTATAATTATACATATTATCTAAATAATCCACTCCAAAATAATCATCTAAATATTCTTCATACTTACTTCCAGGAGGTATACCTTTTTCATATTCTTTAGCTCTATCAATAGCTTGTAAAGTTAGAAAACCATCTGCAAGTAAAAAAACTATCAAAAAGTTCATAAAATAAACAGCTTTCTTCTTATCAAAACTATCTATAATTTTTATTGTTAAAGGATAAATATATTTAATCCATGCAATTCCTAGTATTCCCCAGAAAATAGAATATTTTAAACACACTCTCCCATTAATATTAAGAAAATACTTACTATAATCCCAAGCAACAAAACCAGCCATCTTCTCCATAGTAAATGATAAAGCATACTCTAAAACAGTCCCCATCACAAAAGAAACAAAAAATAATTTAATAACATTATCGTTTCTATACTTTTTTAAAAACATACTCAAAACTACTGCCGAAATACCATACACAATATTAAAAGGTCCAACAACTAAGGCTGTATGATTAATAAAAATATGATGTCTATAAAAAGACCATAGCACTTCAACAACATATCCAAATAAACATCCCATCAAAAATATATAAAAATATTCAAAAAAACCCAACTTTCTTTTTTCCATAACAATCCCTTTTTCATAATACAATTATAATAAAAATATATAAATATGTAAAATTTAAACAAAAAAGTCCTACCAAAGTAAGACTTATTTAATAATATAAAAAAGGAAAACTATCATCAAAGATAAAAATAATATAGTATTTAAACACATTATTATTGGTATAGATTTATTTTTACCTACTACTATTTCTTCATAATGTTGCTCCATGGCTTCTAATTGTCTCTCTATACTATTAATAACATTCGTTCCATTTTTATCACTTTCTTTTAAATTTAAAATAATATTTTGTAAAAATATACTAGGAATTCTTTCACTAAGATTATTTAAACTTTCTTCTAAAGTTAATCCAATTTTAGTATCATTAATAACTTGTGAAAATTCTTTACTAAGATCACTATTAATAACTCTAGAACTGTTTTTTATACTAACTCTAATAGATTTACTATTTTTTAAGTTTAACAGCAAAGAAGAAACATACTCAATACCTTCTTTTTCCATATTTATTATTTTATTTCTTAAAGGAATATCAATAACAACATACTCACTTAACAAATAAAATATAATAGCTATCAAAGGTGCAATTATATACCCATATTTAATACTAAATATTAAATAGAAAAATAATATTAAAGAAAATACTAATCTTAAAGAATTAAAAATGTTAGCATCATAATTTATTCCTAATAATTTTATCTTTCTTTGTAACTTTTTCATAATTCCCTCCTAAAAACTGAAAGAATCACAAACATATAAACTATATATATAAATAATTCACCAAGAGTAATAATTATTATTTTATTTAGCTCTAACATTAAGAAATAATCATAATTCATTATAATCAGAAGACCAACTACAAACAAAGGAATAATTGCTAATAAAGAAATAACTAGTTTATTAGTATTCTTCAATCTAAGCAAATAAAACTCTCTCTTTTCTTTCTTACAAATCATCTTTTCTAAAGCATCACATATATCAATAATAGAAATTCCATATTTAACATTAAGACCTAGTAATTCTGACATATATAATACTTTTTCAATGCCTGTTCTCTCATACATTCTAAAAAGAGAATTACTAATGTCTAAGCCTTTAGACAAATCATTTCTAACTATCTTAAATTCACTTTTTAAAGGCTCTCTTACTTCCTCAATAATAGCATCTATAACCTCTCTATGGTTTTTATTAACTCGATATCCATTATTCATTATAATCATTACTTTAGTAAGATTATTATCCATTTTTAATACCTTATTACTATATTCAAAATATAATATGATATCAATAATATAATAACCTACTAAATATAATATTATTGCTATAAATAAATTCAAATTTAGTTTATAAAGCATACATTCAAACAAATAAACAAGCACTAACAAAACTCCTGTAAAAAGTTTTAAAGTTAATATATGAGAACTATTATAAACAGTATTACTTGTTAAATATTTATCATACCTATTTTTTCTCTTTTGATAAAAATTTAAATTTACAAACTTCTTAGTAATTTTATCAATATTACTATAAACATAGTTCTTTTTAGTATTTTTTATAGTATAAGATTTCAACCTATGAGCACGAAAAATATAGATTATATATCTATATAAATAGTAAACAAGTATAAAAATAAAAACAAAAGCTATAATTTGAAACATTATTTTATACTCTTCCATAAAACTCACCTACTTATTCTTTTTAAACATATAATCTACCGAAGTAATTCCTTTTTTATTCATCTCTTTTAAAACATTAGGAATAGATTTATTCAAAGTAAACTTACCTTCTATTGTTCCATCATCTAATACCTTATCAATTTTAAAATCAAATATATTCTTAATTATTAATTCATTATCTTTAATACCATTAACTTCTGAAATAGAAACTATTTTTCTTTTACCATCCGGCATTCTCTCCATATGAACAATCAAATCAATAGCATTATCTATATATTCTCTTAAATTCTTAATAGGAACATCAATACCGCTCATTAACACCATCGTCTCTAGTCTATTTAAAGCATCTTTAGGTGAATTAGCGTGCATAGTCGTCATTGATCCATTACATCCTGTATTCATCGCTTGTAATAAATCAAATGCCTCTTCACCTCTTATTTCCCCAATAATAATTCTATCAGGCCTCATCCTAAGAGCATTACGTAATAAATCACGGGTAGTAACATCATTATTTCCATAATTATCAACTTTAGTTTCCAAAGATACAACATGTTTACTTTTTAAATTAAGTTCTCGAGAATCTTCAATAGTAATAGTTCTATCATCTTCTTTTATATAATTACTTAAAGTATTTAGAATTGAAGTCTTACCACAAGAAGTTCCTCCACTAATAATAATATTAAACTTAGCTTCCATAGCTGCTGACAAAAACTCAGCCATATACGGTGTCAAAGTACCATTTCCAACTAAAGTATTCATTTCTACTAAGTTTTGTTTAAATTTTCTTATCGTTATAGTTGGATGTAAAGATATTGGCGGAACAATAGCATTAACTCTACTACCATCAGGAAGTATAGCATCAACAATTGGATTATTAACATCTATCACTTTACCAGTTTCACTTATTAAGCTTTGGACAACTCTTATTATATGCTTATCATCAATAAAAGATACACTATCATCTTTTATTATTTTTCCATTACTCTCTACATAAACTTCATTATAACCATTAACCATTATTTCATTTATATCCTTAGCAGCTAACAATTCTGTTAAGGGACCATAACCATTAACTTCATTGTCTATTAAGTTATACAAATAAATTCTTTCTTCATTACTAATTTCATATCCTGCTAAAGTAGCTTTTATCTCCTCTATAATATCGTCTCTATCGAGCTTATTATAAAGTGACCTATCACTTAGTTTTTCTAATATTTTTATTCTAAAACTATCTAACAAATCTTTATTTTTAAATACATCATAATCTTTCTTGTTATAATACTTTTCTTTATTTACTTCAATATTAAAAGCAGATAATAAATTTTTACTCATTTCTATCCCCTCCTAAAATATCAGTAGCAATAGTTAAATAAGTTTTATAATCTTTAAAGAAATAATCAGAAAACTTACTATCTAAAGTAACAATTAAACCTTCCATAATATATTTTTCTATCTCTTTTAAATACAATTCCTCTGATAAAGTATAATCAATATTATGTCTAATAATTCTTTTTATATCAAATAAAGTGAAATAACGTTTAAAAGGATCTCTACTATTATTCAAAATAACTTTATAATTTCTAAATTCATTTTCGTCTAACAAAGTTATAAGATTTCTAGTATTCTTAATATCTAAAGGATCATTTTTAACTAACAACAATATCCAATCTACAGTTTGTAAAACTGATAATGATATCTCATTTAGTGCATGATTAGTATCAATTAAAACAACATCATATGATAAAGCTGCCTTATCAATTATTGTACTAATATTATTTGCATTAATCTTATTAGCCATTCTTGGATCTATCGGAGCTGGTAAAATATCTATATACTCATCAAACTTAGTAACATATTCTTTTATATCTTTTACAACTCTAACATCCAAATCTAAAGAAATATCAAATAAATCTTTTTTTATTGACTTATTTAAATAAGAAGCAACATCCCCACTATATAAATCAAAATCAATTATTAATACCTTCTTTTTAAGAAGCTCAAAAATTCCAGCTAAACTAATAGTATTAAAAGTTTTACCAACCCCACCTTTAGAAGAAAAAACACATATACTATTACCTCTTTTTATTCTCATTAGTACACACTTCCTACTATAAATAATTATAAAATAAATATTATAATATTGCAATGAATTATAAAAGCAATAAAAAAAGAAGAATTTTCTTCTTATTTATTATTTAAAATTGAACGAGCCGCAACAAGTCCTGTAGCTGCAGCTGTAACTATGTTACCAGCTTTACCAGCGCCATCTCCAACAAAATAAATATTATCTTTTTTTAATCTAAATTCATCATTAGTTTCAATTTCGTTAGAAAAGAATTTTATTTCCGGTCCATATAATAAAGTATCATCATTATTAACTCCAGGTATAATTTTATCTAGTTTTTCTAATCCTTCTAGTATATTAGTTATTATTCTATGAGGCATTACTAACGCTAAATCACCAGCAACACAGTCTTTTAAAGTTGGTTCTATAAAACCTTTCCTAATGCGATGCCATTCACTTCTACGGCCATTCCTTAAATCCTTTAAACTTTGAATAATTGGTTTCCCATCTCCAAGCACATTAGCTATTCTAGCAATACTTTCTCCATATAATCTTGTGTTAGTTACAGGTTCTGTTAAGTTAACTTTAGATATAAATGCGAAATTAGTATTATTGCTTTTTATATCTTTTAACGAATGACCGTTTACACAAATAAAACCATAATAGTTTTCTTTAGCTACAAAGCCACCTGGATTTGTACAAAAAGTACGTATTTCATCTCCATAAGTATCAGTCTTTATAAATATAGTCGGATCATAAATAACATTAGTTATTTCTTCCATAATATCCTTTCTTACTTCAACACGAACCCCTATTTCAATACTTTGAGTCAAATAAGGTATATCATATTTATCAGCAAGTTCTTGAACCCATTTAGCTCCCGTTCTTCCTGGGGCTACAACTACATTCTTAGATATTAATGTTTCTTCTTTATTACCTGTTTTATAAACAACTTCGTGTTTATTCTTAGTTATAGTTTTGATATCCGTAACTTCTGCTCTTTCAATCATAGTTACTCCAGCTTCTAGCAAGTATTTACAAATACCATCTATATATCCAGGCAAATGGTCACTTCCTAAATGCTTTTGCTTAATAATTAACAATCTTGCTCCTGCAATAGCAACCTTTTTACGCCAATTAATAGCTTCTTCCATATTTGATGGATAAACCTCAGCATCCATATTAAACTTATTAAATATTTGTTCAGTTTCATCAATTAATTTATCCGCTTCACTCTCTAGCATATACTTAGTTAAATCACTTTTACCAAGTTTAGAAATAAAATTAAGTTTACCATCAGAAAAAGTTCCAGCTCCTCCATATCCAGCTAAAATTGCACAAGGATTACAATTTTGACAAGGAACTCCCATTTTATTCATTGGACAAACTCTCTTTTTAACAGAAGATCCTTTTTCTATAATAGCTACTTTTAAATCTTTATTATTATTTATTAATTCATATGCACAAAATAACCCAGCAGGACCAGCTCCTACTATAATCACATCATAATTCATAAAAAATCTACCCTCCAAGAGGAATTCTACCATAAAAAAGGATACTATTACTAGTATTTCCTTATTAGATTCTTAAAAATTTTAAAAGTTAATAACATCGAAAATAAAAATATAAAAGTAATTAATAAAATCATAAATAGTATTGAGAAATACTCATTAATCAATTTCACAACACTTACTTTTTTTATCATTACATTTTTTTCTTTTTGTAAAGAAATAAAACTTTCTAACAATTCACTAGATATTTTTTTCTCATATTCACTTTCATTATATTTATTAAAATATTTCTTAACATCTTTAAGCCAAGCATTATCCTCGTTTGAATTTATCATATAAAATTTAACTAAAGATTCAACATCTTGAGGAACATCATATAGTTTTGCAGCAGAACTCTCTTGATAATTAACTAAATAATTATCTTTTTCTATTATTTCTGCAAAACTATATAAAGATTGTTCTTCATTAGGTTTACCCATAATTTCCAAACCATAAGGTAAATTATCATAATACCCAAGAGGAATTGTTATACTAGGATATCCTATTGTTGAAGACATAGTACCACTAACATTTTTTAACATATAATTATTTCCTTTACTATATATTTCGTTCTTAGTAGTCGGATAAATTACATAATCTAAGTTATACTTATTATAAATATTATTCATATATTCCTTAGCTAAATTCATATACTTAATTGTATTATTATAATTCTTATTACTATAATTACATGACTTATAATACCCTGATAAACCAAATACTTTCTCTTTACTTTTAACTAAATCTCCAAAACTTCTTATAGATCCTGTAGTACCCTTTATATATTCATTAAAAGCCTTACACATCGTATAACCAGCAACTGACAGATTATTATACTTAGAAAAAGTATTAGTATATATATCATCTAAATAAACTATTTCTACGTTCTTTTGACTCATCTTATTTATTTCATTATCAAACATTTCTTTAATAGGAAGAAAAGGCGCATTAAGTACACCATATCCATCTTTACCATTACCTTCATATAAATTCTTAGGAATTCCTATTATTATTGTTTTATCATTATCTATTACATAATCAGACTTTTCATCAGATAATATTCCCCATATAATTCTACTATCAGTAATACTCTTACTTATAATACCAACTGTATCTCGATTAATATCGTAATTAATAACCCCTTTCGAAGATATTTTCCCAGTCGTCGGTCTAATTCCTACTAAACCCGCCGCAGCTGCTGGAAGCCTAACAGAAGAATTTGTATCAGTTCCTAAAGCCACACTTCCAAAAGAAAGTGCCACCGAAACAGCACTGCCACCGCTACTCCCATAAGAACTATAACCAAGTCTATAAGCATTACTAACATAACCAAAAGAACTATAACTATCTTTTGCTGAAAAAGCAAATTCACTCATATTAGCTTTAGCAATAATTAACGCCCCTTCACTTCTCAACTTTTTAATAACATCAGCATCTTCTAAAGGATAATTATCAATTAAAGCTTTAGCTCCTGCCGTTGTTGGCATTCCTTTAACATCTATATTATCTTTTACTATTATTGGAATACCTTCCAATAATCCTCTTTTTTTATTATTTTTTCTTAATTCATCAGATTCTTTAGCTTCCTCAATAATATTAGGATTTACTGTAATAATAGCATTATAATCACTATTATAAGTATTAATTCTATCTAAATATAATTTAACCAATTCTTCTGAAGTAATTACCCCTTTATCTAAATAATCTATAGCTTCACTCATAGTTATTTTAGTCACATCAACAACACTCTTATTAAGAGCGTTAACTTCTATTATAAAAAAAGATACAATTATAACTATTAAACTTGCTATTTTTTTCATCTTCATCACAATAACTAGTATAACATACTTTTTATATATACAGTATTATTAACCTCTATTGTTTTTCTTTTGCCTTTTGCGAAGTTTTAATTTCCATTATTTCCGTCTTAATATCTTCACAAGTTTTCAATTCATATCGAAGATTCTTAACACTCATTCCTAATGATTCATAGAATCCTATTGCTTCTTTATTAAAAGGCCATACAACCAATTCAATATCTTGAACATTTAACTTTTTAAGTCTTAATTTCAACTCTTCAAACAATCTTTTAGCAAATCCTTTTCTTCTATAAGACTTATCTACAACAATATCATCTATAAAACAAAATCTTCTCTTTTTAACAATAGATATATTATTTGTCTCTTTAATACTTGCTAAAAGAACTGCAACTATTTCTTTATTACATTCTATCCCAATATTTATTGCATCATTATCTTTTATAATAGAATTATAAAATTCTTTAGGAAATAAACTATTAACATCATTATATATATCAGAGCGATATATATAATGAATATTATATACTTGTTTCTCCAAATCATATACATCATCATAATCAGCTAATTTTAGATTTCTTATAACAACATCTTTCATTAAATCACCTATTCTCTAAGTAATAATCACATATTTTTTTATATTTATATCTATACTTTTCTTTAGTTTTAACACTTAAATCATTATAATCTTTTTCTAAAGCTTCTTTCAGCCATTCCTTAGCTTCTCTTCCATTTAGATGTTCTTTGTTATAAACAATATTTAAAAGCATCTGAACATTATCAAAATGAGCTAAAATATCTGCATCAGCTACACATAACTCTTCAATAGATTGAGCATTATTACTACTTCTATGATTATAAATACACTTAAGTACTCTTTCTTTTTTCTTTTCATCATAATTAAACTTCGTTAAAAGACCCCTAGCTATTATCTCACCATTTATATGATGATCCTTTTTCTCTCCAACTCTATTAATTAAAGCTATATCATGAAGTAAAGCACCTAAAGCAACGATTTCTTTATCAGCACCATAAACCCCAGCCAATAACATACTCTCATCATAAACATATTTAACATGTTCTTCCCAAAAATCATAATGGTCTAAAGAAGATTCCTTATATTCTTCTATTTGTTTTTTTACATATTTTTCAACACTATCTACGAGTTTACTATTCATTTTTATCATCCTTATTTAAATCAACTATTTTAATAATGTTATCTTCATCATCACAAAACATCTTTAAATTCATATTATCTTTTATATACTTGATCATTCTAATACTCGCCAATATTTTAGACTCCTTTTGTATTTTTTCTAAATCTACCCATAAAGTCTTATTATCAAAAAAATCTAATAGCTTCCCATCATATTCATCTACATAATAAACATCAAAATCAAATATTCTATCAGGAAATTCTAGCATACATTTCCCAACATAGTGTTGTTTAATTATGTCGATACCCGTTTCTTCTTTAAATTCTCTTATCGATGCTTGCTCTGAGGATTCATTATTTTCTATCTTACCTCCAGGTATATTATAATAACCTACATATTTTTGTTTATATTGGATTACCAATACTTTATTATCTCTTATTAAATAAGTTCTTACAGCTTTTCTAATACTTTTCTTGTCTAAAAGTATTAAATCTCCTAAATCTTCTATATTATTCATATTATTAATCTTTGGAATATGAATAAAAAGCATTTTAGTTTTTAAACTATTATCTTTAATATATTTTAAACCATTATAATAAATATTATTACACAAATAATTACCGGCATCATTTGAAATAAGAACATTATACTTCTTTTCTAAATTGTTTTTAATATTCTTAAAGTCGTAATCTGTAATTAAACATTCTTCTCCTCTAGCCGTAGTTTCTATTTTAATAGTATTCCTCTCTATTGGAGCTTGCCCAAATGCTATTATAAGATCATATTCATTACTCTTAATTTTATCTATTAATTCTTTAACACTTGCCTCAAAACTGTTTGTTAAATAGATTTTATTATCGCTTTTTATCTGATCAAGTAATATTTTTGAAGAATTAGTCTTCCCCTTAAATGCTGTATATAATACTTTCAAACTAATACCTCCATCACCAAAGAAATATTTTTATATATAATAATCATCTTTATACATTTAATATATCATAATAAATAAAAAAAGTAGATATTATCTTTCAATATCTACTATTCTTTAAAAGTAAACATATAATCTAGAATTTGAACATCATCACCTCGTTGAGCACCAAGACGTTCCAACTCTTCCTCTACTCCCATTCCTCTTAGCTTTCTAGCAAACCTTAAAGCACTTTCATCTTCTTGAAATTTAGTCATTCTAAATAATTTTTCAATCTCAGCACCTTTAATAATCCAAACTCCTTCTGAATCTCTAGTTATTGTATAAGGTTTCTCATTTTTAAATTTATATATAATATGACTTTCGAATTTTGTATCTTCATATAAAGGCTCTAATTCCGTATTATCAAGTAAATCTGCTATTTCAACCATCATATTATCTAAACCTTGATTATTAATAGCACTAATTTCTATCACTTTTAACTTAGGAAATTTATTCTTAAATTTTTTTAAATTATCTTTAGCATCAGGTAAATCCATTTTATTAGCAACAATTATTTCTGCCTTACGTGCTAATTTTTCATCATATTTTTCTAATTCTTTTCTAATTTGTTTATAATCATCAATAGGATTTCTACCTTCAAAAGATCCCATATCTATAACATGAACTATGATTTTTGTACGCATTGCATGTTTTAAAAATCTTTCACCAAGCCCCGCTCCTTCTGAAGCCCCTTCAATTAACCCTGGTAAATCAGCCATAACAAATCTTCTACCATCTTTTAAATTTATTACACCCAAATTAGGAGCTAACGTAGTAAAATGATATGCAGCTATTTTAGGAGAAGCATTACTAATTAAAGATAAAATTGTACTTTTACCAACAGAAGGCATTCCAACTAGCCCAACATCCGCAATTACTTTTACTTCACATTTTACTTTTTTTATTTCACCAGGTTCTCCATATTCACTCATCTTAGGAGCTGGTTCTTGTTGAGTAGCAAAAGCTCTATTTCCTCTTCCGCCTCGGCCCCCATGACAAATAACATATCTATCTTTATCATTTATTAAATCACATATAACTAACCCAGTATCATAATCTATAACAGTAGTTCCCTCTGGCACTTTAACAATAACATCTTTAGCATTAGCTCCATGTCTATCAGAGCCTTTACCATTAACTCCTTTTATACCTTTTATTTGCTTTCTATACTTTAAATCTATTAAAGTTTTTAATCCTTTATCAACCTCAAAAACAATGTCGGATCCTTTACCACCATTTCCACCATTAGGTCCACCAAAAGGAATATACTTTTCTCTTCTAAAAGAGGTACAACCATCTCCACCATTACCAGCTATTAAATCTATAACAACTTCATCTACATACATAATAACACCTTCTACTCTTCGCCTTTAATACTACAATATTATACCATAAATAAAAGACCTATTAAATAGGTCTTCAATTAAGCTTCGTAAACACTAACTTTCTTTTTATCTCTACCTAATCTCTCAAATTTAACAACACCTGAGATTTTAGCAAATAAAGTATGGTCTTTTCCCATTCCAACATTTGTACCAGGATAAATCTTAGTTCCTCTTTGACGATATAAAATGCTTCCAGCTGTTACAACTTGACCATCTGCAGCTTTAGCACCTAATCTACGACCAGCAGAATCACGACCGTTTTGAGTAGAACCTTGAGCTTTAACGTGCGCAAATAATTGGATATTCAAACTTAATCTTTGCATAATCTATTCCTCATTTCTAATCTCAATATTTTTTGGATACTGACCTTTTAATTCTTCTAACATATCTAACATATTTATTAAAAGTTTTTGATTGATATCAGTAATCTTCTTCACACTGATTTCTAATAAACCAGATTTTTCATTACATTCAATAGTATCTTCTAAAGACATAATTCCATTACATGTAGTTAAACATATAGAACTAACTGCCGCGCAGACTATATCTTTTCCATATTCATTATAATTAGCATGTCCTGTTATTTTAATACTATTAATATATTTATCTTCTTTAATAATTATTTTAATCATATTACTTAACAATTTTCTTAACAGTTAACTTAGTATATGGTTGTCTATGTCCTTGAGTCTTACGGTATTTCTTTTTAGGTCTGTATTTAAATACAACAATCTTCTTTTGTTTTCCGTGTTTATCAACAGAACAAACAACTTTAGCTCCTTTAACTGTTGGTGTTCCAGTTACTCCATCTACATATAATACTTCATCAAAAGTAATCTCTTTACCTTCTTCAGCATCTAGTTTTTCTACGTAGATAACATCGCCTTCAGAAACATAATATTGTTTTCCACCAGTAACAAATATAGCTTTCATTTTCATACCTCCTTATAAATTTAAGACGCGCCCTTAAGGTGTCCTACAAAGAATCTTATAACCTTTTTAGTGCGGTTTTTAAAGAAAGCTCTTTAAAACAACATAGATTATAACAAAGATATCGTCCTAAGTCAAACATTTATCTAAGATAAATAAAAAGAAATGATATTAAATCATTTCATTTTATTTGATTTATTTAAAGTAATACCTCTTACCATTCTTTCAATTGATTTGTCAGGTCTTTCCTTTTCATATAACGAAGAAAAGCTAATTGGTTCGATAGTTAATTCCAAAGGTTCCCAACCAACTTTAGCCGGCTCTATTCCACCATCTAATAACTCACGCTCAGACACCTCTATACCATAATCACCAGCTAATATAAATCCCCCATCATCAATATAGTGATAGCAACGTTTAGCAAGTCTACTAAGTCTCTCCTTAATGATTTTATCTTTCTGACTTTTCGTTGAAGGTTTAGAGATAAAAGTCTTTTTAACGCCATGTCTTTTTCCATCAATTATCATAGATCTAACATCCCTACTATAAGGAACTCCTAAAAGATCAGATAATTCTATTTCTGCCTGGGTACCAGCATATTCAGTAGTTCCCAAATAAGAATTAGCTACTCTAATTATACCCATCTTTCTTTGAACTCCATTAATAATACTATATAATTTAGCACTTTTATCAGAATATTTATTTTCACATTCAAATAACCTTTTACGTTTTTCAATTTTTTCTTTTAATGAATAATATTTCAAACAATATTTAAGGAAGCGATATACTTCTATATTATCACAAAAGTCTTGAATTCCTTTTAAAGAATGGATAATTTGGCCATAAGACAAATCAATATTATAACCCAAATCGTTAACAACAATTCTTTCGCTAGGATTAAAGCTTGAATTTCTTTTTTTCCTTTCAACTAAACTATCAAACATTTCTTTATAGACTAAAATCTCATCGGCTTTCAATATCGTCCTCAAAACATCTTTTGGATCAATAATTAATTTACAGAAAAGATCAACGTCCTCATCATTTAAAAGCTCTTCTCGATCTACATCATAAATAAGATCAACATCATCACAATCTGTTATTGTTATTTCACCAGTATTAAACTCCTTAACAATACTTTCAATATCAATACTAAGTAAAGTCGAAACGTTTCTTTCGTTAATACGAAGATATACTCCAGACTTGTAAAGATCTTTTATCAATCTTTCCATCATAATAAACTGTTCTGCATTCATTTTTCACACCTCTTATAAAAAACTAACAATTCCTAAATAAATACATTTATCCAAGTGAGTTGATAATAACACACTACTATTAGAACGTCAAATTTATCAATAATATATATGTATTATAACTTAGCTATTTTAACTAAACATCTACCTGCATCAATACAATTTGCTCCAAACCATTTAAAATCACTAACAGGATTTTTAAATCTTTTTTCAATGCGTATTGGTTTCCAACCTATCCTATCAGGATTAATGCCTAAATTAATTAACTCTCTTCTTGTTATTTGAATACCAAAATTATCTTTCAAAATAAAACCTGCTTCATCTGAATCAGAATCAAACTCCATTCTATTTCTTGCAAATTGCTCTTTTCTAATCATTTCTTCTTCATCACTTGAAGGCTCTTCAACAAATGATTTCTTTATTCTATATTGAACTATAAAATTGCCCTCAATATATTCCTCTAAGTCAGTCATTCCCTGAAAATATAAACCATCTTTTAAAAATGGAGAATCAATTAATTCTGAAAGGGCAATTTCCGCTTCTGTTCCAATGTCTTTCCTTGAATAACGAGAGTAATCCATTCTTATACATCTAAGCTCTGCTTTTTTATCTCTAATCGCTTCTAAAAACTTACTCATATCATCAGGATTATCTTTAACATAAGCAAAGAACTGCTTTCTTTCCTTAATTTGACCATATAAATTACTATTCATTAATAAATATCTTAAAACTTCATAAACTTTTCTACTATTAACTATATCTTCAGCAATATCTAAAGCTTTAATTATATCTCCCCAAGTAAGATTTTCATAAAGAATCTTCCTCTCATTATAGTTTCCTTTTCTTTTATAAAAATGAATAGTCATATTAATTAAAGCTTTATATTTATGTAAAGTCATTGCTGCACATAATTCTTTTATCAAAGAATCAGGATTAATCTCCAACTTAGAAGATAGTTCCATAAACAAAGATATTCTTCGATTATCTAAAACTGAATAATCTCCATTATTATATTTTTTTATTATTTCATCAAGATCTACCGATATCAAATTATCATAATAAAATAACAATATGTTCTTATACATCTCATTTTTTAAAACACAACGTGCTGAAGCACAAATAACATCTTTTAAACTCGCTCTCATATTTTATCCTTCCTTATTTCTATATTCTTATTTAAACAAATCACTATAATCTTCTAAAAAACTATAATACTTATTATCTCCAATAATTATATGATCAATAATTCTTATCCCTAATAACTTTCCACTTCTAATAATCTGATTAGTTAAATACACATCTTCCTTAGAAGGCTTAACACTGCCTGCCGGATGATTATGAACTAGTATTATACTAGTAGCATTGCTTTTTACGCCTTCTCTAAATATGTCTCTAATATAAACGCTAGAACTATCTACTGTTCCTTTAAATAAAATCTTACTTAATATTATTTTCTTCCTAATGTCTAAACATAATATCATAAACATTTCCTGCAAACTGTTTTCCATTTCATATCTAACATAATTATATACATCATCACTATTTCTAATGTATATTATATCCCTATTATCTATAAACACCCTTTTTCCTAGTTCTAAAGAAGCTAATAAAGTTACTGCCTTTACATTCCCTATACCTTTTACTTTAGCAATACTATTATAACTACTATTAACTAGTTCTTTCAAATCATATTCCTTAAGTAATTCTATACTTAAATCTTTAACACATTTATTCTTTGTTCCTGTTCTTAAAATAATACTAAGTAATTCTTCATTACTAAGAGCTCCAGCACCATATTTCATTAATCTTTCTCTAGGAAGTTCTTCTTTAGGTAACTCCCTAATCATATAACCCAATAATAATACACCACCTTCTAAAAAACATATTATAAAACAATACTTTAATAATATAAAGAAAAAATATTATTATATATAATATCAATTGACTAAACATTATTAATTATATTAAAATCACTATAGGTGATAAAAATGAGCGGATTATTATTTATAGCTATTCTACCAGTAATACTATTATTAATATATATATATAAGAAAGATCCTCACAAAGAGCCATTTTCTAATTTAATAAAAATATTTATTTTTGGCATATTTAGTACTATTCCCGCTGTAATTGGCGAATTAATAGCTGCTTTTTTCCTTGAACAAGAATCATCAGATTACTTAATGCTATTTATATACATTTTCATAGGAGTAGCTTTAATTGAAGAGTTTGTAAAATGGATAATAATTAAAATCTTTGTTTATAAAACTGATAGATTTGATGAATATTATGATGCCATAGTTTATTGTACATTTGTTTCCTTAGGATTTGCTTGTTTAGAAAATATTCTATACGTATTGCAAAATGGTTTTGGTAATGGTATTTTAAGAGCTCTAACAGCTGTACCAGGACATACTTGTTTTGGTGTAATTATGGGATATTATTTGTGTTATACAAAATTCCATGAAATAAGACAAAATAAAGAATATAATAAATATAATTTTAAAAGCTTACTTGCACCTGTTCTTGCTCATACACTATATGATTATTTAATATTCGCCAATATGATTATACCATGGCTTATATTCTATATTTACCTATTAATATACTGTATAAAACTTGTTAAAAAAGTTTCATATCAAAATCAACCATTTTATTTAACAAATACATATCAAGAAAATATAAATAATTACCAAACTATTAATAACAATAATTCTATTCAAACTATCTTTTGTCCCAATTGTGGCGTACAAGTTAGTAAAGAAAATTTTTGTCAAAACTGCGGATATAAATTATAACATTATTTATTATCTTTCATGATATAATAGTAACAGAAAGGAGTTAGAGAGATTATATGAGTCCATATGACATAACTGAAGCCCCTGTAGTAAACAACACTAATGTTTTTGGCGACGTAGCTATTTATGTTGTTATAGCATTTATCTTAGGAATAGTTGGTGCTTTTTTAATTCATTTTTTATTCTTAGATCCAAAAAAAGAAGATAAATATACAGGTTTTACTAAAACACTATACAATTTTTTGTCTTTTAAAACTATGACTTTAGAATTCTTTATCAGAATACTTTATTTATTCTCAGCTGTATTCATAACAATATTCTCATTAAGTCTTATTTCTAATAGCTTTATTGGATTCTTAGTAGTATTAGTAATAGGCAATATAATAGCTAGATTAATGGCTGAAGGTTCTATTTTATTCTTAATGATGTATAAAAGAATAAATGAAATAAATGAAAATTTAAAGCCTAAAAAAGCTGACAAAGAAAAATAAATAATAGAACATTTATTTAAAATGTTGACAAATAAGTTAAACTTATTTGTCTTTTTTTAAACAAAAAAAAGAACTCTATAAAGTTCTTCCACCTTCTTGTGACATATCCATATCTTCTTCTAGCTTTTTTCCTCTAAGAAAATCATAAATATTTTTCTCTTCTTGTTCAAAATCATTATCAGGAGTAGCAATATCAGAAGTCATAATATAATGTCTAGGAGGATTCCAAGTTCCATCTCCATATTTATCCCACTTATAAACCGGTACTGTGCTTCCAAAATCAAC
Source organism: uncultured Bacillota bacterium (assembly GCA_946611635.1). GTDB lineage: Bacteria > Bacillota_I > Bacilli_A > RF39 > UBA660 > Coprovivens. Next base: position 3,969 of record CAMODW010000001.1, on the reverse strand, counting down.
ACAAAAACGTTTACCTTTTCTTCTTGCCTCCATCAAAGGCTCCACTATCCCTTTTTCAATTCCTTCATTTAAATCAACTCCATGCATATCCAAGCCATAAATAAAACCGTATTTACTTTCTGGCTCATTTTCACCAAGCATCTTCGAAGTTAAAAAATTAAGTATTCCCATCTAAAAATCACCTACACTCATAATTAGATTATCATAAAATTTATTATTTTACAAACAAATTCTCATATCTACAAAGTTTATATATCCCAATGCCTAATATTCAAATATAGCATACTATAATGTATCTCTTGCTTAAGAAAAAGATGTGTAATCACTTACACACCTTTAGTTTTTACATATTTCTTCCAGCCGTATATTTAGCATTAGCTACAGCAGTTAATTCTTTTAAAGCTATATACTTTCCAGAACGATACTTTTTGGTTTCAGATCCTTCAAGAGCATCAACAAACCTTAAAGCAAGCATTTCTTTTATTTCTTCTACACTCATATTAGGATAAAATGATTTAAATTCATCAGTCACTTCCCAATTACCATCTTTAAGTTCAGCATACACTTCATAATGATCAACTCTTAAAATATCTGGCCATTCACCATGAACACATCCTAAATACGATTTAGTTTTAGTTATCATACCATTATACCCTACCTCTTGTTGATAAAGATTCGCAAGTCCAGGATGCTCAGGATCTCTAACTGTTCCCACAATATAAGCGTCTTTGCAAAAAGAAGGGATTTTTGGTCTTCCATCAATAGACCACTCACTTGGTTTATGCCATCCGTTTGAGAATAGTTGACTTCTAAATTTATTCTCATCATCAAATCTTTGGCAGTTAAGTCCCCAGTCTGGTTTATAATAATTTGATGATGCCATTACTATCCCATTTTTATCATAAATAGTATGAGTATAACTAGTTGACAATACCGAATCAATTTGATTTACATTAAGACTACCGTTTCTAGCATGAATATATTTATGATAATAAGATAAAGCATCATATAATTCACCGTAAGTCATAGTCTTTGATAATCCACCATTATTATCTAAAGTAATATCTATTCCTTGCATAACACTATGAGGAAGTTCTGTTCCTCTAAAAACTTTAGCATTAGTCCTTACAAACAACGATTTATTATCATTAGATAGTTCAACATCTATTGAATAACCATTAGAAAAGAAATCGCTTACCGTCCAATCACAAGCCTCTCTAAAAGCGGGATGATCTACCATTTCCTTTGGCAAATTACTTTTTTTAAACTCTTCATATTCTTCTTTATTCCTTATTTTCATTTTCTTCACTCCTATAATATCATTATAACCAAAACAAAGATAAAAATCAATTTAATCTATACGATTATACAACATATCAAAGTTTTTAATAGTAATATTACCCTTAATTACTTCTTCATCCCATTTATAATCCGCAAAAGACAACATATCTTTAATCTTATCGGAAGCATCCGGCATAAATGGTTTTATTAAGTTAGCAATATTTGCCATCATATATACACAAGTATATGTAACATTATTAAACTCTGTTAAATTTTCATTTTTTACTTTTACCCAAGGCTCATTAGAATCATAATATTTATTAGCATTTGATATATACTCTAATATTTGAGATAAAGCATTTCTAAATTCTCCTCTTTCAATTGCTTCACCAATTGATTTATAAGCTTCTTTAGTAGCTTTTCTAACCTTTTTATCAATTTCACCCTCAGTAATTACACCATCAAATTTTTTATTAATAAACCCTAAATTTCTATTAACAAAATTACCTAGTTGACCTACTAAGAACTTGTTATGACATTGTATCAATTCTTCTACAGAACAATTAGTATCATGAGTTTCTGGTCCTAAATAAGTAAAATAGAATCTTAAAGTATCCTTAGGAAATCTTTCTAATAATTCATTTGCTGTTAAAAGAGTTCCTTTACTCTTACTCATTTTTTCATCATTTAAATTAACAAAAGCACTTGAAACAATATAATCAGGCAAACGATAGTTATATTGTAATCCTGAAACTAAAGCAGGGAAAATAGTAGTATGAAAAGGAATATTATCTTTACCATGTACATAATAAGTTCTTAAATTCTTATTATCATTTGATAGATACTTATCAAAATCTATTCCCCTCTCCTCAGCAACTTTTTGTCCCGCAGATAAATAGCCCATTACCGCTTCTATCCATACATATATTCTTTTATCTTCAAATCCTTCAACTGGAACAGGAATACCCCAATCTAATTGTCTAGTTGCTGCTCTATCTCTAAGACCTGTATCAATATATTTTTGAGCTTCACCAATGGCATTTTTTCTCCATAAACTACTATTATTCTTTATTAAATCCTGTAATTCATCTTCAAATGCTGTAAGTTTAAAATATAAATGCTTATTATCTCTTGTAACTGTTTCTGATCCACATATTTTACAATGCTTATCTAATACTTCCTCACTATCTAAAGAAGTAAGACATTCATCACATTGATCTCCAGTACTAACTCCTCCACAATTAGGACACTTACCAACTATTTCTCTATCTGATAAAAATTTGTTGCATTTTTCACAGAAGACAGCCGGTTCATCTTTCTCATAAATCCAGCCATTTTCTTTTAATCTTAAAAATTGTTTTTGAACATAATTACTATGATAATCTGTCATCGTATTAGTATATAAATCATATTCAAATCCTAAGTTATTAAAAGTCTTAACAAATTCATCGTGATAAAAGCCTGCTATTTCTTCAGGAGTTTTACCCTCTTTTCTAGCTCTTTCTGTTATAGGAGTACCATGGCAATCAGAACCAGATACATATATAACATTATCTCCTTTACCTCTATAGTATTTAGCTAGTACATCTCCTGGAAGTAATGAAGCTAAATGCCCAACATGTAAATAATAGTTTGCATAAGGCCAAGCCCCTCCAATAAAAATATCTTTCTTCATAAATATCATTCCTTTCTTCTAGCGAGTTCAAAAGATTACTTAGAAAATAAAAGAGTAACCCATCCCCAAGGACGAATTACTCGTGGTACCACCTTAATTACTTCTTAATATCTTAATGCGATAAACATTATATCTTACTACTACTTCAGATATACAACTCCCAAGTCATGTTCAAATACTCTTCACTAAGAAAGGCTTTCACCCGGTGACCCTTCATCTCTAATAGCTACTAACTATTCTACTCTCTTGTTCCTCGTTTTTTCTAATAACATTAAACAACATTTTATTACATTTGTCAAAGTATTTTATTTGAATACTTCAAAGACTTTTCCAAAACCATTCCTGATTGTCTCACATCATCAATGAATTTAGAATAATTAGATTCCCTATTTAAAAAATCTAAAAGACCAACGTTAAAAGCATCCTGTACCATGTTTTTAGAAAAAACCTTATAAGGCTCTTTGCTAACATCAAAGAGTTGTAAATGTGAACTAATATCCTGACCAATAATACTTTTATAGTCATGCTCTTTAAAAGATCTGACCATTAACTCATATAAATATAAAGGCTTAGTAAGAACAACAATATCATCCATCCAGAATGAAAAAGTTCTTTCTTCATATCTACGCGTAAGTAATAAGTATTCAGCATTTTTTGGTATACCATATATTTCTTTTTTATCTTCTCTATAAGGCTTAACTCTTATTATTCTTCTATCGTCAAAACTACCACTATAATAATCAGTTAATAGTTTTTCTTGTCTTTTATTCTCTTCTGCTGTAAAATCATATTTTCTCAACATATGAAAAACCTTACTTACCCGACTATCAACACAACTATCTAACAAATTATTCCAATTTAAATAAAGAGGTTCTCCATCTAATACTTTAACACATCCTAAAGCATTTAAGATTCTATATTCATGAGGTATTTTCACTATTTCACTAGTTTTAAATTGTTTAATATACTAACAATAAATATACTTAAAAGTCAATCATTGAAAAAAAGAAAAA